>NZ_CP031963.1:3838333-4199166 GCF_003443675.1 Aquimarina sp. BL5 | reverse complement strand
CTCATTACCAAAAGGCCAGTGCATAATTTTAAATAACGCTCCAAGGATTACTACAGCCGCTCCCAGACCGTAAACCATGTTCATTAATTTCTTGCTTGATTTTGAATTTGCCATAATAAATGTGTTTAATTTTTTAAATTTTTTTAAATTATTAAATTAAAAAAGGGTTAGTAATTAAGGTTGATAGATAAATTTTGGGACTTATTCTAATTCTGATTTTGGGTATTATCTTCTCCAGTAACGTCAGTACCCATATAATCTTGTACGGTTCTGAATCCAATATAACTTCTAGCCGAATCAGCGTATTCGTAATCTCTGGTACTTACCTGTAGGAAATAAGCAACATCTTTCCAAGATCCTCCACGCACAACTTTTCGTTTGTTCTGATCATCGTTAACATTCGGGTTCATTGATGATACATATTCATAGGCTGCAGGATCATAAGAAGACTGCACCCATTCTGAAACATTACCTGCCATGTTATATAAATTATAATCATTTGGGTCAAATGTTTTCGCTTCTACTGTGTATAAAAAATTATCAGCTGCGTAATTACCTCGTAAAGGTTTAAAATTCGCTAAGAAACATCCTCTGTCGTTCAAAGCATAAGGTCCACCCCAAGGATATGTTCCTGATTCTAATCCACCTCTTGCTGCATATTCCCACTCAGCTTCTGTAGGTAATCTAAAATAGTTCACAAACTCCTTATTACGTTTTTTCTGATAAGAATTCTTTTCGATAGTTCTCCAGGTACAAAAAGCCTTAGCCTGTTCCCAGGAAACTCCTACTACCGGATAATCATCATACGAACTATGCCAGAAATAATCATTATGCATTGGTTCGTTATATGAATAATTAAAATCTTTAATCCAAACGGTAGTATCAGGATACACCTCAATCACTGTTTCTTTAACGAAATCTTTTCTTCTTCCTTTTTTCGCTCTAGCCGCAGCTTGAATATCCATCCAAGTAAATCTGAATTTAAAGTTTTGCACATCAAACGTTCGTCTACCATTGTATGATTCTTCTAATGGTATATATAAAGAATCCATTACTTCTGTGTAAAACTCATCAGGATAATCTTCCGTATCCCATTCGATATCTATGTCTTTATTAAGTTTTCGACCCTCATAGCCAGTTTCTCCGGTACCGCTATAATTGTCATAGACATATTTCTCATACACAGACATATCTTCGGTATTCGCATCAAGAAACGCATATTCTCCAATACCATCGTCTCCAGGAGTTTTTCCCATGTCATCAGCCATTATAGCCAATTTCATCCTTACTGTGGAATCGCGAACCCAACGGACAAATTGCCTGTATTCACTGTTAGTAACTTCAGTTTCGTCCATGTAGAAAGATCGAACGGTAACTGTCTTGGTAGGTGCATTAGCTAATGCTGCCTTGTCATCATCGGATTTACCCATAATAAATGAACCTCCGGGGATGAGGGCCATTCCGTAGGGTTTCTCCGGATGCCATTTTTTACCCTTTACTCCAACTAGTTCTCCGCGGTTTCCTCCGCCACAACTATATAGTATTGCTACAATAGCAAAGAGTGATACAAATTTCTTCATAACGTGTTTTAGGTTAAGATCTTCGAGATTTAAGGTGGTAAACCTATTTATTTATTTCCAGAAAAACAATTTTTTTCTAAAAAAAACCTTAAATCTCCCTAATAAAAATGTTAAACTTCGTTTTTTCGTTTTGCCTTATACCATCTTTCAGGTATTTCTTGATTACAAGCACGCTCATAATCGTTGTATGTGCAAGGTAATAACGTGTGTCTTTTCAATTTATTATTTCCAGATGAAATAAAAGGTATTTCTATCCACCATCTTTCTGTTTTATCGCTTTTATAAAACGAAAGAACTTCATCTTCTACTGGTACATTATAATGGAGTGTGCCTGTCTGATTTTTAATATCTAACTCATTAGACCTATAATTAACTCCTTCAATAAAATACCAAAATATTTGTGCAATTAACATTGCAGTTGTTTCCTCATTTTTAAAGTTTTTGAATTCATAAACCCCAAAACTCTTTACTTTATCACTAATACCAGCATATCTTGCAATAGCACATATCTCTCTCCCATCAAAACCATTCGGTGAAGCATACTTATAATTAAGATGCGTAGAACTCATAGCTCCAAGATCAATTGTAACAATATCCGCATCACGCATGATAGGCTCTACAATTGTAACATCTGATGTTACTTCACCCAATCGATATGCGTCAAAATATAATTTCTCTATTAAATCTATTTCTTCTTGTGAATTAAAATAGGTCTGATACCCTATATTGCTATAATTAAAAAGATTGTAAGGCTGTTCTACAATGATCTTACCCACAAAAGAGGTATTTGTTATTGGCTTAGAAGTATTTCCTAAATCAAACTTACTATCTACGTTAACAAGATTAACCATTCTCTCCAAAATATCAAAAGCACGATACTGACCGTATACCAAATCTTGACTACCTCCAATAATTAGAGGTATCACATTTTTTTGAAGCAGTGTAGAAAGAATATCTTTCATTAAAAAATAAGTATCGCTTACTTCTTCTCCTGGAATAATATCTCCAAGATCTACAATTGAAGTATCCCAATTACCTGGAAATAGATCGTATAAAGATTTCCGTATGGTATCAAAATAAAGATCTTCACCTAAAAAATCAATATCATTTCTATTTTCTCTAACACCAATTACCGCGAGATCTACATTATCAAGATCTGGAACTCCATCGTAAGAAGTATGTACTTTAATCTGTTTACCTAATGATTGATCAGGGAGCAAAGCAACATGTGCCGCCACTATTTCGCTGACCGGTGAAAGAAACTCTAAAGACATATATTATATACTTATTTCTTTTTAGTAGTCTTTTTTGTTGTTTTTTTCTTTGCAGTAGTCTTCTTTTTAGGAGCATTCTTTTCGATGAGATCCTTTACCTTCTCCAAAGTAAGCTTAGTAGCATCCACAGTTTTAGGTAATTCAATTTTGGTTTTACCTTTTATAACATTGCTTCGCCCCCATCTTGCTTTCTCTACTCTAATACCTTCTTCTTCCCAATTATGAATTACCTTATCAATCTCTTTCTGCTTCTTTTCTTCAATAAGCTGGATGATATCCTCATCAGAAAGATTATCAAAGTCATATTTTTTATTCACATTGATAAACATACCCTTCCATTTAATAAATGGACCAAACCTACCAGTTCCTTTTTGGACTGGTAAATCTTCATATGTATATATGGGAGCATCAGCTTTTTCCTTAGCATCAATAAGTTCGATTGCTCTTTCTAATGATGTACTTAAAGGATCTTCTCCTTTATCTAAAGAAACGAATTTGGCTCCAAACTTTACATAAGGACCAAAACGTCCATTATTAACGGTTACTGTTTCTCCTTTATAATCACCTAGTTCTTTTGGCAATTGAAATAAATCCATTGCTTGTTCGAAAGTTATACTACCCAATGTTTGTCCTGGTGCGAGACTAGCAAATCTCGGTTTATCCTCATCCTCTGCAGTACCAATCTGTACCATTGGTCCAAATTTTCCTAAACGAACACTTACAGGTTTCCCAGAATCTGGATCTTCTCCTAGAATCCTTTCTCCTACTTCACGTTCTGCATTCTGAGCAACATCTTCTACTCTAGGATGAAACTCATCATAAAACTCTTTCATTACGTGAGTCCAGTCTTCCTGACCTTCGGCAATTTCATCAAAGTCTTGCTCTACTTTTGCAGTAAAGTTATAATCTAAAATAGAAGAAAAATGATTTACTAAAAAGTCATTAACTACCATCCCCACATCGGTTGGAATTAATTTCCCTTTATCACTTCCTACTTTTTCTTTTAGGCTTTTTTCTTTAATTGCATCACCAGAAAGTGTAATCTGAACATAACCTCGTTCTTCGCCTTCCTTAGAACCTTTTTCTATATAGTTCCTATTTTGGATAGTAGAAATTGTTGGTGCATAGGTAGACGGACGTCCAATACCTAATTCTTCTAACTTTTTTACTAAAGCCGCTTCAGAATATCGACTTGGTGGTCTGGTAAATCTCTCTGTAGCGGTAACATAGTTATTAAATAAATTCTCACCAACTTTCATAGCAGGTAAGATTCCGCTTTGCTCTTCATCTTCATCATCATTACCTTCAAGATACACCTTAAGGAAACCTTCAAATTTTATTACCTCTCCATTTGCAACAAACTGTTCATTATGAGAAGTAGATCCAATCTTCACATTGGTTCTTTCTAATTTTGCATCACTCATCTGTGAAGCGATGGCTCTTTTCCAAATTAATTCATACAGACGTTGTTGATCATAATCAACCGGTACTGTATGCCTCGAAAAATCCGTTGGTCTTATGGCTTCGTGGGCTTCTTGAGCTCCTTTCGCCTTACCTTTATATTGTTTTGGATTGCTGTATTCTTCTCCATATGCAGAAATTATTTCTGCTTTTGCACCGTTCTGAGCTTCTGTAGATAGATTTACACTATCTGTTCTCATATAAGTAATCAATCCTGCCTCATACAAGCGTTGCGCCATCGTCATTGTCTTACTAACAGAAAAATACAATTTCCTAGATGCTTCCTGCTGTAGAGTAGATGTTGTAAATGGTGGTGCTGGTGATTTTTTTGCTGGTTTTGTAGTAAGATCAGCGACATTAAAACCAACCCCTAAGTTCTTCTTTAGAAACGCCTGCGCTTCTTCTTTTGTAGAAAAATTCTTAGGTAGTTTCGCCTTAAAAGACTTCCCATTTTCATTAGCAAATTCTGCATCAATTCGATAAGAAGCAACAGGTGTAAAACCAAGTATTTCACGCTCTCTCTCTACGATTAACCTTACAGATACAGACTGCACTCTTCCTGCCGATAATCCTCCTTTTACCTTTCTCCATAAAACAGGAGATAATTCATATCCCACCAATCTATCTAGTACTCGTCTAGCTTGCTGTGCGTTTACCAAATTATAATCTATACTTCTTGGGTTTTCAATTGCCTTAAGTATTGCTTTTTTAGTAATCTCATGAAAAACAATTCGACGCGTCTTGTCTTTATCCAAATTTAACTCCTCTGCTAGATGCCAAGCAATAGCCTCTCCTTCTCGATCCTCATCACTAGCTAACCATACCATCTCTGCTTTCTTCGAAAGATCTTTCAGTTTTTTCACCACATCTTTCTTGTCCTTAGAAACGATATATTTAGGTTTGAAACCTTCTTCCACATCCACACCTAGCTCCTTTGCTGGCAAATCTGCAATATGTCCGAAACTAGAAGCTACTTTGTAGTCTTTTCCTAGAAACTTTTCTATTGTTTTTGCCTTAGCTGGTGACTCCACAATCACTAAATTCTTAGCCATAATCCTTTTTTTTCATCTGTTGATAATTAATGTTTATTAGTTGACAGATGGAATCGCTAATAAACATTTTCAGTTGGTAATAACCCAGCGTTGATGACTTATTTCTGGGAGCAAAAGTATATCAATTTTTTGAGATCAAAATTTTTTCTCAAAAATTATACTAAAAAAACCTGCAAAATCAGCAGGTTTCATTTTACTTTTTATTCAACAAGAGCGTTCCAGTCCTCGGATTCGCTTTCGTTTTCGAAACTAATAGTATCCTTGTACATGTAATAAACAGGAATACGAACAAAAAACACTGTAAAAAATATTCCAACTCCACAAGCCATCAAACCAACTAACTCCGCTAAAATTGCCGATATAAAAAATAGCAAAAAGGCCATTAACCAAATTTTGTTACCCAATTTAAAGCTAGCTTTTATTAAATCCGAAGGACTAAGATCGGGGTTAAATGAAAATATAACACCAAGCAGTTGGAGAGGCACCAATACATATAAAAAAGGAAAAAAGCATAATAACATTGCAACTATGGAAATTACTGAAATTGCAATAGCTAGCACTAAAATCTTCCCAAGATATTTACCTCTAAAGAACATAAAATAATTTGAATTTTGCTGTTGTTCTAAATCCTCTTGCTTACAAACCTGATAGAAATGAGCAATAATACCAAATTGAAATGCTGAAGCAATCATAGAAATTATAACTACTAATATTACAAATAGAATAGCCAACCCTATAGACACTCCCTCCATTTGACCAGAATAACCCCCATAAGACTCTTCAATACCCGCTATACTTGCCAACGCAATAATTGGAATATACATTACAATAATTAGTGGAATAACCACCACCACAGAAATCAACAAATGGATAAACCCTTGTAACCATACTTTCTTAAAAAGCTCGATACTTTTGTTAAAAATATCTCCAAAATCTATTGGACTGCTGTTTTCTATTTTTTCAAAGAGGTGATTAGCATTCATAAAAAAGGATTGACTGGTTAGTTAGTTTTCTCAAATATAAATATTTAAACAAATATAATTCTGCCACTTTGTCATATATCTTTTTAAAGAGTATCTTTGCATACTATTTGAGTTGAATGGACAAGGATATTATTATACATGGAGAAGATTATTGATGAAAAGATCCAGGGACAGGCATTGTCTCTAGACAAAAAAGAAGGAAATACCAGAAAACTTTTTATTGAAAGTTATGGATGTCAAATGAATTTTAGCGATAGTGAAATTGTAGCTTCAATTTTAGCCAAGGAGGGTTTTAACACTACTCAAAACCTGGAAGATGCTGATCTGGTTTTGGTAAATACCTGTTCTATTCGTGAAAAAGCAGAACTAACAGTTAGGAAACGTTTAGAAAAATATAATGCAGTAAAAAGAATCAATCCAGGCATGAAAGTGGGTGTTCTAGGCTGTATGGCAGAACGCTTAAAAAGTAAATTCTTAGAAGAAGAGAAGATCGTTGATCTAGTAGTAGGACCAGACGCCTACAAAGATTTACCTAATTTGATAGAAGAGGTTGATGCAGGACGTAATGCGGTAAATGTAGTTTTATCAAAAGAAGAAACCTATGGAGATATCTCTCCAGTTCGCTTACAGAGTAACGGAGTCTCTGCTTTTGTTTCTATCACTAGAGGCTGCGATAATATGTGTACTTTTTGTGTAGTACCTTTTACCAGAGGAAGAGAGCGAAGCCGAGATCCACAAAGTATTCTGAAAGAAATAGATGATCTGGTTATCAATAATTTTAAAGAAATCACATTATTAGGTCAAAATGTTGACAGTTATTTGTGGTATGGTGGAGGATTAAAAAAAGATTTTGACAAGGCTAGTGATTTACAAAAAGCTACTGCTACAGATTTTGCAAAGCTTTTAGATCTAGTAGCAGAAAAATATCCTAAACTACGTATCCGTTTCTCCACATCCAATCCTCAGGATATGACATTAGATGTGATTAAGATAATGGCGAAACACAAAAACATTTGTAAACACATTCACTTACCTATACAAAGTGGAAGCGATCGTATTCTTGCGGAAATGAATCGCTTACATACACGCCAAGAATATATCGAACTAGTAGATAATATAAAGCAAATCATTCCTGATTGCTCTATAACTCAGGATATGATCGTTGGTTTTCCGACAGAAACAGAAGAAGATCACCAAGATACATTATCATTATTGGAACGCATAAAATATGAACACGGCTATATGTATGCCTATTCTGAAAGACCAGGAACATTGGCCGAAAGAAAACTAGAAGATGATGTTCCGGAAGAAGTTAAAAAAAGAAGACTTGCAGAAGTAATTGCGCTACAACGTGAACATTGTGCTTACAGACATGAATCTTATATTGGACAAACTTTTGAAGTCTTAATAGAAAAAGAATCTAAAAAATCAGACAAACACTGGAGTGGAAGAACAACAAAGAACATAGTTGCAATTTTCCCTAAAGACAATTATAAAATAGGCGATTTTGTAATGGTACGTATTGACCAGTGTACAAGCGCCACACTACTGGGAGAAGCAGTAGGGTATTCTGATAATAATTAATTTAATATAAAATAATATAGTTCTATTAAATGGAATCAGTTCAAGCCACAAAACAACGATTCGGGATCATAGGAAATGATCCTAAACTAAATCGTGCTATAGAAAAAACTATCCAGGTAGCTCCTACAGACATCTCGGTTCTGGTTACAGGTGAAAGTGGTGTTGGTAAAGAAAGTATTCCTAAAATTGTTCATTCCCTATCACATAGAAAACACGGTAAGTACATTGCAGTTAACTGCGGTGCTATACCTGAGGGAACTATTGACAGTGAATTATTTGGACACGAAAAAGGAGCTTTCACGGGTGCTACTTCTACAAGAAGTGGGTATTTTGAAGTAGCAGATGGAGGAACAATATTTCTTGACGAAGTGGGAGAACTACCTTTAACCACTCAGGTTAGACTCCTTAGAGTATTAGAAAATGGTGAGTTCATCAAAGTAGGATCTTCCAAAGTACAGAAAACAGATGTACGTATTGTCGCCGCTACAAATGTAAATATGTTTGAAGCTATCAAAAAGGAAAAATTCCGTGAAGACCTGTATTATCGTTTAAGCACATTAGAAATTCTATTACCTCCTTTACGAGATCGTAAAGAAGATATACACCTGTTATTTAGAAAATTTGCGTCTGACTTTGCTACAAAGTATAAGATGCCAACAATTAGATTAGAAGATGCTGCTGCTCTATTATTAGAAAAATATCATTGGAGTGGTAATATCAGGCAATTGCGCAACATTGCAGAGCAAATATCAGTCCTTGAACAAAATAGAACCATATCAGCTAATACTTTGCGAGGATATTTACCTAACATAGGAAGCAACCTACCTGCTGTAATTTCTTCGGACAAAAAAGATAGTGACTTTAGTAACGAAAGAGAGATTTTATATAAAGTGCTTTTTGATATGAAAAACGATCTTAACGATCTCAAAAAGTTAACTATGGAGTTGATGCAGAGCGGAAACTCACAACAAGTACAGGAAGAGCATGAAGGATTAATCAGGAAAATCTATCGCGATGATAAAGAAGAAGAAGAAGCAATCCCTTTTGAAGAACCCATAACACCAACAACAGAGGTTTTACAAATAACACCTACTGAAGCTATCAAAAAAGAGGATGACAAATATCATTTTGCAGAGGAGATTGAGGAAGAAGAAACACTCTCGTTACATGATAAAGAACTAGAGTTGATAAAAAAATCCTTAGAACGTCATCGCGGAAAACGTAAAGCTGCAGCAGAAGAACTAGGAATTAGTGAACGAACTTTATACAGAAAAATAAAGCAATATGATTTATAAATCCTTACTATATTACAGGACAGATAAATCTCAAAATTTATGCGAATTTTTATTTAAATGAAAAAAATAAAACACATTTTAATTGGACTTATAGCCATTACAGTACTTCAAGGTTGTGGTGCTTACTCTTTTAGTGGAATTAACACAGATGCTACTACATTTCAGGTAGCGTTTTTCCAAAATCAAGCGCCTATTATTAATCCAGGGACTGATCAAGAATTTACCAATCAGTTACAAGATTTAATTCTAAACCAAACTAATCTTGATCTCGTTACCTCTAATGGAGATATTGCTTATGAGGGAGAAATTGTTCAGGATATAGTTATACCAACAAATGCAACATCACAAAATACAGCAGCTCAAAACCGCCTTACAATTGCAGTAAATGTTCGTTTTTATGATACTAAGAACCCTAAAGAAGATCTTGAACAACGTTTTTCCTTCTTTTTTGACTTTCCTGCTACACAATCCGAAACCGCTGTAAGAGATCAAGCTCTTCAAATAATCTTTGAAAGGATTACTCAAGATATACTTAATGCTACCTTAGCCAAGTGGTAACAACTTAATTATTGTTTTTTTTGAATACTAAAGAACTTACATATTTATTTCAAAACCCTTCTTCAATTAATAAGGAGCAGACAGAAAACCTGGAAAAAATCATTCGAGAGTTTCCCTATTTTCAATCTGTAAGAGCTCTAATATTAAAGGGGTTAAAGGATGATGAGAGCTTTAGGTACAATCAAGAACTGAAAACCACAGCAGCTCACACTACAGACAGAGGTATTTTATTTGATTTTATTACATCTAAGCTCTTTGATAAAACTATTGAAGAACCTATAACATCAAAGAAAAACAAAGTAGACATTGATGTGATAGACGCACAAGAGGTAAAAGTGCTTTCAAGAATTTCGCTGGATGATGCGGTATCCATGAAAATAGAAGAGGCAGAAGAAGTACTTGATCCTGCTCTTTTTTCATCTAAAGAAGAAAACTCTTCCAAAAACATTACGATTGCAGAAACGATAATTGAACAATCCGAAAAGAGCAATACTACAGAAGAATCGAAGGCTGTAAAAAGTCTTGAAAAAGAGCTAGAAGTTGACAAACCTCTTGATTTTAATAAGAAAGAAGCACACTCTTTCGCAGAGTGGCTAAAACTTTCATCCATACAACCTATTGATCGAAATACTGAAGCAAAAGACAATATAAAGGATGAAAGCGAGGAAGTTATAAAAGAAAAACAAACCGGAAAACGGCCAGATCAAGAACATAAATTTAATTTAATTGATGAGTTTATAGCTAGTAATCCGAAGATTAAGCCTGCTGAAAAAAATGCACCTTCACGCAACCTTGCCAATAACCATATGGTAGCTCCAGACGAGTTAATGACGGAAACTTTAGCCAGAGTATACTTAGCTCAAAAAAAGTATAAAAAGGCAATTCAAGCATATAAAATATTAATTTTGAAAAATCCCGAAAAAAGTGGTTTCTTTGCAGACCAAATTCGAGCGATAAAAAAATTACAAGAAAATAAATAACAATATATAATGACAACGTTTTCAATCTTTTTAATACTAATCGTAATCGTATCATTTTTACTAGTTGTAGTAATTATGGTTCAGAATCCTAAAGGAGGAGGTTTATCATCTTCTTTTGGTGGCGGTGGAACACAGCAATTAGGCGGTGTAAAAAAAACAACAGATTTTTTAGATAAAAGTACTTGGGCATTAGCCACTTTGCTATTAGCATTAATTCTTCTATCTAATGTAGATCTTATGGATGCAACGACAAATCAAGATCCAACGGTAGATACTAACGATGTACAACAAATCGATACACCTGTAACACCGGATCCAACAACGGATGACACTCCACAGGATTAATTCTTGTAGAACAAACAAAAAATGCCGACTTGTCATACAGTCGGCATTTTTTGTTTCAATTTGTCAGTATCACATCACTGGCATAATTTCTGAAATACATAGCATCAAATAATTCATTTTAATTTTAAAATATAAAACTAATTATAATGGGAGTAAATATTAAACCTCTTTCAGATCGTGTGGTTGTTGAACCACTTCCAGCTGAAACGCAAACAGCTTCAGGATTATATATCCCTGATTCAGCACAAGAAAAGCAACAAAAAGGTAAGGTAGCTGCTGTAGGTAGCGGTAAAAAGGATCACGAAATGACTGTTAAAGTTGGTGATACTGTACTTTACGGGAAGTATTCCGGTACTGAATTAAAATTAGATGGAAAAGACTATTTAATTATGCGTGAGGATGATATCCTAGCGATTGTTTAAAAAACTGAATCAAAAAACACAAATTAAAAAATATTATGGCTAAAGACATAAAATTTGACATAGAAGCACGTGACGGAATCAAACGCGGTGTGGATGCATTAGCAAATGCGGTGAAAGTAACCCTTGGACCAAAAGGTCGTAATGTAATTATCAGTAAATCTTTTGGAGCACCTCAAGTAACTAAAGATGGTGTTTCTGTAGCTAAAGAAGTAGAATTAGAAGATGCTCTTGAAAATATGGGAGCGCAAATGGTAAAAGAAGTTGCTTCTAAAACTAATGATCTTGCTGGAGATGGTACAACTACAGCTACTGTATTAGCACAAGCTATCGTAAAAGAAGGTCTTAAAAATGTGGCAGCAGGTGCTAACCCAATGGATCTTAAACGTGGTATTGATAAAGCGGTTCTTGCTATTACTGAAGATTTAGAAAAGCAAACCAAAGAAGTTGGAAGCTCTTCTGACAAAATCAAACAAGTTGCAGCAATTTCTGCCAATAATGATGAAACCATTGGAGATCTTATTGCAAAGGCTTTTGGAAAAGTAGGAAAAGAAGGAGTTATTACTGTGGAAGAAGCAAAAGGAACAGATACTCACGTAGATGTTGTAGAAGGGATGCAGTTTGACAGAGGATATCTTTCTCCTTATTTTGTCACCAATAGCGAGAAAATGACTGCAGATCTAGAGAATCCATATATTCTATTATTTGATAAGAAGATCTCTGCAATGAAAGATTTATTACCTGTACTCGAGCCTGTTGCTCAAACAGGAAAACCTCTTTTAATTATTGCTGAAGATGTAGATGGAGAAGCATTAGCAACATTAGTTGTAAATAAACTTCGTGGTGCATTAAAAATCGCAGCTGTAAAAGCTCCAGGTTTTGGAGATAGACGTAAAGCAATGCTAGAAGATATCGCAATCTTAACTGGAGGTACTGTTATCTCTGAAGAGCGTGGATTTACTTTAGAAAATACAACTATTGAACATCTGGGTACTGCAGAAAAAGTTGCTATCGATAAAGACAACACTACTGTTGTTAATGGAGCTGGTGGAGAAGATTTAATCAAAAACAGAGTAAATCAGATCAAATCACAGATCGAAACTACTACTTCTGACTATGATAGAGAAAAATTACAAGAACGTTTAGCTAAACTAGCTGGTGGTGTTGCCGTATTATATGTTGGTGCTGCTTCTGAAGTAGAAATGAAAGAAAAGAAAGACCGTGTAGATGATGCACTTCACGCTACTCGTGCAGCAGTAGAAGAAGGTATTGTCGCTGGTGGTGGTGTTGCTTTAGTAAGAGCTAAATCTGTACTAGAAAAAGTAAAAACTGAGAATGCTGATGAGGCTACTGGTGTACAAATTGTAAACCGTGCTATAGAAGCTCCACTAAGAACTATTGTAGAAAACGCAGGTGGAGAAGGCTCTGTAGTAATCTCTAAAGTTCTAGAAGGTAAAGGTGATTTTGGATATGATGCTAAATCTGAAGATTATGTAGACATGCTAAAAGCAGGTATTATTGATCCTAAGAAAGTAACTCGTATTGCTTTAGAAAATGCAGCTTCTGTATCAGGAATGATCCTTACTACTGAGTGCGCATTAATAGACATCAAAGAAGATGCTCCTGCTGGAGGCGGAATGCCACCAATGGGCGGAGGTATGCCTGGAATGATGTAGCGGTGAGCCACCGCAGGCTATTTATTTAGCTTGTTTGTGGATTGCACGACGACAGCGAAGTTATTTAGCAAATTCATTAAGAATAAATTCATTGCTAAAAAAAATAAAACCCCGTTTCAAAAGTTTGAAACGGGGTTTGTAATTCATAACGGTGTCAATAACGTATGGTACAATCCTTTTCGAAAAACAGTATCTTTGAACTAATAAAAATAAACCAACTTTAACTTTCAATAGTAGCATGCCTAGTTTATATGATGACTTATTTGAAGACAGCGGAAAGAAAAACAAGCCTACTGATCACAAGCCTGAACCTATAGACTTAGATAATGATCGTTTTCAGGAAACGGGAAAAGAATCTTTGGATGAGATACTAATTTTAATTAAACAGTTTACTACAAAGGCGGAACCATTTTCTCAATTATTAACTCGTACCAGAGCTGTGGACTATGAAGTCGAAAAAGGAATACTTGATTTTTTTCTGATAGCAAAAGACAAACATGATCAAGGCTCATTAGCTAACGAACGATCATATTATGCAGTACTTCAAACTAAATTTACAGCTATTATCACACCCATGCTAGATTTAGGGCACATCCATTTACAAACAATCAAACAGTTTAATCGCGATATTGACAAGGATTATTATTCTATTGAAAAGACCGATAAACAGGTGCAATCTGATAAAGAAATAGCTATTGACCACATTAATATCCAACGAAAAATTCTCGCAGATGCAGCGACGAGCTTATCAATTTTAGAAGAAGCTTTAACCAATACTGAAGATCGACTGCGTACATATATTGATATTGGAGGAATCAATAATATATCACGTTCTGAATGTGAAATTTTGGCGCAAAAACGAATTTCCCTAACCAGTGGACAACTACATCAATTTGATTATTCATTTTTTAAAATAAATCTACTTGACAAAACAGCTATCGCGATGGGAATGTATCTAAAAGAAACTACATCGCAATACTTAGGTAAACTGAGTAAGGTATTTGGTTAATATTTTAAATTGTTTCTTATTAAGAATACTCCTTCACAATATCTGCCACTAACTTAGAAGTTCTTTTATATTTCTCTTTTGCTAGTAATCGTTTAGGTGGTGCTTTTCTAACTTCGCAATCCATAATAGAACAAGATTCGCAGGTGACACCAACTTTTATTTTTGGTATTTTAGAATCATTTACAAAATTAATCTTTTTTTCCAAAGCAGATGAAATCAAAAATCCAATTCCTATACTACGATAATAATCTTTTCTAAACGGATCCTTAGTAGCTGATGTAAACACTAGGTACTGTTGATCTGTATCTGCGTAATCAGAAATCTGAATATCAAAAGAATATGGTATCTCTTCATTTGCAGTTCGCTGCAATGTCTTAATAGCCATCCACCTTCTACAGTAATGCTCGTCTATTTCATTCGCATGTGGCTGCTGCTGATGCGTAATATGTAATTCCTTTACTAAATTAAAACGCTCCATTCCTTTTTTATGCGTAAATCTTAGAAAGAATACATTCTGCATTCCAAAATCCTTTGGTAAAATATTGGTAAGACGTTGATAAAAGGACTCGGGAGAAGCATTATACAACTTCATTATTTTATGAAAAGCTTTCTCAGAAAATCGTTTTGTACTAAAAAGATCCTTAAGATGTTCCTTTAAATGATTTCTTGGTATAATTAAAGCTCCAGCAAAATAAGAAGCATAAAAATTATGCAACACTTCTTCAAAATTATCATAGCGGATCCAAGTAAAAGTATAAGGTCTCTGTTTAGTTTCCATATACTGATATCCCAACTCCTTAGCATAAATAAAGGTTTTCTGAGGTTCGTCTACTCTATCCGACAACAACAGCGTTTTTGTTGTTGGAACAAATACAGATCTTAAATTATCAAGTTCTTCATGATGCGGTATTCCAGCTGTATTTATAGTATACCCATATTCCTCAATCAAAATCTCTTCTAATTCTGCAGCAGTTATATTGCCTGACAAATCTAGTTGATAGGAGTTTGCAAAACGTATGGCAGTATCTTCTAGATCCTTGAAAAAGTTGTTATGTGCTTCCTGATATGATCGTAACGAAGCCAGATAGAACCCTTCTCTACTCATATTGTAGTGCTGCGCAATCTCTATAATCGTACTGATAAATGCATTTACTTTTGAAGGTGCATTAGCAATTATATCGATAAGATCACTTTGCTGTATCCCAAAAAGTTCAAGTGGAATTTCATCAAGGATTCCCGATTGCAAAATCTCACCAATTGGAGCTAGGTTTTTGTCT
This sequence comes from Aquimarina sp. BL5, assembly GCF_003443675.1. NCBI lineage: Bacteria > Pseudomonadati > Bacteroidota > Flavobacteriia > Flavobacteriales > Flavobacteriaceae > Aquimarina > Aquimarina sp. BL5. The sequence continues at coordinate 4,183,673 of NZ_CP031963.1, read as the reverse complement.
AGTTTTAAAGAAACTAAACTATCATATGGAACCTCCAAGGTTTCTGCAAGCTTAATAATTTTATCCGTTTTAGGGTATTTTTTACCTTTTTCTATCTCATTTAAATAGGACTTAGACAACCCACTTAATTTAGATAAACCAAAAAGAGACAAGTCTTTATCCGTGCGTATCTGCTTGATTTTCAGACCAAAAATTAATCTAATATATTCTTCTGCTATTGCCATAAAGCCAAAAGTAACAATTTCTGCGAGCATTTTCAAAAACAAATATTTCATATTTAGCGAACGTTCGCTTGTTTTATAAAAAACTTTTTTTTAATATTGTTCACTCAAACGATATAGTTATGAAAGCCCATAACGGGCATTTAAGAAAAAATTACTATTAGCAGGCAATTCAAAAGGTCTTATTAACTAACAATTTTAAACTTTAAAACGATGGAGATTCAAACAAACCTAAATCAGAAAATTAGCTTTAGGAAAGAGGTGAAAAATTATCATCCAGAGATTCTTACGGATGGTGCTTTAGCTTTTCTAGAAGCATTGCATAATCGTTTTGATAAGAGACGATTGGCACTTTTAAGAAACAGAGAACAACAGCAACAGTTGTTTGATCTGGAAACCTATCCATCGTTTCCAGAAAACACCAAGGAGATTCGCAATAGTGAATGGTCAGCAGCTCCAATCCCTTCAGATCTTCAGGATCGTAGAGTGGAGATTACTGGTCCTGTAGACAGAAAAATGGTCATTAATGCATTGAATTCTGGTGCAAAAACATTCATGGCAGATTTTGAAGACAGTAACGCTCCTTTATGGGAGAACTGCCTACAAGGACAAAAAAATCTTACAGATGCTGTTAATAAAACTATTTCGTTCTACAATCCTAAAAAAGATAAAACGTACCAACTTAATGAAGAAGTAGCTACATTAATTGTACGTCCTAGAGGATTACACCTTAATGAAAAACACCTTTTAATTGAAGACGAAGAGATCAGTGCTTCCTTATTTGATTTTGCATTGTATGTATTCCATAACAATGAACAATTAAAAGAAAACGGCACTGCTCCTTACTACTACATACCAAAATTAGAGCATTTTACCGAAGCGATATGGTGGAATGATGTGATCGATTTCTCCGAAGAGTATTTAGGTATGGAACATGCTACCATTAAAGTAACCGTATTAGTAGAAACCATTACGGCAAGTTTTCAATTAGACGAAATCATCTATGCATTAAAAGAACATATTGTTGGTCTTAATTGCGGTAGATGGGATTATATATTCAGTTATATCAAAAAACTAAGAAACCATAAAGGATTTGTAGTTCCAGATCGTGATCAGGTAACAATGACCAGTCCTTTTATGGACGCGTATAGTAAACGTGTAATCCAAAGATGTCATAAGCGAAATATTTTAGCTATAGGTGGTATGGCAGCTCAGATTCCTATTAAAGGTGATGAAGAGCGCAATAAACTTGCTTTTGCGAAAGTAAAAGCAGACAAAGAACGTGAAGTAAAGAATGGTCATGATGGTACTTGGGTAGCTCATCCTGGATTAGTACCATTAGCGATGCATGTTTTTGATATGCACATGCAAGAGCCTAATCAATTAGATGTAAAAAGAAGTGATGTTGTAGTTACAGAAGAAAATCTTCTGGAAATCCCTCAGGGAACCATTACTGAAAATGGAATTAGAAAAAACATAAATGTAGGAATTCACTACATTGCCACTTGGTTAGGCGGAAATGGTGCGGTTGCCTTATATGATCTTATGGAAGATGCTGCAACTGCCGAAATTAGTAGAACTCAGATCTGGCAATGGCTTAAGAATGAAGTCAAAATGGATAATGGTTTAACACTTAATGAAAACATGTTTCATATGATTTTTGAAGATGAACTAAAAACTGTGGAAAAACAGGCAGGAAAGGCTCTTTTCGAAAGTAAAAATTATCAGAATGCTATTCAGATTTTCTATAATCTAGTCACTTCTGAAGAGTTCGATGAATTTTTAACAACACAAGCATATAAATACTTATAAGCAAACATAGAAACAATTCTAATTTTTTCCGATTTTACAATTGTGCTCTTACAGCATTCGCAGTTTGCGAATGCTGTTTTTTGATATGAAAAATATTTGTAACGTTTAATGGCACTTGTAGTCTTATAAAAGTAGCACAACTAAACCATCAATCAAATGTCAGTTACACAAGATATCAGTACTCAAACTAGTTGGAAACTAAGTACAAAAATTTTATTTAGATTCTTTTTTGTTTATCTCTTTTTAAACATTTTTCCTTTTCCTTTTTATTACATTGGTTTGATTCCCGGATTGGGAAATGTTTTTTCTTTCTATTATGACGGACTTGATCAATTATGTATTTGGGCGGGAAAACACATTCTAAACATTCCTTATGAGTTACCAATGGGCCCCACGGGTAGCGGAGACACTACTACTGATTATGTCTTTCAGTTTGTTACTCTATTACTTACAATTATTACAACTATTATTTGGAGCATTATCGATTTTAAAAGATCCAACTATAATAAATTATTACTTTATACAAGAACTCTGGTAAGATATTATCTAATCACAACTATGTTTTCTTATGGATTCTCCAAGGCGTTTACACTTCAATTTTCGGAATTAAAAAATATTGACCTCATCAAAACTTTTGGTAATCAATCTCCTATGGGCCTGATGTGGAATTTTATGGAGTATAGCGATACATACACTAGATTTTCTGGTTATGCGGAAATTATAGCCGGAATATTACTAATTTTTAGAAAAACCACTATTTTAGGAGCATTTATGGTTGTTGCGGTAATGTTCAACGTATTTATGATGAATATGAGTTATGATATTCCTGTAAAATTATATAGTGGGCTATTAACAATAATGGGAGTATTCCTATTAACACCTGATATTAAAAACATCTTAAATTTCTTTGTTTTAAACAAAGAAGTCAAACCTAAAGAGCTTCCTCAATACTTCACCAAAAAGAAACTAAAAATTGCTGCTATTTCAATCAAAATCATAGTTATAGGATATCTATTTTACACCAATATCGAAGGATCTATTGAAGGCGAAAAGCAATGGGGGAAAAAAGCACCAAAATCTGCTTTATTTGGCATATACGAAGTAACAGAATTTATTAAAAATAACGATACTATACCTCCATTAACTACAGATACTATCCGCTGGAAACGTCTAATTATAGATAAACGATATAGTAATATTCAAACTATGAATGAAACGTTCATCCGGCTTAAAGAAAAAACAGATTCAACGTCGCAAAAATTAAATTTAATTTCATATGGTGACAGTGCAGATATAAGAAGTTTTTCATATCGCATAAATGATAGTATCTATATTTTTGAAGGAACTTACAAATGTGACAATCTTAAAATAGTTACTAAAAAGAAGGAACGATCAGAATTTCCATTAATTAATAGAGGATTTCATTGGATCAATGAAAAGCCGTTTAATCGATAGACTGTACAAGACTTTATATTGTCTATTTTTAATCACATTTCCATCTAAAATCAGAAATCTTGAATTTCTTATTTTTAAAATTGTAATGCCACCACTCTGTTCTTATAATAGAGAAACCATGTTTTTCCATTATCTCTCTTAACAATTTACGGTTCGCTATAACTTCATCAGATAATTCTTTATAAGCATGATGCGCCTCTTTACCAAAATGATCAAAATCAGTACCCATATCCAATTGATTGCCTTGTAAATCTGTAAGTGTAATATCTACTGCAGCACCTTTGTTATGAATTGAACCTCCTTTTGGATCAGCCACATAACCAGGATTAGGAAAGATTTTCCACATTTTTTTCTGTACACTATAAGGACGATAACAATCAAATAGTTTAATTCTATAACCTTTCTTCATGAAATCCTTATTGGCACTAATCAAAGCCTTTGCCACCACACCTCTCACATAACATCGTTCACAAGAATACACTGCCTTTTTTAAAAAATTATCTTTTGTAGCATATTTCATATCTAAGACGAAATAGTTTGACAATTTTTCTATGTCTACAAATTCATCATCCTTTACCTGATTTTGAGTCCCTTTTTGATTATCATACCTATCCAAGGAGTCTTGCCATTGTTGCATATGCTTTTCCACCCTTGCCGCACGTAATTGAATAGATTTAGATTTCTCTAACAAAGCTAACGTACTTGCACTAGCCATCGTAGTTACTGAAGTTTCCTTACAAGAAAAAAGTAAGGCTAAAAATGTAATAAATAGTAGTTTTTTTACCATATCCCTTTCGTTTCTGATTACATTTATTAGAATAACTTAAGCAGAATGATAAGCATCCGTATCGTTTTTTCATTATAAAAAAACCATACAGCTCTAGCAATTGTAATCTATTAAAAAACGTAATCCAATATTTCCCTACATTAAAGATACGTTGTTTTGGCCTACAATTGAAACAATAAGTTAATATTTTAACATTCACAATGTTAAAATCGACTGTAGAATGTATATCAATTTTTACTTAAAGTCTCAATCACGCTGCCACAAGTAAGCATTTGGTCTCCAAAATAAGGGTTTCTGATTTCTTCTTCTTTACTCAACCAAATAGCTCCTTTATTACTATTTGCCATAGGACATTTTTGGATATAGATTGTATCTGAAAGAGTGCCCAAATTTTTAATTAATGCTTCTAAACTTTCATTAAGCATTACAAAATGCTCCCGTTGATCTTTTAAATCTTCTTTATCGACCATTCCTTCTAAATTTTGAATAATCATATTAACATTATGCAATTCTTTTTTTTGTAATTCAGAAGTATTTATGGTTTTTAACCCTCTTAGCATCCGTTCCGAAAACAGAGAAGCGTTATTAGGGTTACTTGCGACTAAAGCATTTTTTAAAAGAAAGTATGCCGATAAGTTTGCTGCAAATTCTTTTTGAAAACTATTAGGCAAATTCATCCCTCTAATTTTTTCTTCATCATTAACCTTATCTGTTATCTTATTGCGCTGCATCATGGATTTTTTTCCTTGTAATTGAGCGGCAGCATCTACCGTAAAAGTTCCATTGGTTACGATTTCTTCTCCTTTTTTAAGCCCTTCAAGAATCAAATAAGAATCGCCTTTAGAATCACCAAGGATTACTTCTCTGATCTCAAAAACCGCTTGGTCAGATTGTGTCTTAACATACACAACAGAGCGTTCTCCAGTCCATAATATACTACTTTTAGGGATTAGAATAGTAGTATTCGATTCTGCATTATTAACCGAAATAATTCCCTCAACAAACATTCCTGGTTTAAAAATTGAATTACTATTTTTTAATACTGCTCTTGCAGTAATTGTTCTTGTAGTCGCATTCAAAATTGGATCTATAAATGAAATTGTTGCATCAAAATTTTCGTTAGGGTATGCATTTGTTTTGACTTTGATACTTTGCCCTTTCTTTATCAATCCAATTTGATTTTCGTAAACGTCAAAAGAAGCCCAAACAGTACTTAAGTTTGTCATTCTATATAGTATCTGACCTCTATCAATGTGATTTCCTTCCTCTACCATTTTTTGAGAAACTACTCCTGAGACGTGAGAATATAGTGTAAAAGTTTCTTTAATTTCTCCAGAAGATTCTATCTGATTGATCTGCTTTTCGGAAAGTTTTCTGAGTTTTAATTTATTTCTAACTGCTTTGTACAATTCCGGTTGGTTTTTTTTAAGTTTTGAAGCGGTTAATAGTTCTTGTTGTGCGGCAACTAACTCAGGTGAATAAATGGTAGCAATAGCCTGTCCCTTATCTACCTGCTCTCCTACTGAGTTTACAAAAAGTTTTTCCATACGACCAGAAAAATGAGTCACTTGAGCCGTATTAGCTTCTTCATTTTCTTTGATTTTACCAGAAAGTTTTAACTCTTCAGAATTTACCATTATTCCTCCTACAATAGAAGTTTGAATATTAGCTAAAGCAATAGCGTTTTCGGTCATCTTAAACTGATCTGCACTTAGTCCATAATCATTAGTTTCAGTAGGTATTAAATCCATCCCACATATGGGACAATCTCCTGATTCTGATTGCATAATCTGTGGATGCATAGAACAGGTCCATGTTTGATCAGAAACCTCTTTATTGTGAGCGTGCGCTACTTCAGCTTCTTTGCTAGTATTTCTTCCAAAAATAAGATATCCCAAAAGCAATCCTGTCAATAATGCTATTCCTATATAAACAATGTTCTTCTTCATTTCACTTATCTTTTGAAAATTTTTCTGAGTGTTGGTGAGGAAATGTACCAAAGTGCAAAACCACTAAGCACCGTTATCAATCCTAACAAGGAGAAAGCTCTTAATACAATTGTATTAAAATCATCTCTTCCTTCGTAATCCATAGTATGTGTCATCCATAAAAAATCAAACCACCTCCACGATTTATGACGAACCTTCTGAAATGAACCATCTAACACAGATATATATGCCTTTACGTTTTCTGGATGATCATAACTAATTACATAAGCAGGTAATGCTCTTCCTCTATATTCATGATGCTTTCCTACTTCTGTTATTAATTCAATAGATGTAACCTCTAAATTTTCTATCATATGTGCTGAAGCAACCTCTAGTGCCTCTTCACCAGAAATTTTAGGTTTTATTTTCCCAGATTCAGCATCTATCAATACACTATCATTAATCCAATAATAAGGCTTGTCTGCAATAGTCCTTAATTCTAAAGAAAAAACACTTTGAGCATATGGAATAGCACCTAACCTTAACAAATTATCGTGGGCAATCGGAGTTACTTCTTTCTTAAACTGATCCCCATGTATTTCATCAATATCCGTCCAACTGAAATACAAACCACTAATAGTCCACATCAGAAATTGTATACCCAAAAATATACCTAAGTATCGATGGGTTTTTCTTATAACTACTGCCGTTTTTCTTTTAACCATTATTGTATCTTTTTCTTAAGAATATATCTTTATGAACATCCATATTGCCATTACTAACATGATGGCATTCTCTATAAAAGTAGCCTTGGTCATTGGTAATTTTAGGGCTGTTCCTAAACATGCACATCGAATACTTTTTTTATCAACTAGTACTTTAATAACACCTACGGTTGTTATCCCTAAAACCAGAATTGTTACCCCTAAAGCAATGTTAATCTTAAAACGCATTAAAAACAGAAGTCCTAATCCGACTTCGATAAAAGGATACACCAAACCATATGTTGGTAATACTTTTGCCAAAGGATCATACATCCGGAAAGATTCCGGAAAGCCTTTTAGATCGAGAAGTTTAAAAAAACTAAATACTACATAAAATAACCCCATAAAATCCAGCATAAAATCATCCATACTCCAAGGATTATAATTAATTAAAAAAGAAGCAATTGTGATATATCCAAAAATCAAGAAAAGCGGATATAATTGTTGTAATTCACTTTTCTCTTTTGAAATTTGGTGATTACCAATAGGTTTATCTGCTTTTTCCGTAATTGTATATTTATCCGGCACTGCTTTTTTGAAAACTTCAATGTTTAACTGTTTTTTAGACACGACACTGGCTTCTTTGTTTTCAAGATTCACTGTAGCACTTGTAACTTCAGGAATCGCATTCAGTATATTTTCTACACCGGATCTGCATCCTTCGCAAGTCATTCCTTCTATATGATATTTCTTTTTCATTTTATCGTTTGATTCACACTACCACATTTCAACATTTTATTTCCATAATAAGGATTACGAACTTCTTTAGAATCAGACAACCAATATCCTCCATTGCCTTCGAAAGCCATCGGACAAAACTGCTTGTAGACTTCTCCAGAAGTAATATCGGCAGTACTAATCAGTTTTTCGGTTTCTGCAGTTAGCGTAACGAAAAAATCTCTTTGTTTTTTAACATCTTTAGTAAGTGAAATCAGCTTTGCGGTCGCCTTTAATTGTTTGGTTTCTTCAGCATCTTTAAGAAATTCATCCAGTTTTTTTGCTTCCTTGCACACTAGTTCGTAATTAGAGTTTACCAATCCTCTTTTTATCATTAAATATTGACCATATATTTTATCAATATTTTCATCCGTAAAAACTACTTCACTTCTGGAATCTGTGATATTGAGATCTACATCAATTGGACTAATAACTTCTTCTTTCGCCGGAACCGGTTTTACTGATTCTTTTTTATCCTTTCCGCACGATACTATTGATAGAGTTATAATAGCGACCGTAATTTTTAAAACTATTTTATTCATTTTTTTAATTTTTGTAGGGTTATATTTTTTAATATTTATTAACGTAAGTAATTAAGAACAGCGGTTTGCAAAAAATAATTTGCTATCGCCTGTATTTTTCTATTTTCAAAAGCCAATAACATTTGCTGAATATCCAATATCTCTTCAAAATTTAATTGAGCGGTTTGGTATTGAGACAATAGTATCTTCTCTGCTTGCTTTGCTTGTTCTATATTTTTCTGTTGTGTATCATAATTAATACGAGCAGTAATCCTATTATTTATAGCTTCTTCCATCAGGTTTTCCAGATTATTCTGAGAAGCTTCTCTTTTCTGAAATACCTCTTCTTTCTGAAACTCATATTGTTTAGAACGAGATTTATGTTTTTTAGAAAAAAGTGGAACCGAAAGGGAAACCATAGGCATAATGATATCTTTACCGTTATCAGAAAAATTTATGTTAGGGCGTTCCTGAACAATTACATAATCTAATCCTAAACCTATGGATGGCAAAGCTTCTTTAGCATTCACATTCTCTTTTTTTTCTAGTAGCTCATTTAGATAGTCATATGTAATTAATTCTGGATGATAAGTGATATCATTCAACATCATTGTTGGCTCTTCTTCTGGAATAAATAAATTATCTGGAACCACTAATGGATCAAAACCATCTCTATGTAGTAATTGATTCAAAGCTGTTTCTGTAGTAAGAATTTCTCCTTTTAGAATTTCCTTTTGATTTTCAAGATTATTTTTTGCGATATTCAATTTTAAAACATCTACGGTAGAAGCTCTATTATTTTCTACTTCTTTAAGTGCAATCTCAATATACGTATCTAATAATTTATCTTGCTCATCTAATACATTCTGACTGGCTTTAAGCTCATATAGTTTATAATAAGTTTGCTCCACTTGTAGCGTGATTTTTCTTTTTGCAATTTCTAATTCATTTTTATGCACATCACTTTCTGTGGACGCCGTTTCTTTTCTTGCTTTTATAGTACCAAACCATGGGATGTCCTGTTGCGCCGAAAACCTAGCTTTTTGAGCACCTGTTCTAGTTTCTGGTTCACTGATGAAATATCCTGTACCGATCTTAGTGTTAGGCAAGCTTCCCGCTTCATTTACTTTTTCGATACTAGCATCTAATCCATTCTGAAAAGCTTTGAGCTCTGGATTGTTCTCTTTTGCCTCTTTTATATATTCTTGTAACGTTTGTCCGTTTGAAAAAAGAAAAGAGAGTAGGAAAAAGAAAAGCAAAGACTCCTTCTTTCTTATTCTAAGATCTAGATTTATAAAACTGCTAAACCAATCCATTATTACTTTCATATTACTGCACATTTTGTCAATTCTCCTCACTCTTTGTTCTTTTGTCTTTACTCTTGTATTCATTTATAACTTTTCATTCTTTAAAATAATCTCTTCTCTCCAACTAAATAATACAGGCACAACAAACAAGGTAATCAATGCTATTAGCATTCCTCCAAAACTAGGTATTGCCATTGGTATCATAATATCACTTCCTCTTCCTGTTGATGTTAAAATAGGCAGTAATGCTAGAATCGTAGTAGCAGTAGTCATTAGACAAGGACGTATTCTTTTTACACCTGCTTCTACTACAGAAGTTCTGATTCCTTTTAATGTTTTTGGTTTATTACTTTTAAAAGTTTGCGTCAAATAGGTTGCCATAACGACTCCATCATCTGTGGCAATACCAAATAAAGCTATGAATCCCACCCAAACAGCCACGCTTAAATTGATTGTATGCATTTGGAATAAATCTCTCAAATTCTCACCAAAGAGATTAATATTTAAAAACCAATCTTGTCCATATAACCAAATCATCAAAAATCCACCAGCAAAAGCTACTGCAATCCCTGTAAAAACCATAAGAGATGTAGCCACTGATTTAAACTGAAAATACAATATCATAAAAATAATAAGTAACGCCAAAGGAACCACGAATGAAAGTGTTTTCTCGGCTCGCATTTGATTCTCATAGGTGCCCGTAAATTGATAACTAATCCCTTTTGGAACTCTTATTTCTCCAGTATCTATTTTCTCTTTGATCAACTTCTGGGCATTTTCTACTACATTAACTTCTGCATAGCTATCTAATTTATCAAACAGCACATACCCTACAAGAAATGTATCTTCACTTTTTATTACTTGTGGCCCTTGTTCGTATCTAATTGTTACCAATTCACTTAGAGGAATTGGATTTCCTTGTGCTACAGGAATATAAATATTCTTAATATCTTCTGGGTTAGAACGCAGTTCTCGAGGGTATCGTACCCTTATTCCGTAACGCTCCCTTCCTTCAACAGTTTCTGCAAGTGTCATTCCTCCTAGAGCTACTTCTAATGTCTGTTGAACTTTTTCTATAGAAACTCCATAACGTGCAATACGATCACGATTTATATCAATCAACAAATAAGGTTTCCCTACAATTCTATCGGCAAAAACAGCTTCAGATTTAACCCCTTCTACTTGTTTTAAAATAGCTTCTAATTGTATACCAAAAGTTTCAATAGAGGTTAAATCTTGCCCTTTTACTTTGATCCCCATTGGTGCTCTCATTCCAGTTTGAAGCATAATCAACCTCGTTTCTATAGGCTGTAATTTTGGAGCAGAGGTTACTCCTGGAAGCTTGGTTACTCTTACTATTTCTTTCCAGATATCATCGGGAGATTTAATATGTTGCCGCCAACTTCTATAATATTCTCCATCTTCGTCAGGAATTAATTGACTCTTCTTAGCTTTTGCAGTAGAAACAAAACGTCCATCCTTCAACTCGAATAATCCATTATCGTTCGTTTTAAAACGTTGACGTTCGCCTTCTTCATTTAAAATATATTCGGGTTTATAAAGAATGATATTTTCATACATGGATAATGGAGCAGGATCCAGTGCAGATGCTGTTCTTCCCGCTTTACCAACAACAGTTTCTACTTCTGGAATTGTCGCGACGGCCATATCCAACTGCTGTAATACTCTTTTATTTTCCTCAACTCCGGCATGAGGTAGTGAAGTTGGCATCAATAGAAAAGAACCCTCATTAAGGGATGGCATAAATTCCTTTCCTGTATTCTGGAAAATAAACACACCACAAATTACTATTCCTATAGGTAATGACATAAATAACAATTTATGATCAAGTGCCCAGTTTAGAACGATAACATAATACCTTCTGAATAAAGAAAATATTCCTAACAATCCAAAGCATATACATCCTACAAAGATCAAATTCCAAAAAATACTTTTATCAACTCCTAAAGGTCTCCAATACTCTGCCAGCAAAAAAACAATAGTTATCGCAGAGATTATAATATGAATTAGATGTGCTTTCTTTACAGAAAGTTTATTGGTAAGTTGTAAAATTCTGGATATCCCAAACGCGATCAGTATAAGGCCTAATAAAACGCCAAAAGAAACCACTATCATTCCGGCTACAATTAGTGCAATATTGATTGTGTAGCTCATCGTTTTTTTAATAGATCGTTTTCTAAATAAATATGCAGCAAAAGGAGGTACTAAAAACAAGGCTATAATAATAGAAGCTGTTAACGCCATAGTCTTCGTAAATGCTAATGGGCGAAAAAGTTTTCCTTCTGCTCCTATCATAGCAAAAACCGGAATAAAGCTTACAATAGTAGTCAAAACAGCGGTCAGAATAGCACCAGAAACCTCTGTGGTAGCATTATACACTATCATATTAACCGGTAACTCTTTTTTGTTTTCATCAACATGTCGTATGATGTTTTCTGAAAGTATAACACCTACATCTACAATGGTACCAATAGCAATAGCAATTCCTGACAACGCTACTATATTAGCATCTACTCCAAACATTTTCATGGCTATAAAAACCATCAAAACTGCTACTGGTAATAATCCAGAAATTAAAATAGAAGCTCGAAGATTAAAAACCATAATAACAATCACCAAAATAGTAATCAATATCTCTAGAGTTAATCCTTCTTTTAACGTTCCTAAGGTTTCTTGAATCAATTCAGTTCTATCGTAGAAAGGAACTATTGTTAACTGAGAAGTACGACCGTCTTTAAGAATTTTAGACGGTAATCCTGAACTTAGTTCATTGATTTTATCCTTTATATTGGCGATCACTTCCATCGGGTTTGCTCCATATCGAGCTACTACTACTCCACCTACAACCTCAGCCCCTTCTTTATCAAGAATACCACGTCTGGCCGATGGTCCTAAAGAAACATTTGCAATATCTTTTATCCTAATTGTAGTATACTCTTCGGCACCCACAACTGCATTTTCTATATCAGCAATGGATTTAACATATCCTAAACCACGAACTAGATATTCCGCCTGATTAATCTCCAGAGTTTGAGCTCCAATATCACGATTACTCTCTTTTACAGCTTTTACAACATGATGTAATCCAATATTATATTGCTTCATTAATTCAGGGTTAACATCTATCTGGTATTCCTGGACATATCCTCCAATCGATGCTACTTCAGAAACTCCACTGGTTGAGGATAAACCATATTTAACGTAATAATCCTGAATACTTCTTAACTCATGTAAGTCCCAACCACCGGTAACTTTTCCCTGATCATCTCGCCCTTCTAATGTATACCAGAATATTTGACCTAAGCCTGTAGCATCAGGACCTAATGATGGAGTTACTCCATTAGGTAATAACTTATTCGGTAATGAATTTAGTTTCTCTAGGATTCGACTGCGACTCCAGTAGAATTCTATATCTTCCTCGAAAATGATATAAATGCTAGAAAACCCAAACATAGAAGAACTACGAATGGTTTTTACTCCAGGAACCCCTAATAAGGAGGTAGTAAGTGGATATGTAATTTGATCTTCAATATCTTGTGGAGATCTTCCAGACCATTTCGTAAAGACTATCTGTTGATTTTCTCCAATATCAGGAATTGCATCGACTGCTACAGGATGATTCGGTAAAAAAAACAGATCTGATTGAAAAGGCGAATGGATGAGTCCCCAACCTATTAAAATCAGTAGCAATAAAACTGCTATGAACTTGTTTTCGATTAAAAATTTAATGCTTTTATTGAGCATATATAATAAGATTTAGTCAACTATTAATTGAAGTCAGTTGTATTCTTTATGTTAGAAACAACATCTCTTTGATACAAATAACCGCATAGATTACTTTTATCAAATAAGAATAGTAAACTAAATTAAATCAAGAAAGTCTCGTGTAGAATGAGAATATCCGTGACCCGTTCGGGTGGAGAATATTCCTTAGAAATCAAATGCTTTTCTTCTGGCAGAGAAAAGAGATTCATATAAGAATGTACGTAGGATACGATGAATACTTGTTGAGAAAAACCTACTTGATCAAAAGAAACTTTAAGTTCATCCTGTCCTTCCAGCACAATTATCTCGTCTTTGCAGCACGATTTTTTATTCGTTTCTATGCTTTGATTATCAGAATGCCTCATCATTTTCATCCCACAATCTTTGGCTTTAGAAAATACTGCAACATCAACCAAAAAACGTCCACAGTAATGCTTTTCTACAGTAAATGAGAATGTAGAAAGCAATACCAAACAGGTTAATAAAGTTGCTGTTATTTTCTGAAAACCTTTTTTCATGTATAAGCAAAAATACGTAATATTTACAGAATCGCTATTTTTTTGCATTTTCCTTAGAATTTTTTAACAAAACAATACCATTCTAAAAAACCCGCACTTTTAAATATTTTAAATACTTTTGCCGGAAAATTGTAAGGAATGCTATTTGAAAAATTAAAACCCAAGGTTGTTGACATACTTAAAAATGAAGACAATCCTGTTACTGATAGATTACATCAAATTTGTCAATTGCTTAATGATACTATTGAATACTACGATTGGGTTGGTTTTTATTTCAAAAATGGTAATAAAGAAGAGCTAAAACTAAGAACATACGTTGGTGAGGAAACTGATCATACTATCATACCATTTGGAAAAGGGATTTGCGGTCAGGTTGCAGTTTCTAATGAGAACTTCATAGTCCCTGATGTTCAGGCTCAGGACAATTATATCGCTTGTAGTTTTACTGTAAAATCCGAAATTGTTATTCCGCTGTTTAAAGATGGAGAGAACATCGGACAAATAGATATTGATTCTGAAACTCCTGATCCATTTACAGAAAAAGATGAAAGGTTTCTGGAATTTGTAAACCAAGAGGTTGCTAAGATTTTATAGTTATTAGAATTAATCTATAACTGTAAAGAGTAATGTTCTATTGGCTGCTCTTTAATTGTCTTAGCGGCTTGTTCTGCAGTAACATCACGCTGAGGATTTGCAAACATTTCATACCCTACCATAAACTTTTTTATACTCGATGATCTAAGTAATGGAGGATAGAATGCCATATGCATTTGCCACTCCTCGTGGTTTAAACCATCTGTTGGAGCCTGATGTATTCCCGCGGAATAAGGAAATGAGGTTTTAAAAATATTATCATATTTTGTAGTTAATTGTTTTATAATCTCCGCATAACTAATCACCTCTTCTTTAGTTAATTGATCTATACGCTGAATATTTCTTTTGGGTATAATCATTGTTTCATAGGGCCAGATTGCCCAATATGGAACCAATGCTACAAAATGATTATTTTCTATTAAAATTCTTTCTTTGTGCTCTAACTCTTGATCTAAATACGTCAACAAAAGTGGTTTTTTATGTGTATCCCAATATTCTTTCTGCCGTATTGTTTTCTTTTTAACCTCTTCTGGTATCGATTTTTGAGCCCATATTTGTCCGTGAGGATGTGGGTTACTACACCCCATAATTGCTCCTTTATTCTCAAATATTTGCACGTAATTTATGTCCTTCATACTTCCCAAAACACTAAATTCATGCTTCCATAGTTCGATTACTGATGCTATTTCCTCTACTTTCATGATAGGGAGTGTCAACCCGTGATTAGGTGAAAAACAAACTACTTTACATATACCTATTTCTGCTTCTGCTCGAAGTAACCCTATCTCAACCTTTTCATTAGGAACCTCAGAAAATAATGCTGAAAAATCATTAATAAATGAAAATGGTTTTTGATAATTGGGATTGATATCACCACTCGCTCTTTTATTTCCAGGACATAGATAGCAATCTTCATCATAGGATACTTTAGAAATCTTGGAAAGTTCCTCTGTTTTTCCTTGCCATGGTCTTTTGGTCCTATGAGGTGATACCAAGACCCATTCTCCCGTTAAAATATTAAATCTTCTATGTGGGTTTTGATTAATGTTTTGTTCCATTAGCTTGTATTATAGTTCCCTGACTCGGAACAGTTACAAAAGAGGTTAACTCTATATTAAATTCTTTTCTATATGCTTCTTTGACATTTATAATATAATCATTAACACTATCAGCATGTATTAGATTAATAGTGCATCCTCCAAAACCACCACCCATCATTCTGGAACCGATAATCTGACTATAATCTTCAGAAAAATCTACTAAAAAATCTAATTCAGGACAACTTACCTCGTACAAATGTTGTAATCCTCTATGAGACTGATACATTAATTTTCCAAAACCTTGTATATCTTTTTTTTCTAGTAACTCTGAGGCCTGAAGCACTCGATCATTTTCTTCAATTACATAATATGCTCTCCTATAAAGAACATCAGTAAGCTCATCTCTATATTCATCTAACATACTTTTAGTAACTTCTCTCAGAGATTTGACTTTGGTATATGTTTTAGAAATAATTTCTCTTACCCTCTCACATTCTTCTCTACGAGTATTATATTCACTAGATGCTAGATTATGTGAAACGTTAGTATTAAGTAATAAAATTTTATAAGGTTCAAAATGAGCATCGATTAATCGATAATGTTTTGATTTACAATCCAGAAGAATTACTTTCTCATTCTCACTCATCACTGATGCAAACTGATCCATGATCCCGCACTTAGTTCCCACATAGTTATGTTCTGCACGTTGTGAAAGCTCAACAAGTTCTATTTTAGAGAGGTTAAGATTAAATAGTTCATTAAGACCATAAGCTAACCCGCATTCTAGAGCGGCAGAAGAACTAATTCCAGCACCAATTGGTAATTGGCTCTCAATAATACAATCAAAACCTTTTACACCATTCGAAATTTTAGAGATTTCACTAAGTACTCCTAATATATAATTCTCCCATTCTTCTTTACTTGGTTTCAGATCAGATAGATTTACATCAAGCATTTTATCGTAAGATGAACTATAAATTTTACACTCGTGCTCAGAGTCATTTTTCTGAAAAGAGAATACTATTTTTTTATCTATGGCAGTTGGCAGGACAAATCCATTGTTATAATCAGTATGCTCGCCAATAAAATTAATTCTTCCTGGAGAGTGAACAACCAATTCTGACTTAAAGCCTTTTACAAAACTCTTATGTATTGCCATTTTTTTAATATAATATGATAAATAGGTCTGAAGCAAACACCTATTTTAATTCTGAAAACGAAACAAATATAATAAATGTATTTTTTACATTTATTGTTAATGCTGTATTTTTTACTAATTTGCAGCTAAATCCATTTCTGGATAATAAAATCTGTTAAATAATAACATGAACTCGTACCAAGAAAAAGATAAATTTTATGTTGCCGTTGATTGTATCATTTTTGGGTTTGAAGACGGAAAACTAAAGTTATTAGTTTTTAATCGAAAAATAAATCCTTTCAAGAACTCATTATCTCTTATCGGAAGTTTTGTGAAAATCGGAGAAAGCGTTTCTGACGCCTCAAAAAGAATTCTAAAGGAATCTACTGGTCTTAAAAATGTATATATGAAAGAGCTAAAAACATATAGTTCTGTAGATAGAGACCCAGGATTCCGTTGTGTATCAATTGCTCAATATGCTTTAATACGTATTAATGAAAATATAAAAAATACAGTTAAAGAAAACCAAGCAGCATGGTTTGACATAGATACAATTCCCAAATTAATTCTAGATCATAATCTTATGGTATCCGATGCTCTAAAAAGAATTGAAGACGTTGCTAGATATAAACCTATTGGTTTCGAGCTTTTGCCAGAAAAATTTACCATACCCCAACTACAAGCATTGTACGAGGCTATTTACAGAAAATCATTAGACCCCAGAAATTTTCGAAAAAAAATACTTTCCTTTGATGTAATTATTAAGCTTGAAGAAAAAGACAAAAGTGGTTCTAAAAAAGGTGCCTATCTATATAAATTTGACCGTGTCAGATATCAAAAACTACAAGAATCTGGATATAATTTTGAAATCTAGTATTTAAGCTTAAATTTATAGATCTTAGAACTCGCAATTACTATGTCATCGTTACTTCAGAAAATATACGACCTTCAGGATATAAATTCGCTATCGAAGCACGAGCAAATTGTTAATGGAATTATAAGTGCCATTGATTCCGGAGTTTTAAAAGTAGGAGACAAATTACCTTCTATTAATGAAATGGTCGCAGAAGTAGGATATGCCAGAAAAACTTTTGTAAAAGCATATACCGAATTAAAAGAACGCGGACTAGTAGAATCCAAAAATCTTAAAGGATATTATATCATTAGTGAAGAAACTAATGTAAAGTTAAAGGTCGCATTAATTTTATTTGCATTCCATAGTTTTCAGGAAGATTTTTACAATACTTTCAGAAAAGAACTTGGTAAAAAATACCATATTGATATTTTCTTTCACCACAATAACCTTACTTTACTTAAAACAGTAATAGATAATATATCACGTAAATATGGTATGTATGTTATAGCTCCAATTCAGGAAAAAGAAGTTTCATCAATGATGAAACAAATACCGTCTGACCGATTATTAATTGTAGACCGGTATTTAAAAATGCCAAAAGATTATTCCTATATTTCTCAAGAATTTGAGGAAGTAACATACCTAAAACTAGTGGAGCTTACTACCCAAATAAAAAAATACAAAAGGTTTGTGTTATTCTTTAAGAAATACTCTGATTTCCCTCCAGGAATTCTACATGCTTTTAATCGTTATATATCAGATTACGATATTAATGGCGAAGTAGTAGATAGTTATGAACCTAATACATTGACAAAAAGTACGGCATACTTTTCTATTAGTGACACGCAACTTTGGAAGGTTCTAAAAGATGCTCGAAAAATGGAATATCGAATTGGATCGGATATAGGCATTCTGGCCCATGATGATAATATTATAAAAGAGATTGCTTTTGGTGGTATAACGACAATTTCTACTGATTTCACATATATTGCAAAAAAAGCAGCTCATTTTGTTAAAGAAGGAAAACCTATTCAAGAAATTGTTCCTACTTATCTCCGACAACGTAATTCTCTATAGTTTTTTTTCTCTTTTTAGATACTAAAAATTAATATCATCTAAATTACTCTTGTTTTTCCTAGACAAAGCTAGGTCATTTATTTATTTCCGACAAAGAGACAATATTACATATTCTTATTTATTTAATTGATTAATTACATATATTTCAAAAAATTGTGATTTTATTTTTTGATATCAAAATAAATATTTTACTTTTGTAAAGTAGCATAGAGTATCATAGCATAATTAAATACTCTTATCTAACTTCAACTCAGAAAAAAACTATTAACAAACACAAATCATATGAAGCGAAAAATATTTAATCGTATCATGATGTTACTCATTGGCCTAACAACCACCCTGGCTAGCGCACAACAAACTGTTTCGGGAACGGTAAATGAACCTAATGGCCCCTTGCCCGGAGTTAACATCTTAGTAAAAGGGACTGATAATGGTACCACTACGGATTTCGATGGTAGGTATACCTTAAATAATGTGGCAGATAATGCTATTTTAATATTTAGTTATGTAGGCTTTATAACTGCAGAAATACCAACAAATGGTAAAACTACCATAGACATAACACTTGAGGAAGATGCTGCAGCATTAGATGAAATAGTTATTGTAGGGTATGGTTCACAATCTAAGAGAGATGTTACAGGTGCTATATCCCAAATAAAGACTGAAGACATTGCACAAGTCGTTACAGCAAACCCAACTTCGGCCTTACAAGGTAAGCTTGCAGGAGTTCAGGTAGAAACAGCAGGTGGGGCGCCGGGTAGTCCCGCAAATGTTTTTGTACGTGGAGTTAGTTCTTTAACTAATTCCTTCCCTCTATACGTAGTTGACGGTGCTATTTCTGATAATATAAATTTCTTGAATGCAAAAGACATTGTAAATCTGCAAGTACTAAAAGATGCAACATCCGCAGCAATATATGGTTCTCGTGCTGCAAATGGAGTGATTATAGTTACAACCAATAGAGGTAAACAAAACTCTTCTCCTACCGTAAATATCGACATACGAAGTGGAGTTAACACACAACCCAGAAAACTTGATTTACTAAATGGCTCCGAGTATATCGCGTTTCTTAACCAACGTAGGATTAACGATGGTCTTGCTGGAAACATTCCTGATCCAGGAATTGACACAGATTTTCAAGATTTAAGTATAAATTCAGGTACAATTCAAGATTATGGATTTAATATATCTGGTGGTGGTGAAAACTCAAAATACTTTTTTAGTGCTAACTATTACGATGAAGAAGGACTATTAATCAGTGAAGAATTCAACCGTAAAAATATACGTCTAAATAGTGAATTTAAAATAGGAAAGCTTAAAATACAGGAATCTTTCGGGTTTTCTGAAAACCGATTTACACGTAATAACGCTTTTGGAAATCAAGGAGGTACTGTCCCTATTATTCGTCCTTTTGCCCCTGAAAATGAAGGAGGATTTGAAGCTATTAGTGATCCTGTTTTCGGAATTGGTGGAACTAATAAATTTGCAAACGCACAATTAGTTAATGATCAGAATACAGAACGTAATTTTCTAGGAAACATGAATTTTTCTTATGAAATTATAGAAGGACTTACTGCTAAACTAAATGTAGGAACCGAATACACTAATTTTTATAGAAACACATTTCAACCCACATTCTTTCAAAGTAATATAGATAGTGAAGTAAATGATAATCCCCTGAATGATCTTACTGAAGTTAGAGGAGAACGCTATGCTACAAATGTCGAGCCTACTCTTAATTATAAAAAAAGTTTTGGAGAACATAATTTTGATGTTCTCATAGGAGGTGCTCGCCAAGATATCACTACAAATACGCTTGCCATTTATGCGGAAGGACTTCCTAGTAATAATATCACCAATATAGCACAGTTCACTGATAATATTATAAACTCTGGTGGAGGTCGTTTTGATAATAAACTTTTCTCAACCTTTGGGCGTGTAAACTATAATTACAAACAAAAATATTTATTTACCGCTATAGTTCGTCGTGATAAGACTTCTCTTTTTGCAGACGGGTTTAATACAGGTACATTTCCTTCTTTTTCTGTTGGATGGGTAATCAGTGACGAAGGCTTCTTTAATCAGGACGGACTCTTTAATTCACTCAAGTTTAGAGCTGGATATGGAGAACTAGGATCTCAAAATGTGGATCCCTTTTCAAATCAATCCGTAGTAGAACCAAATTCTCCGATCACTGTTGGAGGTTCTTCTGGTCAAATTCCAGGATTTGCTATTACAAGTTTAGTAGATCCTACCTTAAGTTTTGAAACATCAAAAACTATTAATTTTGGTGTAGACACTTCGTTATTAGACAATAATTTAAAACTAAGCTTAGATTATTTTAACAGAGATAATGAGGATGTGATCCAAGCTGTTGCTATTCCTGATTCTAATGGGTCTGTAAACCCTGTATTTCAAAATGCTTCATCTATTAATAATAAAGGTTTTGAATTTGAAGCAGCTTACAGCTATGACAAAGGTGGTGATTTGACCTTTAATGTAGGTTTTAATATTTCAGCCATCCAAAATGAATTAACAGATTCTCCAAATCCAATTGTAGGTCCTTCATATAATGAAGAAGGTTTAAGAGCAAATCGTTTTGAGGTTGGACAACCTTTAGGATTTTTCTTTGGATTTAAGACAGATGGAATCTATAATGATCAAGCAGAAATCGACAACGATCCTTTTCTGGCTAATGATCCAGATCGAAGAGCATTGCTACAACCGGGAGATTTTAGAAGAGTAGATATTAATAATGATGGTAGAATAAATGACGAAGATCAGACTTCTTTAGGTGATCCAACACCAGATTTCACATATGGTCTCAACTTGTCTGTAAATTATAAAAACTGGGATCTTGGTGCCTTTTTTAATGGAGTTCAAGGAAATGAAATTTATAATGTTACCAAATTCTTTGGGTATTTCTTCTTGGATGATAACAAATTTGGAATTGTAAGAGATTCGTATACTCCTGAGAACCCAAATACAAATCTTCCTCGCGTAACAACTCAGGATACTGCCGGAAACCAGCTTCCATCAGATTTCTTTGTAGAAGATGGTTCTTTTTTCCGTCTGAAAACTCTCGAAATAGGATATAACTTTAATGATTTTATAGGAAAAGAATGGGTATCTAATGCTAGAGTATTTGCTAATATTCAGAATGTATTTACTATTACAAATTATTCTGGATATGACCCTGAAATAGGATCCAACAATAGTGGATTAGGAACTAATCGCGGTTTCTTTGGTTTTACTCCATTAACTAGTGCTGATTCTGTTTTTGACAGAGGACTTGATGTAAGATCGCAACCTAGGCCTCGTACCTTTATGATTGGGATACAAATGTCATTTTAAAAACACACAAAAGAATACGATATGAAAACAATTAAAAAACTATTTCCTTTTATAACGCTATTACTTTTTCTAGTAATGTATTATAGCTGTAATGAAGAAGACCTTAATATTTCGAATCCTAATAATGTAGCAGAACCTGAATTCTTCCAAACGGAAAATGACTTTAGACTTGCTGTTAATGGTATGTATCATCCTATAACTGCTGTTTTATTTTGGGGACGAGTTATCCATACTGGTGCTATGTTACGATCAGACGCCTACAACGTAATTCCGTTCCAACAAAATACAACAATGTCTACTTTAGAAGGACAGCCTGGTATCTCTAGATGGGCAGTAGACTTATATCCTCAATTATATCAATCTATCGCTAGAGCTAATAAAATTATTGAAGAAGATGCAGAAAACGGAGTGCTATCAGGAGAAGTTCAAAATGAAATTTTAGGACAAGCACATTTTCAACGTGCATTCTGTAATTGGTATTTACTAAATCTTTTTGGAACTGCTCCACTTGTTATGCAAACACCGAACACTGAAAACCCAGAAGAGTTTTTCCCTTCTAACGCCACACCGGCAATGTTTAACGAAGCGATCATTGCAGACCTGACAGAGGCTGTGAACAGACTTCCGCAATCTTGGGGGTCAAACGACGTAGGACGTCCTACCAGAGGGTCAGCACTTGCATTACGAGGAAAAACCTATTTATATATGGAAGACTGGGCAAATGCTGTTACGGACTTTACAGAAGTAACTACACTGGGATATTCTTTACTTCCTTCTGAAAATTATAGGAATAATTTTTCATCTAATTCCTCTCTAGAAAATAATACAGAATCTGTATACGAACTACAATATGTAGAACAAGATAATTTTGTTTGGGGAGCAGACTCGCCACTTACAGGATCTCAATCCAATTGGTACATTGATTACTCTCCTCCACATATCAGCCTAGATCAAGGACATGTCATAAATCCACATATCCTTCAAGTTTTTGAAGATAACGGAGATATGGTAAGAAGAAATGCGACCATTGCCTTTGATTATCCTGGAGCTACCGGATATGGAGGAACTCCGTTTGTAGAAGATTTCGCTCCAAGTATAGAAACAGCAGAAAACCGAGGAGTTCCAGCTCTATTTTCTAGGAAATATGCAGGTTTAGATGAGGGTTTATCTAGCTCAGAAATTCCTGGTTTTGGACATACATTAGGAACTAACTGGAGAATCATTCGGTATGCTGATGTATTATTAATGTTAGCCGAAGCTCTTAATGAAAATGGCGCCACGCCAAATGCCATACCATTCATCAATCAAGTTAGAGAACGCGCACAGATTTCGCTATTACCTAATACATTATCCAAAGAAGAAGTAGAACAAGCTATTATAGATGAACGAGTTATGGAATTAACCGGTGAAGGGCATCGATTTTTCGATTTAGTACGTTGGGAATTAGCAGATGATATATTAGGCCCTGGCTCTACTGTAGCAGGAGGGCGTCATCCTAAATCTCTTGCAGGACCAGCTGCCGTATTTACTACTGGACAAGATGAACTTTTATGGATTCCATTGCCAGAATTACAGGCCAACCCTAACTTAGATCAGAATGATGGATACTAAACTTATAACACAAGTAATTGTTTGATTGTAATATTTAGTTGTTTTAGTCAACCAAGCAAACTAAGGGGAAAGTTTGCTTGGTTTTGAAAATTTTATAACACTTTTTTTGAAAAAAAATCTAATTCATATCGCTCTAATTCTATTACTTTTTGGTTGCAAAAAACAACCATCAGAAGATTTTTTATTTACACTAGTTCCCTCTTCACATAGTGGCATCGCTTTTCAAAATACTATTATTGAAAATGACTCTATCAATGTTATTGATTTTCAATATTGTTATAACGGCGGAGGTGTTGGCATTGGTGATTTCAATAATGATAACTTACCTGATATCGTTTTTACTGCAAATCAAACATCTAGCAAATTGTACTTAAACCTGGGCAACATGAAATTTCAAGATGTTTCAGTCGTGTCACATTTTAAAACAAATTCGTGGATTACCGGAGTAAGTATTGTAGACATAAACACAGATGGATTAGATGATATTTACCTTAATGTTGGAGGAGCTCACTGCGACAATGATTGTAATAATTTATTATTCGTGAACAAGGGATTAAACGAAAAAGGTATTCCTTATTTTGAAGAACAAGCTTCAATTTACGGATTAGACGATGGAAATTACAGTCAACAAACTGTTTTTTTTGACTATGATCTGGATGGTGATTTAGACGCATATATTGTCCATAATGGAAATACAAAAAGAGATAGGAATACCCCTATTCCTAAAAAATACCAACCTAAACATTTATCAGATTATTTATTAGAAAACAAAACCAAAGAAAATACGAATCAAATATACTTTACCAACGTGTCCGATAGTTTAGGAATCACTCATAAAGGATTTGGATTAGGAGTTGCTATTAATGATTTTAACAATGATAATTTGCCTGATATATACATCAGTAATGATTTTATCACCAATGATCTCATCTATATAAACAAAGGGGCTGATACCATTGGTATGCATCTTGGGTTTGATGAAGTCAATCAACAAGTCTTATCTAAGCAAACATACAATGCGATGGGTGTTGATGTGGCAGATATAAACAATGATATATTACCAGATATTATGGTTGTAGATATGCTTCCTAATAATTATGAGAGACAAAAGAAAATGTTAGGTTCCAATAATTATGATAAATATTTATTGTCTCAGAGAAATGGGTACACTCCTCAATATATTCATAACACCTTACAACTGCACAATGGTTTTATAAAAGGTGAAATACTTCCAGCTTCAGAAATTGGATTTGCTTCAGGTATAGCCAGTACAGATTGGAGTTGGGCACCATTAATTGCAGATTATGATAATGATGGTAATAAAGACATCTATATTACTAATGGCTATGTAAAAGATATTACCGATCTGGATTTTATCAACTACTCAGAATACAACAACATTTTTGGAACTCCTGCGGCCAGAAAAGAGAAATTTAAAAGTCTTGTTGAACAACTCCCGGGAATTCATCTTCCTAATGTAATGTATAAAAATAATGGGGAAACTCAATTTACCGATGTTTCTTCTCAATGGATAGAAAATCAAAAATCCTACTCTAATGGTTCTGCATATGCAGACTTAGATTTGGATGGAGACTTAGATTTGATTATTAATAATATTAACAGTCCTGCTTTTATCTTAGAAAATCACACTTCAGAAAAAGGTAAAAAGTTCTTGAGAATACAACTAAAAGGAACTGACAAAAACAGAAGTGCCATAGGATCAAAAATTACTTTGTGGGAAAACGGTAACGAACAAACACAGTATCAATCTACAGTTAAAGGATATTTATCTTCTGTAGAACCAATTATTCATTTTGGTATTCACTCAGAAATAGTAGACTCATTACAAATAGTATGGCCAGATGGAAAGGTTAGTACCGCAAAAAGTGTCTCCAAAAACCAACGCTTAACTATAAACTATCTTGCTTCTTCAAATAAAAATTCGGAAGAAGAAATAGATTTAATTTTCGAAAAAGAGCATGCTTCGTTTTCTTACTTGCATAAAGAAAATTACTCGAATGATTATATACAACAATCATTATTAAGTCATCAATTTAATGCTCTAGGCCCTTGTATTATAAAAGGAAACATTGACAATCAACAAGGCGATGAGATTTTCATTGGAGGTAGCAAAAACATTCCAGGCACTCTTTTTTCTGAAGATCAAAATGGAATTTATCGTCCTATCCAAAAATTAGATATCAAATATGAAGACACTGGCTCATTGTTTATCGACATAGATCAAGATGGAGATAAAGATTTATATATCGGAAGTGGAGGTAGTGATGCCGGAAATAATGAAGATTTATTAAGAGACAGAATATACATTAACAATGGTAAAGGTGATTTTTCTGTGTCAAATGACAAAGTTCTTTCTAAAATTAAAACAAATACAACTTGTGTCGTTGCTAATGAGGTAGATTCTAATGGATCCCAAAACATTTTCATAGGTGGTGGTATTCTGCCAGGCAAGTATCCCCTTCATACACCCAGTTATATACTGACGAGTCAACAAGGTAAACTCTCTTTAAACAATAAGATTAACTTCTCTAACTTAGGTATTGTAACCGATGCGAGCTGGGCAGACATTAATAATAACAAAATAAAAGAGCTAATCGTAGTTGGACAATGGATGCCTATTTCCGTCTATGATGTAAACAAAGATGGAGCAAAAGAAATCCCGATACGATGGCAAGATACAGAAGGAAAAAAAATAGAAATGTCCGGTTGGTGGAACAGTATAACGCTCGCAGATTTTGATAACGACGGCGATCAGGATATACTTGCAGGTAATCAAGGAACTAATGGATTTATCCAGCCAATGTTTGATAAAGCGGTGTATGTATATACAAAGGATTTTGATAATAACGGAAGTATCGATCCCGTTTTAGCTCAGTATTTCGAAACTGAGGATGGCTTATCTCTTCAACCGATCCATACTCGAGATGACATTATGAAGCAATTGGTGGGCTTAAAAAAACGATTCCCTACATACAATGAATTTGCCAAAGTTAGCTTTCAGGAATTATTAAACATCAATGATTTAGACAAAGAAACTCTCAGCGCTCACATATTTCAATCAATTTATGCAGAGAACATAGGAAACAACACTTTTAAAGTATCCTATTTACCAGAAGTTTGTCAACGATCCCCTATAAATGATTTTCTTGTAGAAGATATTGATCAGGATGGTTTTAAAGATGTTTTGATCGTAGGTAACAATTATTCTGCAGAAGCAAACTACGGAAGACACGATGCTATGATAGGAGTATATCTAAAGGGATCAAAAGAAGGATTCATTCCGATAGAAAATAATAAAAGTGGTTTTTTGGTTGCAAAACAATCCAATCATATCATTTCTGTCCAAAAGAAAAATAACGAAAAATTAGTTTTTGCCACACAAAACAATGACAGTATCGTGGTGCATAGTATCATCAAAAAGAGAACTGTTTTAGCAAAAAACTGATTTTACAAAATATCAAAGGATAAAAAGGTACATGAAAGAAATACTTACTCACAACATAGAGGTAATACAAAAGTCCAATGATTTTCAAGTTGACATAACCCTACTTGAAGAACAAAACGGAGTTACTATATATAATATTAATTTTTCATCTGAAACAGAATTCCAACCGCAAAAAGTAACTTTCAAATGGAAAATTCCTGTTATTAATGTAAAGGGTGTTTGGAAACCTACAACAGATTTTGCAAAAAGAATCATGGATGATTGGGAGCTAGATCATATGGAATCAAGAATTTCTGTAGACTCACCGGTAATTTCTTTATTTGGTCATGATGACGGTAACATCATTACTTTTGCCTGCTCTGATGCTATAAATACCAAAAAGTTAAATGCATTATATAGAGAAGAAGATAATTGTATTTATTGTCATATTTCATTTTTTACAGAAAGATATCATGAAATTACGGACTATAACGCACAACTAAGAATTGATCAAAGTCATCAACATTTTTCGGAATCTTTAAAAAATGTAGGAAAATGGTGGGAGAGTTTTGAAAATCTCACTCCAGCAATTGTTCCTGATTTAGCAAAAGTTCCGGTTTATTCTACCTGGTACCAATTCCATCAAAAACTCGATGAAGATGATCTCATTAAAGAATGTAAAATTGCTTCTACATTAGGATATGAGTTAATAATACTAGACGATGGTTGGCAAACTAATGATGAAAACAGAGGGTATGATTATACAGGTGATTGGTATCCCGAGAGAATTCCCGAAATGAAAAACTTTGTCAGCAGAATTCATACTACAGGAATGAAATTAGCCTTATGGTATTCTGTTCCTTTCTGCGGTAAAAAATCAAAAGCATATAAAAAATTTAAAGGTAAATTCCTTACAGAAGAACATCGTTGGGCTCCTGTATTTGACCCTAGGTATCCCGAAGTAAGGCAATATCTAGTAAGCTTATATGTAGATGCATTAGAAGCATGGGGAATTGATGGTTTTAAACTAGATTTCATCGATGAATTTAAAGTATATCCCAGTACCAAACTAACTAAAGAAGAAGGAAGGGATTACTCCTCAGTGAATCTTGCGGTAGATCGATTAATGACAGATATCATGAGTTCCTTACATGCCATCAATCCAGAAGTTGTTATCGAATTTCGTCAAAAATATACAGGTCCGGCTATGCGCAAATACGGTAACATGTTCAGAGCATTTGACTGTCCGGGTGATTCTGTTATGAATAGAGTACGTATTACTGATATTAAGATGCTTTGTGGCGAAACTGCTGTACACAGTGATATGTTTACTTATCACGAGCAAGAACCTTTAGAAATAAAAGCATTACAATTGGTGAATACTTTATTTGGAGTCCCACAGCTTTCTATTTTACTCCAAAAAGCGACATCAGATGAGTTATCAATGATTGATTTTTACACCCATTATTGGAGAAATCATTCCGATGTTTTCTTAAAAGGAAAATTTACACCACAAAAACCTTTAGCAAACTATTCATTACTTAAATCCTCTTTAGGGGAACATACAATTATTGGGTTATTTGATAATTACATAATTGATTTTGAAGAAAAAACAAACAGAATCGATATCATAAATGGTCAACTAAATACGAAGGTTATACTAACTAGTAACCAAAATTATGGAGCATACCATTGTGTTACCTACGATTGTACCGGAAAAAAAGTACAGGAATGCGATATAATGATTCTTATAGGTGCTATTCAGATAAAAGTCCCTGCTTGCGGATTAATCATATTAGAAAAGAACACTGAAACTGGAAATGTACTATTTTAAAAATAATCTGTAAAAGTGATCATATCTCATATAAAAAATAATACAAACGATTACATTTTTTTTAATTATCATTTATCTTTTTCATTACTTAAATAATTTAGATATTTATAATAAATTGACGAATATCTAAAACATCTACTATCTTTTTAAGATAATTATAGAAAATCAATGACTAAATAAAGCATATAAAAATAAAGTCAAATATCCTCTGATGAATAAAAAATATATTATTGCTTTTGACCAAGGAACCACAAGTACCAGAGCCATCATTTTTGACAATAAAGGTACTATTCGTGGTATTGCTCAGAAAGAATTAACCCAACATTATCCTAAATCAGGATGGGTAGAACATGATCCTATTGAGATTTTCAGGCATCAACAAGAAGTATTTGAAGAAGTATTATCTGAATCCAAAATAAGTACGGATGAGATTGCAGGAGTAGGCATTACCAATCAAAGGGAAACTACCGTAGTTTGGGACAAAACAACAGGAAAGCCTATTTACAACGCCATCGTATGGCTAGATAAGAGAACATCGAAAATTTGTAAAAATCTTAAATCTATTGGTCTAGAAGATTATATATCTAAAAATACAGGCTTAGTAATTGACTCTTATTTTTCCGGAACAAAATTAAAATGGATACTAGATAATGTAGAAGGTGCCAGAGAAAAAGCTGAAAGAGGAGATTTATTATTTGGCACAATAGATACCTGGCTGATTTGGAAATTTACTAATGGAGCTAAACATGTCACGGATCATTCTAATGTGTCTAGAACGATGCTTTATAATATTATACGATTAGAATGGGATGAAACTATGCTGAATGCTTTAAATGTCCCAAGGAACATGCTCCCTGAAGTTCAGCATTCTTCATCCGATTTTGGAAATATTTCTTACCAAGGAAAAGAAATTCCGATATATGGTGTTGCTGGAGATCAACAAGCTTCATTATTTGGACAAGGCGGATACAAATCGGGAATTGCTAAAAACACATATGGAACTGGCTGTTTTTTATTGTTAAATACAGGAAAAAAAGCGTATCAATCTAAGAATGGCTTACTAACTACTTTGTGCTGCAGTCTTCCAGAAGACAATATAAAATACGCATTAGAAGGAAGCGTTTTTGTTGGAGGTGCTTCTGTGCAATGGTTACGTGATAAATTACAAGTAATTACAAAAGCCTCAGAAACCGAAGAAATCTGTAAATCTACTCCATCTTCAGAAGGGTTATACGTAGTACCCGCATTTGCAGGTTTAGGAGCTCCTTATTGGGATATGAATGCGAAAGGAGCTATTTACGGACTGACACTGGATTCAGGAAAAAATGAAATCATAAAAGCCACCGTAGATGCCTTAGCCTATCAAACTAGGGATGTGTTAGACGCAATGATAGAAGATAGTGGCAAACTTATGAAAGAACTTAAAGTAGATGGTGGAGCATCTAATAACAGCTATTTAATGCAATTTCAGGCAGACATTCTAAATGTAGAAGTAGATCGGCCTGCAATGTTAGAAGTAACAGCACTTGGTGCTGCATTCCTGGCAGGGATAAAAGCTGGGGTTTGGACAAAAAAGGATATTTCAAAAATTAGAATTGTAGATACCAAGTTTAAACCCCAGATTACAGAACATGAGCGAAACAGAAAATACAGTGGATGGAAAGAAGCGGTAGAACGCACAAAGTCTTCTAATGCCAAAATGCTCTCTGCTAAAGAGGAAGGTCCCATTCGATTTTCTATTCTTGATCGACATATACAATTACAAAAAGCTCAGACAACTAAATATGACCTTATTATTATTGGTGGAGGAGTCACAGGAGCAGGAATTGCTTTGGACGCGGCTTCTAGAGGACTAAAAGTCTGTTTAGTAGAAAAAAACGACTTTGCTTCTGGAACCAGTAACAAATCGACAAAGCTTATTCACGGTGGATTACGATATCTTAAACAAATGGAAATTGCACTTGTAAAAGAATCCGGAAGCGAACGGGCTACTGTTCATAAACTTGCCCCTCATCTGGTAGTACCAGAAAAGATGTTGTTACCATTGATAGAAGGAGGAACCTATGGAAAAATGATGACAGCCATAGGGTTAAAAGTGTATGATTTCTTGGCAAATGTAGAAGGAGATGATAAGCGAAAAATGCTAAGTATAGAGGAAACGGTCACCAAAGAACCATTATTAAATAAAAATGGGCTTACTGGGGGAGGTTATTACGCGGAGTACCGAACTGATGACGCAAGGCTTACTGTTGAGCTTCTGAAAAAAGCAGCCTCTTATGGAGCCAATATCATCAATTATTGTGAAATGACAACTTTTAACTATGATGATGAAGGAAAGATCAAAAGCTTAGAATGTTTAGATCATAATTCACAAAAAAGATTTATTATCAAAGCGCGAAATTACGTTTCGGCAGCCGGTCCTTGGGTAGATTTATTACGAGAAAAGGATCATTCTATGAATAACAAACACTTACATCTTACTAAAGGAGTGCACATTGTTTTTTCCAGAGAACAGTTTCCGCTTACACAATCCGTATACTTCGATGTACCAGATGGAAGAATGATTTTTGCTATTCCAAGAGGTCGAGCAACATACGTTGGAACTACTGACACCAACTACAAAGCTAACCTAAATCGTGTAGTAGCTACACAGGAAGATGCTCAATATTTATTAGATGCAGTAAATAATATGTTTCCAACCGTACAACTTACTATAGATGACATAGAATCCAATTGGGCTGGACTCAGACCACTTATCCATGAAGATGGCAAAGACCCTTCAGAATTATCGAGAAAGGATGAAATTTTTGTTTCTAAAACAGGGTTAATTTCGATTGCTGGAGGAAAACTTACTGGGTACCGAAAAATGGCGCAACGTACGATTGATACAGTTCTGAAAACAATGAGTTCTAAGAAAAGAGAGCAGTTTTCAAAATCGTTTACTCAAAATATTCCTCTTACAAGTGATCCTCTTAAAGATACCGAAGAAGTAGAGAAATATCTTCTGGAAATCAATCAACAATTAAAAGAACTAAACGTACAGGATGAATACTACGGATGGTATCTAGCCACCACATACGGTAAACAGGCAAATACTATCATAAATAAAGTAGGTTATTTTTTAAATGATTCAATCGAAGAAAAATTAATTCGGTCAGAAGTATGGTATGGAGTACATCATGAGATGATTAATGGTTTGGCTGATTTTTTTGTACGACGAACCGGAAGATTATACTTTGGTATCGATAGTGTTCGTCAATATCGATCTATGGTACAAGAAGATCTTATAAAATATTTAGAATGGGATGAACAACGTCTAGAAAACGAAAATAAATATTTGGATTTATTATTGCAAGATGCATCCACATATTATGAACATGAAATCGCTTAAAATTAAAACAGTAAATCACTAGATTTTCTAAATTCATTTAACATATAACACAAATGGGAATATTTTCTTTTATTGGATTTACATTACTTGTAGCAATATATGCTTGGTGGAAAACCAGGAGCACTGACGAAAAATCAGCTGACGGTTACTATCTAGGAGGTAGGAGTCTTGGCGCCATAACCATTGCAGGTTCATTATTACTTACAAACTTATCAGCAGAACAGATTGTGGGACTTAATGGGCAGGCTTTTACAGAAGGAGTCTTAGTGATGGCATGGGAGACATTAGCTGCTATTGCTATGGTACTAACAGCTATTTGGCTACTTCCGAAATACATGAAAGGTGGTATTACTACAATTCCGGAGTTTATAGAAAAACGTTTTGACGAAAATACAAAAGCAATATTATCTGTTTTATTTCTGGTAGCGTTTAGTATCGTGCTACTACCTACAATTCTCTATTCTGGTTCACTAGCCTTTAGTACAATGTTTGACCTACCAGTATTATTAGGCTGGTCTAAATCTTCTACTATTTGGCTTTGTGTATGGAGCATCGGACTTATAGGGGTCATATATGCTATTTTCGGAGGATTAAAAGCGGTTGCAGTATCAGATCTTATAAACGCTATCGGATTATTAATAGGAGGACTGTTAATTCCTTACTTTGGATTAAAGTTAGTTGGTGATGGAAATATGATGGATGGTATCAATACCCTATGGACAGAAAATCAAGATAAGTTTAATGTTACCGGAGGAGTTACTTCATCTATTCCCGTAGGAACGATCTTTACAGGAATGATGATAGCGCAGATGTACTATTGGGGAACTAATCAATCTATTTTACAGCGCGTTTTTGGTGCAAAAAGTTTAAAAGAAGGGCAAAAAGGAATGATGCTTGCTGCCTTTGTAAAATTCCTTATCCCTATAATAGTTGTACTACCGGGTATTATAGCTTGGAATGTATTTAACGGAAACCTAGATTCTGCAGATCAAGCATATCCAGAGCTTGTTCGTAAAGTACTCCCTCCTGCATTACTTGGTTTTTTTGCAGCTGTTCTTTTTGGTGCTGTTTTAAGTTCGTTTAATAGTTTATTGAATAGTAGTGCGACACTTTTCGGATTCGATCTCTATAAAAAATTCTTTAAACCTGATGCGAGCGATCTTCAAACGGTAAAAGCGGGAAAATTATTTGGACTTATCGTTGCCCTGATTTCTATGACAATCGCACCATTCATTGCTAATGCTCCGGAAGGATTATTTTCCTATATTCAGCAGGCACTAGGAAGCTTAAGTGTTCCTATTTTAGCAGTAGTTATCGTTGGGATACTTACAAAAAAGGTTCCTGCTCTTGGAGCTAAAGTAGTATTAATTGCTGGAGTTCTTATGTATCTTGTAAGCTTACTTATCATAGGACCTCATTTTACAAATGAAGCATTATCTGAAGCAGCTTCTAATGGCATTACAGATCCGGATCAATTAGCTATCATCAAAGCTCAAGCATATCCACATTTTTTGCACATTATGGGGATTTTATTTGTAATTAATGTAACCATTATGATTATTATTGGGATGCTTAAACCAAAAACAGATATCTATACACCTACTACAACAGACGTAATAGATACAACACCTTGGAAATATGCTTTCATAGTTGGCGCTATTATTACAGTCTTAGTCATTAGTACTTACTTGATTTTCTGATAACTATTAAAACTAAATCCAAATCTATTTTTCGTTATAACCAGTATTGTATTAACTTTACATTCTATTACAATAAAACTCTTGAAAACAAAAAGAATGAAAATATTAGTTACCGGTGGATTGGGATTTATCGGATCACATACAGTAGTAGAATTACAGACCGAAGGATATGATGTCGTTATTATCGATAACTGTTCTAACTCTTCTACTGATGTTCTAAAAGGAATTAAGGCAATTACAGGAAAGCTGCCAATTTTTGAAAACTTCGATCTTAGAGAAAAAGATAAGGTTCAGGATTTTTTTAAACGTCATACAGATATAGAAGGTGTTATTCATTTTGCAGCGTCTAAAGCTGTTGGTGAAAGTGTAGAAAACCCTTTATTATATTATGAGAATAATATCGGCGTACTGGTCTATATTCTTCAGGAGCTACAGAAAAAAGATGAAACCAGTTTTATATTCAGTTCTTCTTGTACTGTATATGGTCAAGCTGATGAATTACCTATTACCGAAAATGCCCCTGTAAAAATTGCAGAATCTCCTTATGGAAATACAAAACAAATTGGTGAAGAAATCATAAAAGATATTTGCAAAGTAAAACCAAATCTGAATGCAATTGCATTGCGTTATTTTAATCCTATTGGCGCACACCCTTCTACAGAAATTGGTGAACTACCTATTGGAGTTCCTCAGAATTTAGTTCCGTTTATTACGCAGACAGGAATTGGACTTAGAGAACAACTCTCTGTTTTTGGGAATGACTATCCAACAGAAGATGGAACGTGTATTAGAGATTACATACACGTGGTTGATCTTGCCAAGGCTCATGTGATTGCCCTACAGCGTCTTCTAAATAAAAATAATACAGCTAACTATGAAGTATTTAACGTAGGCACGGGAACTGGTAGTTCTGTATTAGAAGTTATACATTCTTTTGAAAAAGTATCTCAGCAAAAATTGAATTATAAAATTGTAGACAGAAGAGAAGGGGATGTTATCTCGGCCTATGCCAATACAGACAAAGCTAATAAAGAACTTGAATGGAAAGCTAAAAGCACTTTGGATGAAGCACTATCTTCTGCTTGGAAATGGGAGCAAAAGGTGAGAGAAAAGAACTAGAACATCATATTATAACGATTACAATAAAGAAGACCTGAAGAACGTATGCTCTTCAGGTCTTTTTATATTTTGGAAAACTAGTTTTCTAGTAGAAATTAGCTCTTTTATCTTCTATTTCTGCAGCTTCCTTAAGTGCTTTGAACACTCTAGTATTAACTGCATTAGCTTGTGTCTTAGACTCCTGAGCTGCATAACTCATATACGTATCCAATCCACTTCCTGGTGTCTTCTTAGTAACTTCTACTACATACACTCCATTATTACCTACAATTGGCTCAGAAACTCCGCCAGTTTCTAAAGCAAATGCTGCTCCAACCACTTTCGGTTCTGTTCCAGCACCACTTATAGTAGGTGTCTTCATATTTAAAGCTGATGCTGTTTTCACTGTTTGAGATTGATTTTTAGCAATATCAGCTAACGCACTTCCAGCAATTTTCTTTTTAAGCATTTCTGCTTTTTTCTCTTTAATTAGAATTGGTTTTACAGAAGCCTTAGCATCTTCTACTTTTTGTATACCTTTAGAAGCTTTAGCAGTGAGCTGTACTACGGCATATCCATCAGTTACATCAAAACGTTTTACTTCTCCAATCTTAGTCTCTTCATTAAACGCCCATTGTACAATAGATCTCTGAGTTCCTAATCCAGGTATATTTTCCGCTAATTCACTAATCTTATTCACCGGACGAACAACATATTCACTTTCTTTAGCTTTCTCTGCAAAATCAGCATCTTTTGTAGCAATCTGAAATTTGGTAGTTTCCGTGAAAATAGTATTTATTGTCTTCTCACTAGCTTCAATTTCTTGAGCCACGGTAGCTACTTTTATAGCCTTCTGCTCATTTTTCTTGTCCTCGATAGTAATTACGTGATATCCAAAAGCAGTTTCTACAACTCCCATATCACCAACATTATTATCAACGATATAATCATTAAACGCAGGCACCATTCTTCCTGGAGAGAAATAACCTAAATCCCCACCTTTATCTTTATTAGAAGTATCAGCAGAAAAATCTTTAGCCAGTGTTAAAAATTGTGTTTTATCAGACTTAACAACAGTCAGTATACTATCTGCAAGTGTTTTAGCCTCTTCTTTTGTACGTTCTGTGTCGCCTGCTGTACCTAGTCCTTTCCAAGAAACAAGAAT
The DNA here is from genome assembly GCF_003443675.1 of Aquimarina sp. BL5. NCBI lineage: Bacteria > Pseudomonadati > Bacteroidota > Flavobacteriia > Flavobacteriales > Flavobacteriaceae > Aquimarina > Aquimarina sp. BL5. The sequence goes on along the minus strand of NZ_CP031963.1, from coordinate 4,147,554 downwards.
ATGACTTGCTTTTAAAGAATCGTGTAATTGTGTCTGAGCAACAACCTTAGATATTTTTATGAATTTCCCATCTTTATAAGGTCCAAACACCTCACCTACTGGTACATTATATAATGTATCCGCTACAGTTGTTGGTAAATCTTTTTTAAACACAAAACGATCATCGTATTTTAAGGCAGAACTTTGATCTACATTTATAAATTCTTCAATATTTTCAGCAGTTTTGAACTCTGGAATAACTTTAGCAACATCTGCCGTTAATGCGTCTTCATCTTCTTGGCTTGGCTCTTCTTTAAAGAACACATATCTCATATTTCTTGAAGCCTCTGCTTTATACAACTCCGGATGTTTGTCCACATATGCCTGGATTTCTGCATCTGATACATTTACATCAGCATCTTCAATAGAAGAAAATGGAAGTTGAACATACTTGATATCAACTACATCATTTTCCATTTTATATGCTAACTCACCTTCTTTAAGTGTAACACCTACTCCTGCTTTAATCATATTAAGGTATGTTTGCTCTAAAGCTCCTTTACCTAAAGAAATTTTGTAATCTGTCCATTGCTGATAAGCAACAGGGTTTGACTTAATACTAGCTACATATTCTTGCATTTTTGCATTGTCAAATACACCTGCTTCATTCTGGAAAGTTGGATTATTAGCCAATCCCTCTCTTAATAAGTTATTTACTTCATCAGCACCGGCTCTAATTCCAAGCTCTTCAAACTGTCCGTCAAAAACTATTTGTCTAACTTCCTGATTCCAAACATAGTTTACAGTCTGAATATTAGATCCATTGGGTCCAAAATTTCTAGATGCTGCTTCAACTTTTTTTGCAAAATCAGTTCTATCGATTTCTTTCCCATTTATCGTAGCAATTGTGTTTGCTGCTTTTTGAGAAATCGCTCCTCCATTTCGAATCAAATCCGCCAATACAAATGAGAAAAGCGCTAATGCGATAATCACAATTAAGAAAACGGATCGTTGTCTGATTTTATTTAAAACTGCCATTATAAGTTTAATTTATTGAAATATAGTGGGCGAAAATACCATTTTATTAGAATATTACCAATTAAAGACAGAAAGTCTTTACAACTTTTTTTGCTTTTTATTTTTGAAGATATTCAGAAGTCTAAATTCATTGAAATTTCGACCATACAAAAACCACTATCTTGCTGATTCAAAACACAATACAAGATTTAAAATTAATTAGTCTAATACGTGATATTTTTCCAGAAATAACCGGTTATACCAAACAATAATTTTAACCTATACTCTAAAAACAATCCACAAACATAAATATCAATCTTCTGATAATATCTGTAGCTCTACAATCTCGATTTTGGTATTAGAAGTCTCAATAATATCGATTGTTACTGTATCTATTTTTACAATATCGCCTTGTTCTGGAATTTCCTCAGTGTGATTAACAATCATTCCGCCAAGCGTTTCATAATATTCACTTTCGGGAAGATTCAACTTATAGGTTTCATTAATATAATCTACTTCCAATCTAGCAGAAAAACGATAATGATTTTCTTTTAATCTTTCCTCTATAAGATCAATAGAATCGTGTTCATCTTCAATCTCACCGAAAAGCTCCTCTACAATATCCTCTACCGTAATAATCCCACTAGTTCCGCCATATTCATCAATAACTACAGCAATACTTTTGTGTTTTTTTGTCAAAAGATTAAGCACATCTTTCACATACATAGTTTCTGGCACAAAAACCACTGGAAGTAAAATAGATCTTATTGATTTTGGTTTTTTAAACAATTCAAAGGAATGTACATAGCCTATTATATCGTCAATAGTACCATTATACACTAGTACTTTGGACAAACCAGTATCAATAAAAAGCTGACTCACTTCTTCCAAAGACTGAGATTTTTCAATTGCAATAATCTCAGTACGCGGGATCATAACTTCACGAGATTTTACATCAGAAAAATCAAGTGCATTCTGAAAAATCTGAATCTCACTATCGATCTCATCATGCTCTTCAACCGTTTCCATTTGCTCGTTGATATAGTCTCCTAATTCAGTTTTCGTAAATGCCAACTGAACCTCATCTCCATCCGTCTTAAGAAATTTCTTTAACACAAAATCGGATATCCGAATAACAAAAAATGAAATAGGCCAAAAAACAACGTAAAAAACATAGGCGGGAAATGAAAAAAACTTCAGCAATGTGTTTGCATAAATTTGAAAAAATACTTTAGGAAGAAACTCTGCAGTAAGCAATATAACCAAAGTAGAGATGATCGTTTGCAGCAAAAGATTAACACTTCCGACCATATCTGGATAATAACCTTCAATAAAACCCATTAAGAGTTCGCCCATATAAAATCCATAGACAACCAAGGCAATATTATTACCCACCAACATAGTGGCAATAAACTTTGAGGGTTTTTTGGTTAGCCGAGACAGGATACCCGAAAGAAATCCATCCTGTTTTTTTTCTATTTCGATATGGATCTTATTGGAAGATATGTAAGCAATCTCCATTCCAGAAAAAAACGCGGAGAGAATAACAGAAAGTACAATTACGATAATTTGTAGTTCCATTAAGTATCCTTGTTATTGGCATCGAATCTTTTCCGGAAATTCCTTTTAAAGAAATACATAAAAATTGCTACCCCTGCAAAACACAAGTATAAAACACTTCTACTATCTTCCTTACCCCAATCCTCATACGCCTGGTATAAGAAAAAACACATAATCGCAAGGTATGCAAGTTCAAAAAATCTAAAAATTTTCATCATATAAAATTATTCCTCGATGAACATTATTCCTTCATTGACCCGAGAATTCAATATAGTAAAATCTTGATTAGCATCAAAACCATCTGCTTCGTTAACAGTACCATCAGGAAGAATACTTTTGTAAGGCTGATCCGTAAAAACCCAGTTTATACTCTGATCCCAGTAAAGTTGACGTGCTATAAGATGCGTACTATCTGCTGTCTTTATATCCACATTTCCTCTCATATCGATAAGCCCTGTTACTTTATAATAAATCGCATAGTCTGACTTAACTACGCTAATCTTACCATCTTTATCAATGATATCCAGAATAATACCATCCGGAAATTCTTGATACCCAAAATTCTTATTCGTATAATCTTTTACCTTTGGTGTTTTAAGTATCGCAGTAAGTCTACCTGAGTCTGTATATTTTAGATTCAGCTCGTAGCCTTCGGCCATTGGAGCATCTTCTGTTACAAGGTAGTTATTTGTATTTGATGTATTTGATTGACATGAAAAAAACAATGTCACAGCAAAGGCTGTGACAAAGTTTAGTAATATATATAAATTCTTTTTTCGCATTATAGCTTCGGTACTTTTACCGTTTCACCTATCCAACATCCTATTTTCACTGAAGTAATTCCAGGGTTATTAAAGATATCAGTTTTAGAAGGCGCTTTTGCCTTATAATTAGCAGCAGTTGCAGCAGCAGTCTTTTTAAGACTTGGATCTACCTTACCAGCTTTCCGTGCATATCGCTCTGCTAACCAATATACTGCTCTTTTACTAAACACATCAGTTCCACAACTATTAGCACTTTTAGCAATCATTGCTGCTATTCTAAGATACGCAGTTCCATACGAAGGCTTATTCGCTAATGCTTTCTTATAGTAAGATCTAGCTTTACTATAATTACCTTGTTTTTTCACTACTTCTCCAATTCTAAAGTACACTTTAGCTTTATCGCTAGCTTTTGTTTCTAACTGTGCCGATTGGTTGAAATATTCTAAGGCTTTAGATGTTTTCTTATCCTTAAGAGCTAATATTCCTAAATAGTAAGCTGATTTTGCTGATGGATCTGCTTTATGTAATGCTTCTACCAGCTTAAAGAATAATGGATCATCAGTACACTCTTTTGTAGACATTCTACCTGCCGCACCTTTTAACCAATTAATATCATCCTTTTTACCTTCGAACTGACCATTGTAAAGAGGTATTAAGTTTTTACAATCTGCTAATTCACCTAGCTTTTGATTAATTCCACCTTTTACTTTACTATAAGCTCTTAAGTTTATACCTGCATTTTTTAGGTTTCTTTTTTCTTTAGAACTTAAAGCAGCTCCTGATTCTTCTTTTTCAGAAAGCGTCGCAATTGTTTTTGCTTTTTTACTCTCTTCGTCTTCAATCTTTTCTGTGATATTATCGTATAAATCGAAAACATCCTGAAGTTCTTTCTTACCTGCCGCTTGCAAATCAACTAACAGAGAAAAATATGTATATAGTTTCTTAGGACGCTTAAAATTGTTTTTGTCGTCTGTATATGCTTTATGAAATTCTACAAACTGATTATCCGCAGTTCCTATCTTATTATCATACATAATCTGACCTATATCAGAATGCATGTCTCCTACTTTCGTTTTTGCGGGAAAATACTGAAAACGTTCTTTCCATAGCGCAATCAATTCATTTGCAAGAGTTGCTTTTTCAGCTCCAGTCGCTTTTTTATATTTGCTTTCTAGCAATTTTTTTCCAAACTGAAAAGTTGCAACACTGTGCGTAGGACATTCTTTTCTTACTTTCCATAAAGGCTCTTCTGCTGCCTCGTAATTCTTTACTTTAGCATGTTCATAGGCTATTGAAGCCGTAGTCGCACAGTCAGTAGCCTGAGCACTAACACTTGTAGCGCTTAAAACTAATCCTGCCGCTATTGTATGTAAAACTCTAGTATTCATAGCTGTATAATTGTAGTTAATTAAATTTCACTTTTCTAAACCATCTATCATTTAAAGATAGACCTAATGATATATTAAAAAATTCTTCTTTTACTAAACCAGCGTCTGTTGTTCCTCTTGTACCGAACTCAAAACCTATGTTAGCATTAGAAAATAATCTTCCGACTGGTAATCCTACTCCAAAAGATATGCCAAACTCATTAATAGACTGTCCATTGATGTTTAAACCTGTCTCTTCATACCTTACTCCTCCTCTATATACAATCCTATTAAGGTAGCTAGTAAGCGAATTATATTTTGGGATGTAATACCCTCCTAATTTTACTTTTGAAGCATTCTCAAATATTGCATTATCTGAAGCAAAAGATCTATTCTCAAAACTACTTGCATTAAGATAGATATACTCAGCTCCAATAAACCATTTTTTCGGCTCTCCAATTCCCGCTCCAACTTTTAACTCAGCTGGAAGGTCTAATTTTTGATCTTCTGTTTCTACTTCCGTCCTATTATTAACGATTTCTGCTCCGTTAGGTAATATTGTTACCGTTGCTAATTCTACAGAATTTTCAGAATTTAAATTAAATGAAGGAGTCGATACAATCGATGTGGTCAACTTTAATTTTTCTGAAATCATTTTATTATAAGCAATTCCAAAAGAAAGGCTGACACCTGATAGATCAGAATTATCAATTCTTCTACTTTCAAATTCAAAGTCCGTTCGTTTAATAGACTTGTTCTCTATATTACCAAAGTTATAATTAATATCCAAACCTACGCTTAAATTCTCGTTAACTTTGAACCCTGCCGCAACGAACACTCTATTCAATCCACCAGTTCCAAAGAACTGATTTTCAAACCCATCAGCATCAAAAGAATTCGTTTGATATCCAACAGAACTGATAGGAATAACTCCAAAACCAAAACCAAATTTACCTGCCGGAATACCAATGGCTAGATAATCCAATGATGCATTATCTTTATAAGAATCATCTCCTGCAGCATTGTCAAGATTCAATCCATTATAATTAGCACCTAATGTATAAGTTGTTAATGCCAATTCTCCATAAGATGCAGGGTTTTGAAGATTTAAGTGAATACTATCCGTAAGTATACCCAATCCCCCCATCGACCTATTTTCTACTGTTCCTTTAAACTTCTGCAGTCCTATTCCAAAAAAAGAATAGGGTGAAGAAGTGCCTTCCTGAGCATAAGATACGCTGGTAACTATTACCAGAATTACTACTAAAATCTTCTTTATCATTGACTATTATTAAAAGCTAAAATGTGATTTAGTCCCTCCAATAAAAAATTAGAGGTGGCAAATATGCTATTTTTTAATCTTTTAGACAAAAAATGTGCATCTCCTCCGGTTAAAATAACTGTTAAATTGGGGTAAGTGTTGCAATATTCTGCAATTGCCCCTTCAATTTCGTATAACACACCGTTCACAACTCCAGAGTGTATCGCTTCATTTGTAGTATCTCCGATATGGTTTTTTGGAGATTCAAGTTCTAATAAGGGTAATTTCGAAGTAAAACTATTTAAACTCGTATATCTTAATCTGAGACCAGGCGCGATGGCTCCACCTAAATATTCTTCTTTTTTATTTTTAAAATCATAAGTAATACACGTTCCTGCATCTATTATTAACGCGTCCTTTGCAGGGAACTGATGAACAGATGCAGCTACTAAAGCTAATCTATCTACACCCAACGTTGTTGGTGTAGCATATAAGTTTTTAAAAGGCATCATCAGGGTGTGATCCAAAACTGATACATCAAATAAGCTTTTGAGAAGAATAACATCTTCTTCCTTAATATTCGAAACAGAAGATAGTATACTCCGTTTTATTAATGGATAACCATTTCTAACCTTTTGTATTACGTTGTTAAAATTTTCTGACTTCAAGGTTTCTTTATGAATCATGGAAGTCTCTAGAAAAACGCCAATTTTTATAGAGGTATTACCGACATCAATAACCAGATTCATCTGTCCTTATTTAGTGTTTTTATAGAGGCAAGTACAATTCGTAATAATAATTTATTATTTACAACATTAAATATTACAGACCGTTACATACTTTAATTGTGAATTTGCAAAAGTACAAAACGATTTTTTTAAATTTTTCTTTTGAGGATTAAAAAAAGCGTTATATATTTGCATCCGCTTACAGCAAGGTGCCTTAGCTCAGTTGGTAGAGCAAAGGACTGAAAATCCTTGTGTCCCTGGTTCGATTCCTGGAGGCACCACCTTAAAAACCCGAACAAATGTTCGGGTTTTTTTATGCATTAAAAAAATGATTTTCAATTATTTGACTTTTAGCAAAGCTCTATTTCTAACTTCATTTTTTATTTTTTTTAAGTTTTTTCGTTGAATTTCATTCTATGATAGCATCCGAATTTTTATAAATCTCTTTTAATTGATCTACAGTTTCTTCTGAAGGATTCTCCCACATACCTCTTTGAATGGCCTCTAACATACGTTCCGACATATCTTTTAATGCCCAAGGATTATGTGCTGATATAAAAGATTTGTTTTGCTCATCAAACAAATAAGCATCCGTAATTTGCTCATACATAAAATCGGTTATTAAATTAGTAGTAGCATCATAAGCAAAAAGGTAGTCCATAGTAGCTGCCATTTCGAAAGCACCTTTGTAACCATGTTCTTGCATACCTTGCATCCATTTAGGATTTACGACTCTTGAGCGAAATACTTTTAGCAACTCTTCTTTTAATGATTTTACCTTCGGGTTTTCAGGTCTTGAATGGTCTCCAAAATAAGTTTCTGGCTGACTTCCTTTTACGGTATTCACCGCAGCTGTCATTCCTCCTTGAAATTGGTAATAATCATCAGAGTCTAATATATCGTGTTCTCTATTATCTTGATTTTGCATCACGACTTCTATATTCGACAATCGTTTTTTAAAGGTTTCGTGTGCAGATTTTCCACTATTATTTTTTCCGTAATACGCATAACCACTCCAATTGATGTATGCTTGCGCTAAATCATCTGAAGTTGTCCAGTTTTTCCCTTCAATTAACCCTTGTAGTCCAGCTCCATATGCTCCCGGTTTCGATCCGAACACACGATACAAAGCTCTTTCATTAGCCTGCTTTTTATCTAGTCCTTCTTCTCGCCATTGTTGTTTTTCTTCATTAAAACGTTTTTTTATAGGGTTTTGTTCATCAGTTTCATCTAAAGAAGCTACTTTTTCAACAGCGGAATTAAATAAGGAAATTAAATCAGGAAACGCATCCCTAAAAAAACCAGAAATACGTAACATTATATCTACTCTAGGTCTTTTCAATTCTAAGGTAGAAAGTACTATAAAATCTTTAACTCTTCTGTTGCTTCCTTGCCAAACGGGTTTTACTCCTATTAAAGCCAAAGCCTGTGCAATATCATCACCACTGGTGCGCATTGTAGAAGTTCCCCAAACTGATAAACCTATAGAAGTTGGGTATTCACCATTCTCTTGTAAATAGCGGTCAATTATATTCTGAGCACTCTTTGTTCCTAATTGATATGCAGCTTCTGAAGGGACAGTACGTACATCTACAGAATAAAAGTTCCGTCCGGTAGGTAAAATATCTAACCGCCCCCTTGTTGGAGCACCAGATCCACCAGCAGGAATGTATTGCCCGTTTAATCCTTTAATTAAATGTGTAATTTCATTTCTTGTTTTGTGTAAAACAGGCAATGTATATTGTTTTATATAGGCTAATATTTCTTGTGTATATTCACCTATGTTTTCGTTTTGATTATTACTTACCAATTGACTGACAAGGTTTTTAGCTTTGTTCTCCAGAAGCTCAACTGCTTGACCATATGTACGACATAAAATACCGAAAATTTCTTTTTCAAAACGATCCGCATAAGAAACATCTATCGGATCAAAATTCAGTTGTAAATCCTCAGCTAAACATTGTGTTATTCCTTTTAAATTACCTTGTGACAATCGATGTAAAGCAACAATTAAATCCACTAATTTTTCTTGTCTAGGTAACATTCCTAAAATATGCAATCCTCCTCTAATTTGAGATTCCTTCAGTTCACATAAATATCCATCAATAACCTCTAATAAAGCATCGATGTCTTTTCCATCTTGATTTAAATCACTTTTAAGATGGGTTTCATTAACTAGTGTTTCTATTTTATTTTTAATTAATGAGGCTCTCCTTTTATCTACTAAAGCAGATTCATAAAACTCATCAATTAAAAGTTCTAATTTTAGTAAGTCACCATAATTCTCTGCGCGTGTCATTGGCGGTATCAAATGATCCAATATAATCGCTTGATTTCTTCTTTTTGCCTGCGTTCCTTCTCCAGGATCATTAATAATAAAAGGATAAAAGTGAGGAATCGCTCCTAGAATAGCAGCAGGAAAACAAGTTTCTTTACTTAATGCTACACTTTTTCCGGGTAACCATTCTAAGTTTCCATGTTTACCAATATGCACTAAAGCATCGGCTTTAAAATAATGTTGTAACCAAATATAATAAGCTAAATATGCCGGTGGTGGTGGCAAATCTGGTGAATGATAACTTGCCTGTAAGTCTAAATTATAACCCCTACTTGGTTGAATACTTACCAATACGTTTTCAGAAATAAATCCTGGAATTAAAAAATATCCTTTTTGATAATTAGGAGACTCATTTGGATTTCCCCATTGTGCTTCTATGGTATCTCGAAGTGTTTTTGATAGTTGATTATAATATTGATAAAAAACAGCTTCTTCTAATTTTATAGCATGGCGCTCATTTAACGTATTAATCGTCTCTAAACTATTCGTAACCGAGTTAGTTAATTTATCTATTAACTCTTTGGTTGTTTTAGGAAAATCAGGTGCTAATACATAGTTTTCAAGAGCCAATTGCGCTAAAATTTGCAAGGTGCTTTGTGGAGTATCTAACCCCACACCATTAGCCAAACGACTATTATTATTAGGATAATTAGGCAAAACTAATGCAATTCTTTTCTCTGCATTTGTTTTTCGACGCAAGTTTACCCAAGCTTTGGCCATTTCAGCAACAAACTGGCAACCCTCTACATTAGGCACATAAGAAACTATTTCAGAATCTGTAAGTGTATCCTTTTCTTTGGATTCTTTAAACGAAATGACTTTCGATATAATTTTACCATCCACTTCTGGCAAAGCTATATTCATTGCGATATCGGTAGGTGGCAGCCCAAAATTTCCTTCGAGCCAACTTTCTCGATTACAGCTTCCCATAATAGCTTGAATAACGGGTACGTTAAACGCATCAAACAAACTTTGTGTGGTATCATGAAAACCTTGCACACTAAAACCTGTGGTATTAATAATGATTTTAGGTTTTGTTATTTGATGAAATTGCAACAAACTAAAAATTTGTTTTTCGATATCTTGTTCACGATATCCTGCTGCCATTACAACAACAGCATCGATTCCTTGTGCAGCTAAGGCATCAATGATCGCATGAATAGGTGCTAAATTATTGGATAGATAATAACTGCGATACCCAAAAATAATGGCTTGCTTTTTTGTTGCTGGTGATGTTTGTGTATTGTAAATTCCTGCTACAGGGTGATATAAAAATAAATCAGGAATGGTTTTAATAGCATTAGGTATTACTGTTGCATCTGTAATTCTATTGCTAATTAATTGTAAAGCAGCTTGGCAATTTTCAATACCACCAGCTTGTATGTACTTCCAGATTAAATCTACATCTTTTAACGGAATATTAGAAGATTGCATCAATTCTAAATCCGGTTTATTATCACCAGGTAAAAACAATAATTGAATATCGTTTTCTTCGCAACATTCGGTAACCGCTTTACACAAATAATTATAATAGGCTTTTCCTCCTAACAATTTTAACACCACTATTTTTGCTGATGAAATAACCTCATCAATATAGGTGTCTATCGTTAATTCTTGCTTGAAATAACTAAGATTTGCAAACCGAAAAGAAGATGTATTTTCTACTGCGTTATGAATTAATTTATAAGCATTATTCATCATAAATAAATCAGAATCTGCCGAAGACAAAAAAACAATGTCTCCTGGAGATTGATCTATATAGAACACACCTTCATCATTAGGGTTCCAGCCGCCTGGTATTGTAGATATTAAATGCACTTTTTATGATTTTAGTAAACCTAAATACTATTGTTTTAGTAGTATTGTAAACTATTTATTAATGAGAATATGAATGCGAATGTCCGTGCTCATGATCGTGGTGATGTGAATGACTTTTTATTTCATTATCATCAGTCAGTTCTATGTTTTTACCAATAACCACTAAACTTGTTTTACGAGCTTCATTAGCTCCCCACGGTCTTTCGAAATAATAATCAAAACGTGCGCCTACACCTTGTAACACCATACGCATTGATTTGTTAGGAATATTTACAAAACCTTTAATTCTATAAATTTCGTGTTGCTCTACTAATGCTTTTAAATCGTTAACTAACCCTTTAATATCTGCTGTTTCGGGATATTCTAATAAAACCGTTTTTATATCATCATTATGATGGTGGTGATGTCCCTGTTTATGATGCTCTTCGTGAATAGAATGACGGTTATCCACATCATCTTCTGCAGAAGCTCCAATACCCAATAAAATAACATTGTCTAATTCTCCTTTTACAATAGGAACAATTTTAGTATTTGATCTTGCTTTCTCAGTGACTATTTTAGTAATGGTTGAAAAATTTTCATCATCCACCAAATCTCTTTTACTTACCAAAACTAAATCAGCACACGATAATTGGTCCAAAAACAATTCTTCAATAGGTGTTTCGTGATCTAACGTATCATCCGCTAAACGTTGCGCTTGCACACGCTCTCTATCACAAATTTCTCCTGTAGCTATTCCAACAGCATCTACCACAGTAATTACAGAGTCTATAGTAATATGAGGTTTTAAATCTGGCCAATTTACAGCCTTTACTAAAGGTTTAGGCATAGACAAACCAGAGGTTTCTATAACAATATGGTCAATTTCTTCTTTGCGTTCTAACAGTTGTAGCATAGACGGTAAAAACTCTTCTTGTACAGTGCAACAAATACATCCGTTAGGTAATTGTACTAAGTTGCAATCCTCGTCGCCACATTCTGATGAAGCTATCAATTGTCCATCTACATCTACTTCTCCAAATTCATTTACCAAAACAGCAATGCGTTTTCCGTTGGCGTTCTTTAACATATTATGCACTAAAGTCGTTTTTCCTACGCCTAAAAATCCAGTAACTATGGTAATTGGTATTTTATTCATTTCTTTAAATTATAAGTTCTTACTGATGAATTGTATGTTTACATTATTAATATTGTATTCGTAATACTATGTTGTTGTTTTCTTCTTTCTTTTATATAAAAACAAGTTCCATTTTTCTTCTGCAACACCGTGCTTATCCATTTCTGCTCTAGCCATGGTAAAAAATAAATCAGACATCCGATTTACGTAACTCATAATATAATCGTGAACAGACTCAGGATCTTCTTGCATTAAGGTAACCAAGGTTCTTTCTCCACGTCGTATTTGTGTTCTACACACATGACAAAGTGCAGAGATTTCGTTCCCTCCTGGCAACAAAAAATAATCCGATGGCGAACTGATACTATCTTCCATTTCGTCTAACCACTGCTCACAAAATTCAGCGCCATCTTTAGGTTCTGGATTCGGATTTTCTTTTTTAGAATCTGATGGCCGTGCTAAATGCGACATGATATTCATCATATCTTTTTGAATACGATGTAAATTAGGTTGCCATTCGTGATCATTCCCTAATTTAGCACGTAATAACCCAATGGTAGAATTTACCTCATCCAAGGTTCCGATACATTCAATTCGTGCGGAATTTTTATAGGTTCTTTTTCCTCCGAAAACACCGGTAGTTCCTTTGTCTCCTTTTCTTGTGTAAATTTTCATATGCTGTTATCTATTTCGTTAATCAGTTGTAACAGTTTTTCTGGTGTACCAAAATAATGATGTACATAAGAAGCCATTACTTTATTTTTTTTATGAATTTTAGTGGTTGTGTCACCACCTCTTGCATTTGTAATTCCTGCCTTTATGGTTGTTTCTGTATCGTTTATTAAACTAGAATAATGGAATTCGTGTCCTTTATAAACAACCTCATTAATTCTAGTAGTACGATACCCTAAATGCAGTTTTTTATTCGCCATAGAAGATTCAAAATCAAAATAATTCACCATTACAAAAGCTTCATTATCTTCAGATATCATAGATTTCCCTAAATACATCATTCCACCACATTCTGCATAGATCTGACCATTATTTTGAGCAAATTCTTTAATACTAGAAAGCATTTTTGTATTGCTAGACAATTCTCTTAAATAAGATTCTGGATAACCCCCAGGCAAATAGATAAAATCACAATCAGGAAGCATCTCATCGTGTATAGGGCTAAAATAGATGACTTCGCCTACCTCTTGCATTACTGTAATATGCTGAGGATATATAAAATTAAAAGCCTCGTCTTTGGCGACTGCAAATTTTATGTTCTTGTTGTCTATTGGTTTCTTTTCTGAACTAACTTTTGGCGCTACTTGTTTGGAGGCTTCTAAAATAGCTTTCCAATCCACTGTTTTATCTAATTCAGTAGCAATTTGATCAATAACACTATCAAATTTTTCAATGTCGCGTATGTTTAACCCTAAGTGTCTTGATGGAATTTCAATATTTTTCAAATTTGATACATATCCAAAGCATTTTACGTTGATGTCTTCGCAAGCTTCTTTAAGCATTGTATAATGTCTTTCGGAGCCTACTCGATTAAAAACAACTCCCATGATTTTCACCTCCTTATCAAAATTCACAAAACCTTGAATCAACGGTGCCACAGAATACGCAACTGCTTTTCCATCGACTACTAATAAAACAGGAGTTTGTAATTTCTTTGCCATTTCGGCCGTGCTCCCTGTATCTTTTTTAGCACCATCAAACAACCCCATCACGCCTTCTATGCAATTAATTTCAGCATGCTGGCCATAGAAATTTAAACTAGTGTTAATTTCATTTTGATCCATCATAAATAGATCTAAATTGACTCCTATTCTTCCACTAGCCAATTCGTGAAATTTTGGATCAATATAATCCGGACCAACTTTAAAAGACTGTACATCAACATCTTTTCGTTTAAGCAACCGTAATAATCCTAAAGTAACAGTTGTTTTACCTGCATTACTACTTGGAGCAGCTATAATAAATTGTCTGCTCATCCTTTGGTATATTTTGGGCTTTCAGAAACTGTTGTCCTCATTAAAATTTCATAATTAGCTTGAATACGCTTCGCAAATTCTTGAGCAACTCCAATTTTTACCATTCCTTTTTCTGCATCAATTATTTGATTGATATGTATTCCTTTGCAATACGTCTGAAAAGCAAGTACTATATCTTCTAAAGTATGTTCCGCATTTAATTTCCCATCTGTAATAATATGAAGGTGATGATGAAATGCTATATCTGAACAAATTCCTTTTATTTTTTTAAAACCAGCTATTAAATTGGTCTTACCTCCAGTTTTAAGATCTATTAATGCCGTTTCAATTTCTTTTAAAATTCCTGTTTGATTTAAAATATGTTGTGCTTCTCCATCAAATAAAGAAACAATAGAGAATTGCGTATGTTGTTTTTTCGACTGTTCAGCTATTTTATGTACGATACCTTTAGCATATGCTATAATTTCATCTTTCATCATAGAGCCACTAGAATCTATCAAAAAGATATGATGCTTCTTCAAAAGATTACTTTTCCTTTTTGTTTTTAATTCAAATTTATCTGTCGCTATATATTGACTTATCGTCTTTTTTGTATCGATAGCAGTAACATTTCCTTGATTATTTTGAATTGAATTTGCACCGTTATCAATTGTATTCGTAGCTATGTCTTTTGGTTTTCTAAATTCGTTTAATGGACTTAGAATATGTGTTTTTTCTTCTTTAGAAAGCGTTTCATTTGAAGGGGATTCTTTTGATTGCTCGTTTTCGTTTTGATTCGGTTGTTTCTGGTTCTGATGCTGATTCGAACTTCTATGGTTCAATACAAAATCGGCAATTTTATCTACGTCTTCTGTAGTAACTTCTGATTGATTCCAATAAGAAGCATAAGCTCTTGCAGTTTTCAGTAATAAAATATCTGCACGTAAACCTTCTACTTGATGCTGAACAGCCAATGCACTACAATATTCTATAATTGAATCATTTATTTTTATGGATTTTAAATTCTTTTTAGCCCTTTCTATTTGCATCGCTATATCTTCATCTTTATTTTTATAATTAGCGACAAACTCTACAGGGTTATCATCAAACTCAAAACGTTGTTTGATAATTTTTTGACGCACTGCCAGCTCTCTAGGAGTTGTAATATGTACGCTTAATCCAAAACGATCTTTAAGCTGTGGTCTTACATTTCCTTCTTCAGGATTCATAGAACCAACTAAACAAAATTGACTTTTAAAATAACGAGACATGCCTTCGCGCTCTACATAATAACTACCTGAAGCAGCTGCATCTAATAAAATGTCTGTAAGGTAATCTTGTAGTAAGTTCACCTCATCTACATACAAAACACCTTGGTGTGCTTGTGCCATTAAACCTAAGTTAACAACTTCTTTCTTAGCATTAATCAATTGTTCTAAATCGATATTTCCGATAAGTCTGTCTTCAGAAACACCAATAGGTAAATTAATAAAGGGAAAAGATTGTTCAGTACTCATTAGATTTGTTAGCGATCTAATGAGCGTGGTTTTTCCGGTTCCTTTATCACCAATAGCTAATACTCCTCCAATAAGAGGATCAACCAAATTTAATATAAGTGCTAGCTTAAAATCATCTTGACCAACAATCGCTGAAAACGGAAAATTGATTTGTTTTTCGTCTTGTATCATAATACCATACTATTATTATAGATCCATATCAATCCTATAATTATCGAAGCTACTCCTGCAAGACCATTCATCCACTTGAAAATTGCTAGATTACGTTCTAAAAAACGACTCATCACAACAATCAAAACATAACTATATACCGCCATTGCTACAATAATTCCTAAAGATTCTACAGCTAGTATAAAAAAAGCATCAGTTATAGTTGCGCTACTTAAAACTAGTGCAGATGTTAATGCACCTCCTGTGCCTGCCAACCCATGCAACATACCAATCCAAAAAGATTTATTCATTGGATTTACAGCAATTTCTTCTCCTTGGGTTCCGTGTAAATGAATTGGATTCGAAAGTTCGTGTTCGTGAGGTTCAATCTTTTTATGGACTTTTACCATTTCATTAATAGCATGATTCCTTCTGATTGCTACGATCCCTAACCAAATCATAATTGGACCGACAGCTAATTCTGCATAAAAAGAAATATCATTTATTACTAAAGAAGTTATACTCTTAAAAAATAATGCAACTCCTCCAAACAGTAACAAGGTTACGGAATGACCAAATGCCCATTGAGAAGCTTTGAATACCGATTTAAAGCTTACCTTTTTTTTATTAATGGCATTCTCAGTAGCTAGCACAGAAACTGCTGTTACGTGATCTGGCTCAAAAGAGTGTAAAATTCCCGCCATCAAAGGTCTAATCAAAGAAGTAAAAGTCATTTTTTATTATATTTAATAAATGTTCCGTTTTTATGAATAAGGTAAATATCGAGTGTTACCTGTTTAATTTTCACATGCGTATGTTGATAACAATGTTTTAATAGCAACTGAAAAAAAGGAGCGTCTTGCTCAAAATCAAATAATTCAATCAACCGTCCAGCCATATTTAAGGATTTGATTTTATCTGCATCCTCATAACCAACTTTTTGCGCTAATTCTACTACAAAATCTTTATTCCAACTAGAGACACAGCTATGCGTATCGGTAACTCCACCTGCTAGTTTTACAGCCTTGCCTAGCATAATCCCAATACTTACCTTTTCTATCGGTGATTGATTAATTTTATTGAGAGTTTCTCCTATCCAATTCCCATAATGAATAAAAGCTTGCTCTGGTAAATGATTAAATTTTTTTGACAGGAACTTTTCGCTTCTGGCACCAGAATTAATAACCAACTCTGTTACCTTATTTGCCACTGCAACATCAATTCCTTGCTCTATACTTGCTATATAAGATGAAGCGGAATAGGGTTTTACAATTCCGGTGGTTCCTAAAATAGAAATCCCATTCATAATACCAACCCGCTCATTAAGTGTTCGTTTGGCTAATTTTTTCCCATCAGTAACATACACAGTAACCGATACACCGCACTCTAAATCGTAATCGTGTAATAATTTTTGAAGAGCGCTAGCTATCATTTTTCTTGGAACAGGATTAATGGCAGGCTCTCCAATAGCCAATTCTAAACCTTTAAGCGTAACCGTGCCAACACCTTCTCCTGCAATAAACTGAATACCTTTTTCCTGCGTTAATTTTAGCATACAACCTATCTCTGCCCCATTGGTAACGTCAGGATCATCTCCAGCATCTTTAATTACTGAGCAATTGGATGTGCTTTCTGTAAACTCGCAATGATGGATAGGTATTTCGAGTATTTTATCTATAGGTAAGTATACGTTAACAGCTTTATTTTTTTTCTGATGAATAATAGCCTTTAAACCTGATTTAGCGGCAGCAGTAGCGCAAGTACCAGTAGTAAATCCATCTCTTAAAGGCCCTTTTGGAATTTTTCTCAAACTCATACTACAATCGTTTTAGAGATTAATAATTCCAAGGCTGAAGTATTATATACCACCTTAAAATACATTGGTATTTTTGGTTGCTTGATAATAATGATTTGCACATCTGCTTTTAAAGCTGCTTCAATTTTTGTGCTTAAAAACCCACTATTTCCTGTTTCTTTAGTTAAAATAACATCGATCTGATGCGTTTTAATCACCTCAATTTCTTTTTTCAAATTGGAAGATGGTAACCCTAAAATCAATTGTTCTTTAGGGAAATCACTTTCTGCTGCAATCGCTAGTGACTCAGGTCTGTTTAATATTCTAAAATACGTAGTGTTTTTTTGCCACCAAGGTGCTAATCTTTTAATCGATTGCACTCCGGTTAAGGCTAATACCCTTTGATTTTCTTTTAATATGGCTACACCTTCATTATAAGAATTCACATAACTGACCAATGAATTTTCAGTTTTAGGAAGTAATTGTCGTCCAAATCGTATAACAGGAATTTGTAAACGTTCTGCCACTTTAGCTATAGTATCGTGCAATAGTTCTGCAAATGGATGAGAAGCATTTACAATCATTTCTATATCATTCTTAATGATATATTTTTCTAATTGTTGCTCATCTAACGCACCGTGTCTGTAACTAGCAATCTTAGTTGTTTTAAAAGAGATATTTGTTTTTGTAGAATACACAAAAGACAAGGCCATACTTTCTAATAAAGTGGCTGTTTTTTTACCTTCTGTTGTTCCTCCAAATACAAGTATCATTATTCTTCTTTTAATTTTTTATATAAAATAGTGTCACTTCGAGTGAATTTCACGATTTCAATGAGTGAAATTTGTATCGAGAAGTCATTCTCTTATCGAAATGTTCTCGATACAATTTTTCTCCGCTATCGCTTCGGAAAAACCACTCGAACTGACGTATGCGAATTTCTTATCCATAAATCATACTATTCTGTTACGACAAATTTCTTATTGGTTCTAAAAATATGCTTCCATTCCGGGCTGTATAATTGTGACCTGTTCTTACGTGCGTCAATGGCATGGCCTACGACAATCAATACAGTTCTTGTTTTCTTGCTTTTCTTAACAATTTCAGCAAGATTCTCTAATTTTCCCTGAAAAATTTCTTCATCCTTCCACGATATTCTGTACATAACTGCTACAGGAGTATCGGCATCAAAATGTTCTAATAATTGCGCTTCTACTTTTTTAGCAATTCCAGCACTTAAAAAGATACACATAGTAGCATTCGTTGCTGCAAATGCCGAAATACTTTCTTTAGAAGGCATTGGTGTTTTGCCTTCACCACGCGTTAATACAATAGACTGTACCACTTCTGGAATTGTAAATTCTGATTTTAAAACTGCTGCTGCTGCGCTAAATGCAGAAATTCCTGGTACAATAAAATAATCCATCCCCAACTCGTCAAAAATGGTCATCTGTTCTTGGATAGCGCCATATAAAGAAGGGTCACCAGATTGTAAACGTACAATTGAATTTCCTTTTTTATAATGTTCTTGCATGATAGACACTTGCTCTTCTAAAGTCATCATTGCAGAATTTCTAACCACCGCACCTGGTTTGCACCAACTGGTCATTTCTTCTGGCACTAAACTACCTGCATATAATACACAATCGGCTTCTTCTAAATATTGTTTTCCCTTTACTGTTATGAGTTCCTCATCTCCAGGTCCAGCCCCAATAATAGCAATAGCAGTTCTACGTCCGGCTTTTGTATCTAATGCTACAGAAAATGTAAACTTCTCTCCGTTATCTAAATGGATTTTCTGTTTTTCAATTACTACATTTTTATTTCCAGAAAGTAACATTGCTGTAGATTCTGAAACACCGTGTACACCAATTTTAAATTGTACAACTTCACTTGGATTAGGTACCGTAATCGTATTTATTTCATCAGCCGTAAATGTGCTAAAAGGAATCCTGTTATTGTTACTGAAGTCCAAATACGCTTGCTGCTTTGCTTTGATATCAATAGAACCAAAGTTTTTAATGGCCGAAAAGTGAATGTTTCTACGTCGTAATTCTTCTTTTAAAGTGGTTTCAAACAGCACTGAATCTAACTGTTTAGAACACCCTGAACCTATCGAAAGTACTTTTGGAACATACAACAAACTCGGAATATTCACATCGTATACTTTGTAACTTACAACTATAAATAATTTAAACTGTGCGTAATCAATATCTGCTTCCCTATAAAAAACAGTAACAAAATCCGGAACTGTTTTTTCTAAATACTTTGTTCCTTTATCTTTAATATCTAACAGTAAGGCAGTGGGTTTATTATTTACAAAAAGCGCCATCGTTTTGTGCATAGACAATGAACTTTCCACTTGCCAATCAAATTGAGTACCTAGCGTATCTAATGCCCAAATGTTTTGTACATCACTCGAAGTAGATATAATAGGTTTTGCTCCTAAAACTGCTGCAATTTTCGAAGTAAAATCATTTGCACCACCTTTATGACCACTCAATACTGATTGAACATTTAATCCTAAATCATCTACCGAGACCACAGCTGGGTCACTATTTTTATCTTGAATATATGGTGCAATTAGTCGTACACAAATACCTAATGCAGTAACAAAACAAATACCATCTAATTTTGTGAAATTTTCATTTAAATAGTTCGAAATAGAGTTAATGGTAGACACATTTCCATTAGTGGATGATAACGTAGTTATGACCACCGATTTTGGAAATTCTTTCTGAATAACAAGGGCTTTTTCAAGGCCTTTTTCAGTAACTGCTATTATGGATATTTTTTTCATGTATTATTTTTCTGCGATGTGAATGCTAATTGTATTGTGTTCGTTTAACTGTATGGTATTCGTGCTAATCGTATATTTTAACTTCGTAAGTACTGAAATGAATACGATGCTACTACTTTCTCTTACCGCATTAGTTACAAATCGAACTTCCGGATTTAATTGATAAACGGTTTGAATTAATTCTTTTAAACGACCTCCGTGTCCACCAATAAAAACAACATCAGGCCTAGGATAGTTTTTTAAATTAATATTAAAGAAATCATCAATTACAATTTCAATACCTGGTGTTCCTAAACGTTCGGTGTTCTGTTGGATAATAGTCCTGCATTCAGTTCGTTTTTCGAAAGCTATTGCATTTATATGCGGAAAATGTTGTTTTGCTTCAATAGCTACAGAGCCTGTGCAAGAACCTATATCCCAAAAAACACGTTGATCTTGTAATGCTAATGCATTAATGGTACTTAAACGGATGGGCATTTTGGTAATCATATTCGCTCGATTCTCTAAAGGAATAAAAGCAGCATCAGGAATACCAAACAGTTTTTCCTTAGATCTTATCCGTTTTAATAACACACAATTTAATCTATGATGTATTTTGATTGAACAAGTGGATATATCAAGTTGTTCAATACGTTCATCATCACCATCTAAAGATTCACCAATAGTAATTGAATAATTGTCAAAACCATATTGTAACATACGTTTCGCTATTACTGCTGGTGTTTTTTTGTCATCTGTTAAAACACCAATCAATTCATTTCTATTGATTAATGCTTCATCTAAAGCTGACCAGTCTCTACCGTGAACCGATATTGATTTTAATACATTGTAATTTGTTTGCGTTTTATGACAAAGTAACTGAATACTATTGAAATAGGGAAAAGCTTTGAGCTGTCCGTTAGGTAATAAACGTTGTAATGTATTTCCGAAACCATAGAAAAAAGGATCTCCCGAAGCAAAAACAACAATAGAAACATCAACCGTTTTGTATTGTTCTATTAAAGCATCCATTTTTCCCGAAATCTCAATCCACCTATGATTTTTAGGTAAATATGATTGTACCAATTCATAATGACGTTTTCCACCAGAAAAAACAGATGATTCTTTAATTAATTGTAGCACTTCGCTATTCCAAACAGGAGTAGGATGATTACTAATACCAATCAAATAATAATCAATATGTTCTGTGGTTTTTATCATTTATTGATAAGATTCTTTTATTACTACATCGCTTATGTTCTTGCGTTTTTCCCATTGTAAACGTTCCAATTCTGGACTCTCATAGAACTTATCTACGTGTCCTAAACATAAATAACCTATTAACTGTCTATCTTCAGGAGCGTTTAAAATGGCTTTAATTTTATTTGGGTCCAAAATACTTACCCAACCTAAACCAATGTCTAAAGCTCTAGCCATTAACCACATATTTTGAATGGCACAAACCACAGAATACACTCCTGCTTCCTTCATAGTCGTTTGTCCTAAAGTAGGATCGGTGCTTGGTTTATAGAAAACAGCAATATTCAAATCCGATTCTATAATACCTTCCAACTTTAATTGAGTATAGGCCTCCGCTTTTTTTTCTTTAAACAGTTCTTTTGCCTTTTCATTTTCTTCAAAAAAACTTTCTTTTATTTTAATTCTAGTGACTACATCTTTAATAATAACAAACTCCCAAGGTTGCGAAAACCCAACCGAAGGTGCATTTACTCCTGCAAATAAAATCTTATCTAAATCTTTTTGAGAAACAGGCGTATCTATAAAACGGTTTCCTCTCACATCTCTACGTGCAAGAATTATCTTTTCTAGAGTATCTATATGTTCTGAAGTAAATTTGCTCATCTTAAGGTTTAAAATAGTTTGAAGCTTCGGGTAGTGTAAAAGCGGCATTTACAATAGCAGCGGCAACATTGCTACCACCTCTGTTTCCTTTTACAATTACCCAATCAGTAGTAGTAATTTGAGATAACTGTTCTTTTGCTTCTAACACATTTACAAAACCAACAGGTACACCAATAACTCCAACAGGTTTAAAAGTTGTGTTTTCTCTTAATTGTTCTACAATTTCAAACAATGCGGTAGGAGCATTTCCAACAACATATAAAGCATTAGGATACATCTCAATAGCTTTTCTAATTCCCGCTTGGGAACGTGTAATGTTTGCTGATTTTGCTAATAACTGCGCATCTTCATCATTTAATAAACAATGTATTTGATTTCCGTATGCTGCAGTAAAAGCTTTTGTGATTCCAGCTTTTACCATGGTAACATCGGTAACAATCTCTCCTCCGTTCTTAAGATGATTGTGCCAATTTTCAATAGCTTCTGATGTTGCCGAATAATGATTAAAATCTTCTAAAATTCCTGTGGTATGAATCACTCTGGTTATTGCCCATTTATCCGAAATAGAAAAGGGTAAATCGGTAATATGCTCCGTAACAATTCTAAAACTCTCTTGTTGGATTTCTTTCCCAGTATGTGGTTTTCTGTTCAAATACCCTCGCGGCGTTACCAAATAGTCTTTAAAACGGTAGGTTTGCGAATTCCCAATCATCACCAAACAAAACATATCTACATCTTCAGGATTAAATTCTCCTAAGGTGGTAATTTTAAGTTCTTCTTCTGGTCGTGTAACATGTCTTATAATCGCAACAGGTGTATTAGGAGAGCGCTCTTCTAAAAATATTTTTTGTAATCTACCTAGTTGCCAATGTCTTTTTTTACTCCTTGGATTATATAAACTTGTCACAAAATCCCCAGTAGCAGCAGCTTTAATTCTTTGCTCTATTTTGTTCCAAGGCGTCATTAAATCTGATAAAGAAATACAACAAAAATCGTGACCCAAAGGTGCACCTAATTTACTGCCAGATGCTAAGAAAGCAGAAACGCCCGGTAAGGTTTCCAGTTCAATATCCGTATGCTTTTCTTTTGACACCACTTCATAAACAATAGCTGCCATAGCATAAATACTAGCATCCCCAGAACCAATAACGACTACATATTTATCTTCATTCGCTTTTTCAATAGCTTTATGTGCTCTTGCTTCTTCCTGTCCTAAAGGCATTGAAATGAGCTCTGCTTCTTCTCTAAAAAGTGATGCTCCAAATTGAAAATAATAATCGTACCCAATAACTACATCTGCTTTTTCTAAGGCATTCTTAACCACAGGCAACATATAATTGATATCTCCAGGACCTAAGCCTGCAACTGTTATTTTCATAAGGCTTGTTTTTTAATAATGAGCAGAGAAAAATAAGGGATCTCTCTTTTATTTGCTATTGCCCAATTACTGGTAATAAATTGTTTATCCGTCCCCAAACACTCCGCATAAGTAATACTATGCTTTTTTGTATCGATTACCTCAGTAATACTATCCATAACCGATTTTATCTTCATCAAAACCACAGTATCAAAATTATCAATAGCTTCTTGTAACTCTCCTCTTGTTTGTACTCTAGGAATTACTACCACTTTTTCGTTTTGTAGGCACAATGGTATTTCACTTTCTGAAGCTAAATGCAGATACGATGTAATACCAGGAATTAAATTTATAGGTAATTTATGCTCCTTTATTTTTTCTAATACATATGAAAAAGAACTAAAGGTGCTAATATCGCCTTCGCTAACAATTGCAACAGATAAACCTTTCTTATAATCCTTCACTATTTGTTGAAATGTAGTCTCGTAAATTGTTTTTGCCTGGGCTCTTTCTAAATCCATTTTTAGATAAAAACCTTTCAGTTTCTCTACATCTAAATCATATTGATTTAAAATAGATAACGAATAACTCGATTTTCTACCATCTTTAAATAAGGATCCTGGATAATAGATTTTATCAGCTTGTTGTAATGCTTTTAAACCTTTTAGGGTAATTAAATCGGCATCACCAGGTCCTAAAGACACTCCGTATATTCGACCCATCGTCATATACCTAACATCTTTTTAACCTTATTCCCCAAACTGTTTTGTTTTTCATTAGGTTTTTCATCTTCCTCAAACAAAATTCCTTTTACATTTAGGTGATGTCCCATTTGTTCTTTCCCTTGAAATTCTTCAAAACCAATCACTTGTTTTCTGTACTTACACAGTTGACAATTCATATTGGCAATTCCATTTTTAGCTTCATGTAAACGCTCATCAAAGGCTTGTAAAATCAATTCATCCGCACCAAATGGATCTGTATACACATATTCCAAATCAGAATTGGTATTCATTTCGGAAACACTTTTATAAATTCTTTCTAATAAAACACCCGTAAAAAAGAAGAAAGGAATGACAATGGTACGTTTAAAACCTAGCTTTTCTACTAACTGCAAACCTTCATCAATTTTAGGATATGCTGTTCCGCTATACGCTGTGGTAGCAAAGCCAAATCCCATTCCATCCCAAAGCATACTGGTTAATTTAGCAACATCACTGTTAGCATCAGGGTCTGTAGTTCCTCTACCAACTACTACCAAACAGGTATCTTTTCTATCTATCTTAGGTAGGTTTTTTTCTGTTTCCTCAATACGTTTTAATGACAAATCCAGTAAAAAAGAACTCACACCAATATGTTTTCCCATAGAAATGGTTAAATCATCGTGATATGTTTGTAGCGTATTTAATTCGTAAGGAATGTCATTTTTGGCATGAGAGCCTGCAAATAAAATAACCGGTAAGGCATAAATTTTACGAATACCATTTGCATACATGCGTTCTACCGCAGCTTCATAGGTAGGATGATTAAATTCTAAAAAACCATAATCTACTTCATATGCATCTTGATAACGCTCTTTGAGAATAGCCACCAATCGTTTAAATGATTTTACACCAGCTTCTCTTCGTGTACCATGTCCACACAATAAAATTCCTTCTTTCATCTATTCGTTTTTATTGTTTTTTATCAGTCATATGTAACATCCAACAACACGTGCTGCTATGTGTTTTAGAAATTAAACTTAGATGTTTCATTTACTATTAGTTTTTAGATTAAATAGGTGTTGCGCCAATAATAAAAACTACCGGCATTTGTATCGTAGCATTCGTTATTTTTTCTTCTATATTTCCTAAGTTCCCAGTAACGATGGCTTGCTGTTTTCTCGAGACACTTGAGATAGCGTTTACAGGAATCCTATCATCTTTACATACTTCTAATAATTTAGGAACAATTCTATGCAAGTTTTTTAGCCCCATGTAAATAGAAATCGTATTCCCTGCTTTTAGCATATGCGCAATTCCATTTAGTTGCTCAAACGAATAATCAGCTGTATGTGCAGTGCATATTAACATAGCATTCGATTGGTTGCGTTCAGTAATAGGAATATTACAAATATTAGCTGCTGCTAAGGCTGCAGAAATTCCCGGTATAACTGTAAAAGGTAGTTTGTGTTTCTTCAAAAAACGGGCTTCTTCTGCTGCTCTACCATACACATATGGGTCTCCAGATTTTAATCTAACTACTTTATCTCCACGCTCACAATGATTTTTCATCAACGTATTGATCTTATTTTGTCTAGTTTCTTGGTTTTCTGAATCACCGAATTTCCGACCTACATAAATGCGTTTAGCATGGGTATTGACATCTAGTATTTCATCAGAAATCAAATTATCATGTAAAATAACCTCGGCCTTTTCAATGGCTTCAAGAGCTTTTAAGGTTAATAAATTTTTATTCCCAGGCCCAGCTCCTATAATATTAATTTCAGGCAAATATTCTTTTCTAAAAATCCACTCGGGATTTGAAAATTGATATTCAAAATTAAGTAGTGCCTTTGATTTTGAATTATCTATTATTTTAAAGTTTTCTTTTGTCGTTGTTACAAAAATAGGTGCTGGCAAGTTTAATTTGAGAGCCGCATTTTCATAAAAATCTTTCCGTTTTGGGTGCATATCTGCACAACCATTAATAATTTCGCCAAAACAATTTTGTTCTAAAATTGCTTCGACTAGTCCTATAGCATCTTTTTGATGAATAAGATTTACTGGGACATTAGGATTTTTTAATTGTTTCTTATCTGCTAACAATCTTCCTGGATTACGTTGCGGTCCAATTAGTCCTGCTAATCTCAAAATAGTTAGATTATCCCCAAAATGTTGGTGCAATAATTGTTCTGCTTTTAGTAAAGCTCTTCCTGATGCTTTTTCTGGAATGCAATCTTCAGTTTCATTGATGAGATTATTACTATCTTGGTATACTGATGTAGAGCTTACAAAAATAACCTTTGTGGATCTAGGTGTATGTTTTATAATCTGTTCGATCTGAAGTGGATGTACGACTTCTATGTTATCAATACGTTTTGGAGGAAAATTGATAATAAGCGTCGATGTTTCATCTATAAAAGACTCCCAATCTCCAATAATTCTATCGGATTCAATTTTTATTCTGCTTGTGGGAAATGAATACTTACATAATGATTTTAACGCAGCCAATTCAGCTGTGCTTCCATTAATTGAATACCCACTTTTTTGAAGTTGCAACGCAAGCGGCAACCCCAACCAACCTAAGCCTAATATAGAGATATGAGTATTCATAACTACACTAAAACTAAGCTTGTATTTTGTAATTGAATTTTTTTACAATACTCCCAAGCTTTGCTCTCGGCAGAATCAAATTCAATTTTCCCTAAAACTTCTCCAAATTTATTTTTGAAACGAATACCTGTTTGTTCTGTTCCTTTCTGATGAAAATATTCTGTACTAGAAATTTTTGATTTTTGCAATTCCATATTTTCTTTAGGAACTGCTGCAATCGTTAATCCAATACTTTCTGTTTTGGTATGTAGTTCAAGTGTGTATGCCTTTGTATATACTATCGTATCTATTTCTTCAAACGAAATGGGACTTCTATCAGCCATATAAAGCAGCACTCCTTTTGGGTTTTCTACCAGATATAAAAATAACGGGTATAAATATTGGTCAGAACTAAATCCTTTGGTGATATAACATTCTCCCAACTCTGCGTCATCTTTTAATTCAAAAGGTTTTGGTTTTATGGGAGTTCTTTCTTTGTTAGAAAATTGTTGTTCCCATCCTTTTTGGTACAATAGCTCAGTTTCGATAGGGTTTTCATTATTGAGATGTCTTTTTACAATAGGAATTATTTTTTCTGGTGTTAGTTCTTTGTACCAACATTCACCTGGATGTACAATGCAAGTAGGGGCATCTTCACATCTTCCATTACATCTAGTTTTAATAGTATGGGTAGTATCCCAAAGTTCGTTATTACGTAAATAAGCTCTTGCTGCTCTAATTACTTCCTCTGAACCTGCTTTTTGACAAGATCCTCCATCACAAAAGAAGAAAGTATTTGTTGTATTTGCTATGTTTTTACCCATTTTTTTAAATTATGGGATAGCTAGAGTAGGAAGCCTAAAAAATAGGCAGTCGAACACTTTAACTTTTATCCCGAAAGTTTAAATTATGTTTTGCTTTAGGCAGGTATTCTGACTCACTCTACTTTTAACGCCTTCCCATCCGCTTGTAGTGGACAGTGACATATATGTTAAAAGCTTTTTGTAGAGCTTACAGCTGCGGGAACAGTTTTGGATTCTCACCAAATTCCCTTTTAATTCTATATTCTTAAATCTAAAAGAACAAGAAACCAAAAAGCAACACAAATGTATCGTTAATTTTTGATTTAAGAGTAAATAGTTTCTAAAATGAATTTTGTTCTTTTCAGAGGGGAATATTTAGGCAATATTATAATTTCGAATCCTTTGTTTTTATACTGTTCTAAAAGGGATTTTTCTAATCTCAAACAATATTCAAAATCCTGTAATCGTTGTCCATCTTTACAATAGATCTCAAACCAAGTTGGTGCAAAAAAAACAATTTTATGATACGTTTCTTGATAAGGAAAACTAATTAAGTACTTTGGGATAGCTTTGTTTTCCAACATTAAATAAGCTTCCAAATCTAACAAAGATCTATCGCAAATTAACGTATCAGTATTCAATAGTTCTTGATTTGTATGTCTAAATACAAGATCCGTAAATCGATCAATATCTCCCCAAGGCATACCATTTTTATCGTTTTTTTGCTCATCAATAATTACTTTTCTAGCGACCTCATCCATACAAGGTATGGTTTTCTTTAGAATATTTATCAATGTCGTTTTCCCAGTACCTGGAGCGCCCGTAATAATGTGTTTTTTTTGAAAACTATGCATATCGAAATAATACTAAAACTCCAATAATTAAGAGACAAAAAACAATACTTACCGCATAATTAATTTGGCTTACTGTTTTAATTTCTTCGTGTTTAATTTCACGATTATTAGTGCCTATAAAAGGTTTCTTAACCAATTTTCCGTGATAATAATTTGGCCCTCCGAATTGGCAGTTTAACACATATGCCAGAGCAGCTTCTGGATAGCCAGCATTAGGACTACTATGCTTTTTTCCTTCTCTAAACAGAAAAGAAAGTCCGCTTAATTTAAACCTCACAACTAATATTAGTAGTGCAGTAATTCGAGCAGGAATATAATTAACAACATCATCTAATTTTGCGGCAAATTTACCAAACTGTATATAACGATCGTTTTTATATCCAATCATAGAATCTAAAGTGTTGATCATCTTATACCCCATTGCTCCTGGAACTCCTAAAATCAAAAAATAGAATAAAGGCGCAATAACACCATCACTTAAATTTTCTGACATGGTTTCGAAAGTAGCAACTCTAATTTGCCGTTCACTTAAATTATTAGTTTCTCGTCCTACAATCCAAGACAGACGTTTACGTCCCGCTTCTAATCCTTCATCTTTTAGGATATTAAATACCGTAAACCCTTCTTTTATCAATGTTTTATTCGCCAAACAATAAAACAACATCAATATTGAAAATACAAGTGCTAAAATTTCAAAATCATAGACATTTAATGATCTAATAATTAGAAAAGGAATAGTAAAAGAA
Organism: Aquimarina sp. BL5; assembly: GCF_003443675.1. Taxonomy (NCBI): domain Bacteria; kingdom Pseudomonadati; phylum Bacteroidota; class Flavobacteriia; order Flavobacteriales; family Flavobacteriaceae; genus Aquimarina; species Aquimarina sp. BL5. The sequence goes on along the minus strand of NZ_CP031963.1, from coordinate 4,118,481 downwards.
ATCCCGACTAATACACTTGTTAACAATACACCTTTTAAGAATTTATAAGATCCTCTATTCAACCATTTTTCTCCAAAAGCAATACTCTTTCCATAACCAACAATAAGATGTGGTAATTTTCTAGGATCTCCCAGAAGCAAGTCCAAACCAAAAGCAAAAACAACTATACAAATTTGGTTCACATCCATTCCTTTATAGCTTGAATTAATGCATTATTAGCTTCTTTACTTTGAGTAGAAAGTCTAATATATTCACCTTTTAATCCTTTAAAATTTGTCGCATCTCTAATAAGGATTTGATGTTTTACAATTAAATATTCTTTTAACTCTTTAGCAGATTTCTGTAATAATTCAACTAAGAAGTAAGAGGTATTACTTTTATAGACTTTTACACCTTTCAATTGCTCAAGTTGTTCTTTAAAAATGACTGTTTCTTCCATTAATTCAGCCGCGTCAAATTGAAATGCTTCATAATTTTTGAAAATATATTCACCTGCTTTTATCGCTAATGAATTAACACTCCAAGGCATTTTTAAAGTTAAGAGTTCTTTAATGATTAAGTTGTTTGAAACGATATATCCCAAACGCAATCCCGGAATTGTAAATGTTTTGGTTAATGAACGAACCACTATTAAGTTATCGTATTTTTTTGTCAATGAAATGATAGATTCAATACTATTAGTAAACTCGATATACGCTTCATCAATGACAAAAATAGTTGCTGGCTTTTGTTGAAAAAGAAGTTCTAAATCATTTTTAGAGAAAATAGCTCCATTTGGATTATTTGGATTACAAATAAACACTAAATCGGCATTAGTATCTTTTATTTCGGTTCTAGAAATCAATAAGTAATCTAACTGAAAAATTTTACAAGCATCTTCATATTCTGAAAAAGTGGGAGCTACTATAGCTGCTTTTTTATTAGAAAATAATTGGGCAATAAGATAAAAAGCTTCTGTGGCGCCATTAGTAAATAAGAACTGTTCTCTATCGAGTTGAAATTTATGCGCTGCCAATTCATTTAACTCACTTGCAGCAGGTGAAGGATAATTTTGAATTAGAGAGACATTCTTTGAAATATGAGTAAGTAATGTTTTAGGACATCCTTTATAATACACATTTGAACTAAAGTTATACCTGATTTTTTCTTCAATTAAATGAAGGTCATCCCCATGTCCGTCTAACATTATTGCAGGCTATTTTTTAAGATGGTTGACATTTCTAAGTTTTCATCTATCCAATCTGCTAATTTATCAAATTGTACTGCTTTAAACGCTTTATAGTCTTTTGCCGTGGCATCCGGATACTTTAAGCGTAATAATTCTGTAACTACTTCTTGATTATCAAATATCCCATGAAAGTACGTCCCCCAACTTTTATTCCCATCGAAATAACCTTCTTCCTCACCATCAACAAGGTTTAAACCTCTCGTTTTTGGCACTATAGTTTCTCCCATATGAATTTCATACCCTTCACAAGGTATTGCCAAATCTTTAAACCAAAAGTTACGTTGTACTGTTTGTTTCGTTTTTGAAAGTGTTGTTTCGATATCAAACAACCCTAAACCTACTTCTGAATTGATCATACTCTCTATTGAAAAAGGATCTTTGACCACCTTGCCTAGCATTTGATATCCACCACAAATCCCTAAAATTGGAATGTCTTTGTATTGTTTTTTGATAACAGTATCTAAACCATCTTTTTTCAAAGCTACTAAATCTTCAATAGTATTTTTGGTGCCTGGAATGATAATTACATCTGCTTTATTTAGCTCTTCTATATCTCTTGTAAAATATAGATTGATTAATGATTCTTGCTCTAAAACCTGAAAGTCTGTATAATTAGACATATAATGAAGTTTGACAACAGCAATATTTAATTTATTATTTGAAGCAGTTGTATTTCTGCGATTCAATGCTACGGAGTCTTCTTCTTCAATAATAATATCTTTAGCATAAGGTAAAACGCCTAAAACTGGAATACCCGTAAGTTCTTCTAATTTCTTTTTCCCATCAATGAATAAAGTTGGATCTCCTCTAAACTTATTAATGATGATTCCTTTAATCAATTCACGCTCCCAATCCTCTAGCAATTCAATAGTTCCATATACACTTCCAAATACTCCACCTTTATCAATATCCGCTACTAAATAAACACATGCATTGGCAGCAGCTGCCATTCGCATGTTTACAATATCTCTATGTTTTAAATTAAGTTCGCTAATACTTCCTGCACCTTCCATTACAATAGGATTGTGTTTTGAAGCCAATTGTCTAAATGATTTTTTAGCTTCTTCAAACAACTGTTTTTTATTATCTACTAAAAAATATTCTTTAGCTGTTTGGTCACCAATTGGTTTTCCGTGTAAAACAATTTGTGATTTATTTACTGATGAAGGTTTTAACAGAATAGGATTCATTTCTACTGTTGGTGGAATACCACAAGCCTCTGCTTGTACCGCCTGTGCTCTTCCAATCTCTAGATTATCCGGTGTAGAAAAACTATTTAATGACATGTTTTGAGCTTTAAAAGGAGCAGGATTATATCCTTTCTTTTTAAGCCATCTGCAAATACCTGTCGTTATCCAGCTTTTCCCTACATCAGAGCCAGTACCGACTAACATTATAGGTTGTATTTTTTGCATATTTGCCATTTTTTCGAAGTACAAAAATATTGAATTATATAGATTTTATATGAGGTTAATGACAAAGTTATTACAACTAAACTTTTATGTTATCTTATCTAAAAAAAGTTTCAATATTAATCAGGACTCTCTTACTATAGCTTCTACCTATTTTATATCAAAAGCTTTATTAACTATATATTAAATACTCTTGTTTTTTTATTATTATTTTCGAGCTTTCAAGACATATGTAATCATTTTACCAAAATTAGTTTCGTTTAATATTGTTACATTTTCTTTAAAAACTCGTTTAAGAGCTTCTTCTATCTCCCCATAAATAAAGATCCATCTTCTACTTTTGTGAAAATTTGTTTCAGCTCTTCTTTTGGCATATAATTAAAAGGTAGACGTATTAATTGGGATAATTCTTCTTCGTCAATGGTTTTTAACGTTTCGCACAACATTCCAAAAATTCGAATCGATGATGTTCAGTTTTTTGTTTTCTACAACTATAAAACCTCATTATTTAGATCGCGCCAACATATTTAACCTATGTTTGCGAATAAGTTGTTATTTTTACTTTACAAATTCTGCTTATGAGACATTTTAATATCCGACCAGTTTTTTTATTGTTATTTCTTTTTTCTGTTATTACTTATTCGCAAGAAAAATCAGAAGAACAGCCTGAAAAAAAATTAGAGGAAGAAAAATCAGAATCAACCCCAGAAGAAAAAACTGAAAAATCGCAATATGAAATGACTCGATGGCAAATGCTAAAGTATGATGGCGTTTCTGCTTTGGGTGGAGTCAAAAATGCATACACCCAACCTCTTAGATGGAAAGGTGATGATTGGGCAAGATTTGGGGGGATTATTGCGGGGAGCGCAATATTACTAGCCGCTGATGAACCTGCAAATGATTATTTCACTAAACAAAGTGAAGGGGTTCCTCAAATAATTAAGGAAAGTGGTTTTCGCTTTGGAAAACCTCTTTTTAACTATGGATTGACAACAGGTATTTACGCTTTGGGTCTTATTACTAAAGATGAAAAAATAAGAAAAACCGGAGTTTTACTTATTGCTTCTGCCACTGCTGGAGGGATTATCCAAACAGTGAGTAAAACGCTAGCCGGTCGTGCAAGACCTACCGCCGGAGAAGGTAATTGGAGTTTCCGTTTTAATGCTAGTGAAGCTGACTATCATTCTTTCCCTTCTGGACATGCTATCCTGTCATTTACTACAGCTTATGCAATAGCAAAACAATTCGACAGCCCTTACATCAAAGGAGGTCTTTATGCAGTAGGCTTAATTAGCCCTATTTCTCGTTTATGGAGTGGTGCTCATTGGTTAACCGATGTAGTTCTTGGTGTAGCATTAAGTGTGGTTATTGTCGATGGTATAGACAACTATCTATATAAGAAAGAAAGGTATGTTTATGATAGTAAAAAGTTTAGAGTAAAATGGGATCTTAAATTAGGTGCAGGTCAACTAGGCGTAGTAGGTACATTTTAACAGAAAGAATAATTTTATTAGATCTTTATTTTATTGGAAGAAAGACTTCTGCTTTCCATTGTAATTCATCACCACCTTGCATAGGATTATTATAAAAAATTTCGAATGGTTTTTTTTCTATTTCGATAGCATTAATTCTAGCGTATTCGATTAATGCAAACCAAGCCTGGTCACTATTTTTATAATTACCATAATAAGTAGCCTTCAGAGCTTTTTGGGAGACTTGTTCGTTATAGTTAGTGATTGAATTCGAGACAATAGAATCTTTACTTTTTACTGGAAATCCAAAATCAAACTGAATAGAATCAGATTTAAAATTCCAATGTTTTACTTTAATTACAGGATGACCTTTTTGTTTTATACTATTTCTGGGAATACTTAGAAAAAGGTCACTGTTAGCCATAATCATTTTACTGGCTTTTTCTGATCGTTTAGCTTTTATAAAAGCACTTACATACTTTACCTCAGGGATCTCACTTTCTCCATGTATATGAACTTTAAAACTACTTGTATAATCAATAAGCTTATTATTAAATTTAATTATTTGATTTTTATATGTATCAACAAAATCCGAAGAACCTGTAAGCACTTGCAATCTATTTTTTATTGATTCTTGTTCCGAAACAACGCCTACAGTAACTTTTGTGACGCTGTCATTAACAACTTTAAAATTCCAATCCAAAACGAAAGCAGTATTCTCACTTCCTACTTTTTGAATAACTTTTTTAAATAATATTGTATCTAATATTTCAATCTTACTATTACTATCTCCCCAAGATTTTAGTTCACATAATTCGTAATACAAACTACCAGGAGCCATTTTAACCTTAAATGTTATCTGATAATCATATTCTTTTATAAATAAATACCAAATGGACAAGCAGGAGAGCATCCCCAAGATTAAAACTACAATTTTCTTCATATTAATTAGAACTTGCTACTTTAGAATTTGATGTGTTCATTTCTAATTTATTAGCCACAAAATTTCCTAATGCACGTCCCTGATCCAATCCTAAATCGATTGCCGCTCTATAATGAATTCCTCCATATAACCTACTGATCGCAGCTTCATCAGCCGCTTGATTAAAAGACTTAAAAGAACGAACAGGAAGACCATATTGTAATTCTGTATCATCATCAAAAGCAAAATTATCTCCAAAAATAGTTGTTAACACCGTTGAAGCCGCCCCAGAAACAACCGAATGACCGCTAGTATATTCTGGAAAAGGTGGCGTCTGTAAAACTGGAGTCCAATTTTCATCAATATGTTGATTAATCAAGGTTTCAGGACGAATCAAATTGCTTCTGTATTTCTCATCCCAACAACTTATAAATGCGTCTGCTATTGCGATAGAGGTTTTGGTATAGGCAAAAACTGTTTTTGCAAAATCCGCATTGGTTTTTTTACTAGCTATTTTACATATCCCAATCCAATGAGCACCCGGTGTAATTTTTTTTGTTGCAAACATTAAATGCCCTTTATGTGTTGAAACATATGGATTACAATCCCAGAATTGTGCAATTTCTAATTTTTCTGAACCCTCTCCTTCTTCCTTAATTTTCTGGCCTACTTCATAAGTTTCCATTAATTCTTTATAAAATGGTGTATCTTTTTCTAATGAAAAATCAGGATATTTCGCAGGTTTAAACTGTGAAGAAGAGTCTATAATCGATGGTCTAATTTCTTTCCAATGAGGCTCAATACCATCCATATAATCTGGTGGAGTCGGTTGCCACCTAGAAGGATCTTCCGTATTTACAGAAAACTTAGGCATTGTTCTGGTTTGCGCATAATTATCTGTAGCATACCATTTTTTTATATGCTCTGCGACTGTTAATCCATAAGTTTTAGAGTCATTAAAAGTTACTTCGTTTTGTAATTTCCAAGCATTATATATACTGTCACGATATACTTCTACACGATCTTCTGAAAAAAGCAATGATTTACCCACTTCCAGATATGCAACTAATGCAGAAAGCTTATAGTTAATGCTTTTGGTTGTATCAACAGCAGGAATAGATTTTAGACCGTGTAATTGATTTGATAAGGTTTTATAGTTCCCGTCTTCTTGTCTTATCACTTCATATGCAGCAATATTAGCATAGTTGTATATTCTACTAGCTACAGGAGGTGAAAAAATATCGTGTACCATTACCTCTGTAATTTTATCCACAGCTTGGTGGTAATCATCAGAAGTAATTTCAATTTCTTTGGCTTCTTTTTGACAAGCATTTAAAAACAATAGCAAAAAAGTGAATAAAAATATATTCTTACTCTTAACCAAGAAAGGTATTTCGTTTAATTTATTGAAGCATTTCATAAATCTCTGATTTTCCATTGTTTAGTGTGATTAGTAAATAATCCTTATTTACAAAATTAATAATATTTAACCCTCTAGCGGATTTCTGACTCAAATTAATATGCAACTCTTGGGCATCAATTAACGAAGTATATCCTTTCATCATCGCCCCAGCAAATCCATCAAATCTGCCATGATAAGGAATCACTCCAAAATAGTTCCCCGCCATAAACACTTCTTCTTTTCCGTCTTTGTTAAAATCATATTTTAACATGGCAGTAATTGGGGATAATTGGAGAGAGTTTTCAAAAGGAACAAACACGAATGTTCCTTTTTCATTTTTCAAATACCCAGAAGCTAATTGATGCACTTCTAACAGCTCCGCTTTCTGCAGTTCACTTTTTCCAAAAACTTCTTCTACAGTCTTACCTGCAAAACTGTTATATGATGTAAACTTTTTCTTTAGATAGTTTAACTGACCTGACAATTCATCTAAACCCAAGGCAGTATAGTATTTTCCGTTTTTAGGTAATGCTAAAATTGTTTCCGTTTTATTATTGTTATCAAAATCAGAATAGTACATTTTTAGAGGAAAATCCGAAGAAGCAGTAAATTTAGAGTTCAATCCAAAATTGCCTAACAAATAATCAATATCACCGTCATTATCAATATCAAAATCTACTATAGATTGCCAAAGACCTTTTAATTCTATTTCAGAAACTTTATCGGTAACATCAACTAGATTTCCATTATTGTTTTTAAAAAAATGTGGTGACATCCATTCTCCTATTACAATCAAATCTTTTACTTTATCATTATCGAAATCGGTCCAAAGAGCATCAGTAACCATGCCCACTTGTTGAATCTCTTGGTTTTCTTTTATGGCGAAATTTCCATTATTATTTATTAAGAGATACGAGTTTGGAATTTTACCAAAATCATTAGAAACAGCATAGCTTCCCACAAAAAGATCAAGATCTCCATCTGCGTCTACATCAAAGGGTTTAATTACTGATTCATGTCCATATAATTCTGGAAAAACGCTTTTAGATAAACCTGCCTCTGAGTTTACATACAATCTATCCACCAACTCCTTAGATGTCCCAAAAAACTCTCCTCCAGAAGATGCAATCAATAAGTCTTTTTTACCATCATTATCTAAATCTTCTATAATAGCAGCTACGTCTTCTTTCTTTTTATCGGTATTAAGAAAATCAGATTCCAGTTGTTTAAAACCCGAATCAGTTTGGATATATATTTGAGATGCTTCAAGTTTAGAACTTCCAAAGAAAATATCATCTTTCCCATCTCCATTTAGATCCCCTATTGCCGTAGCAGGTCCTCTGTCAGAAATTTTATACGGTATTAACTTTTGACGATTAAAATCTGTGTAATTATTTTCTTTATGTACATACCGTAATCCAGGAATAGAATCCACTTTTTTAAACCAGCCCTTATTTTTAGGAAATAGTTCTTCATAATTCACAGTATTCCTTTTGTGTAACAATTTAATTGTTAATGTTTGATTTGTAGCTATATTTTCTGCAACCTGAATTGTATTATCGGGCCATATAATTTTTAGCGAATCTATAGTTGATATCGTATCGTATCCAAAATGAATCATAGGTTCTGAAGAAGACTGGAAACCCTTAGAAGTAAATAACTGCTTGTACTGTGCAATTCCTTGATGGTACGATATTACTTTGGTTCCTATTCCTAGTTTATTTTTGTCTTTGAAATCAAATTTCAGTTTTAAAAACTTACTTTTTTGATTTGTTTTATTTTGATAAAAAGAAGCTGACGCATTGATATTGTTCGTTATAATATCTAAATCTCCATCATTGTCCAAATCGGCATAAGCACTTCCTGTAGAAGCTGTATTTTCTATCGGGAGCCAGCTGGAAGATTTATCCATAAAGCTAATCTCTTTATCTCCTCTAAAAATACAATTTTGCACTTTGCCAGAAGGCATCATATTTAATGCCTCATTATCTACTAACTTTTTAGTGTTTAGTTTTTCTTGTATTTTTTCATTAGAAATATATTTAATATAGTCTAGGTCATTAGGGCGTTTCGGAATTCCATTAGATATAAATACATCTTGTTCTCCATCTTGATCATAATCCGCAAACAGGGCAGACCAGCTCCAATCCGTAGCCGATATACCACTTAGCAATGCAGTTTCAGCAAAATAACCTCCTTTATTGATCTGAAGCATATTACGAGCATATTGATAATGGTATCCTAATCGATTGATGCGCATTTGCAACATATCTACCGTTTCATCTCCAGCAGAAGCCTTCAGAACTGTTTCTTCATCGGGAGTCATATCCAACGTAATTATATCTGCATATCCATCGTGATTAATATCAGAGACATCATTACCCATTGAGAAACGGCTCGTATGCCCAAAACTCTCTTTTAGAGATTCACTAAAAGTGCCATCACCATTATTGATATAATAATAATCATCTTCGTGAAAATCATTACTCACATAAATATCTATATATCCATCATTATTAAAATCTGCTGTTGCTATTCCAAGACCATATCCGTTTCCTCCACCAAAAATGCCAGCTTCTGCACTAACATCTGTAAATACATCCCCATCATTACGAAGTAATTTATCTCCGCTTTCTGAGCTTCTTTTATTTCTGAGTGCAGCTCTACCAAAAGAGTTCTGGGTATGGATTGCGTGATTTAATAAATACATATCCAAATCGCCATCATTATCGTAGTCAAAGAATGCTGCTGAAGTGGTGTAGTTTTGAAAATCTAATCCATACTCCGACGCTTTCTCTGTAAATGTATTGTCTCCGTTATTTATAAATAATTCATTTCTTCCCTGTAATCCCTGAAGCCCAACAACCGCACAAACATAAATATCTAGATACCCATCGCCATTAATATCTGTCATTACTGTTCCTGTGTTCCAATCAGCATTTCCTTTTACTCCTGCTTTATCTGTAATATCCTCGAATTGAAAGTTTCCTTTATTTAGGTAAAGTTTATTTTCACCTTGATTAGAGGTGAAAAACACATCTACTAAATCGTCTTTATTAATATCTCCCACTGCAACCCCTGCTCCGTTATAGTAGTACAGATAATCAAGAATATTTAGTTCTTCGGTAGGATTTAGGGTGTTCTGAAACTTCACATTGGTAACCTCTGAAGTTATTTTGTCAAATAATTCTCCTTGGTGTACTTTTTGTTTTTTACACCCAGATACAAGCAACAGCCCCAATATTAATATGATTAAATTCTTGATCATTCTTATGAAATCTATTCTTAGGCTATTTATTGTCTATTTTAAATATTTTTGGAGCTTTATTGTTAATGCCAACAAGCAAATATTTTTCTCCAGACTTATTTTTCATCCAGTGCATGACTCTTACCTCATCTTCTACTAAAAACCCTGATGCTTTTTGATTTTTATAATTTCCTTTTCCATCTCCTAGCAAGACGTTTCCGCGACTAGCATCTAATCTGGAGAATTGAGGCTTAAAATTGTAATTGTTACCTGCAACAATAAGATCTAAATGACCATCTTTATTTACATCCTTTGTTTCGATATCACAGATACAAGATAATTGTGTCTCTTTTGGAAGTTCTTTTATCTCAAAAGTATTATTCCCATTGTTATATGCTATTAAACTTGCAAAGTTATTTACAGTCTTAATGGTTGTTTTATCTAAAATTTCTTTAGAAAATATTTCATCAATTGCCTTAGTAGCGTATTCAGAAAACTTAAGGTTTTGCTTTTTCAGAACATTAATTTGTGCTGTTATTTCATTTTTTAAATGTATTGGAATGTCTTTGCCATTTATTGTCTGTGTAACAATTTGTTCTACGGTTCCATTATTATCAAAATCATTTATATACATCTTAGATGGCCTTTCTTTACTACATTGGTAAATCGAGTTTAAACCTCTGTTACCTAATACCAAATCCACATCCCCATCATTATCAAGATCAGTAGCTTTTACTGTATTAAACCAACCGGAAACTTCATCTAAATTTGTTTTTATTAGGTTTAATGAACTTCCATCATTAAGAAAAACTTTTGGAGACATCCATTCGCCAACAAGGATTAAATCTTTTTTACCATCTCCATCTATATCTTGCCAAGTAGCGTCAGTGATCATTCCGGTATTTTTAGCTTCAGCAGCCTTGTTACTTGTAATATCTATAAATTTACCTTTACCTTTGTTTTCTAATAAATAGCTTTGTGGAGAAACTCCATAAGTACCTATGACGCTATGACTTCCAACAAATATGTCAATATCTCCATCCTGATCATAATCATAAGGTGCTAATGTAGATATATTAGTAACCGTTGGTAAAATTATTTCTCCTCTAGAAAGATATCCTCTTCCATCATTTATATAACTCCTAACCCCAGTCTTAGCGCCTCTAAAATTTCCTCCTGAACCTATTATTAAATCTAAGTCTTGATCCCCATCTATATCTTCAAAAATAGCAACGGTATCTTCAAAAAAAGTTTCTGTTTCGAATTTAGACAATGTTAATTCACCTCTTCCATTTTGATAATATAACTTACCAGGTTGACCATAGGCTCCACCAATGAAAACATCGTCATTGCCGTCTCCGTTAATATCTGCAATTGCCATCGCTGGACCTTCTCTGGATTGCATTTTGTAAATTAACCCTTCATAATCAAAATCTACATATTGATCTTCTTTATGAGCATCTAATGTGTTTTCGATTTCTTTAAAATAGGTGTCATTTTTTTCTGAGAAGTACTTGTAATCATGATCTGCATCTTTATGACTCAACGTAATTTGATGATTCACCGTAACATCTTTAATTAATTGTGATTTTCCATCCGGATAAATAACCCGAAGAGAATCTACTATATTTCTCTTACCAAGACCGATCGTCATTATATAATCTATCGATGACTGAAAACCTCTTGTAGGAATTAATTCTTGTCGTAATGTTTCATTGTTAATATATGTCTCGACAATACTACCTATCGCAAAAGTATTTTTACTGTCTCCATTAATCTTAACTTTCAGATAGTTGTTATTTCCCTGTTCGCTATTATTCTTATAAATAGCAACTGGCATATTAAAATTATTGACCACCAAATCTAAATCTCCATCATTATCCAAATCTCCATAGGCGGATCCATTAGAAAAAGTTGGTTCTTCGAAACCCCAAGTTTTTGTAGCATCAGAAAAGCTTAGATCTCCGTTATTTTTAAAAGCATAATTAGAAATCGGTGTGGAAGGCATTTTATTAATAATAGAATCTACTTCTTCTTTTTTACCGGTTAAAGTCATCTTCTGTATGATATCATTGGCAAAAAAGTTCATGAAATCCATATTAGTTAGATCATGATAGATTCCATTACTTACATAAATATCACGATAGCCATCATTATCCATATCAAATAATAAAGCTCCCCAACTCCAATCTGTTTTTGCTACTCCACTATAAAAGGCAATTTCTGAAAACGTATTATCTCCATTATTTAGCTGAAGTGAATTCTGCATATATTGATTATAGAAATCTCTGCTTTTCTTTAGTTTATACAAATCATAATTTTCGAAAGCACTGGTTTCTTTTAATCGTTGATCACCCTCAGGTAACATATCCGTTACAAAAATCTCTGGATATCCATCGTTATTTATATCTGCCATATCTGCTCCCATAGAAGAGGTACTAAGATGCTTTACCCAATCCTTAATTTCTTCATTAAACGTTCCATCACCTTTATTGATATAGAGATAATCTCTTTCATAAAAATCATTAGACACATAAATATCAGGAAGCAGATCTTTATTCACGTCTCCTATAGTTACTCCTAATCCAAAACCAATAAGACTTCCGAATATACCTGAAGCCTCGCTTACATCTGTAAACACCCCATCATCATTTCTTAGTAGTTTATCTCCTCCTCCTTTTAGAATTTCAGGAACATCCCAATCCTTTGCTCTAAGGTTACGTTTGTTCACATATCCTAAACTACTTACAGGGATAAAACTATTATTAAGTATATATACATCCAGATCTCCATCCTTATCATAATCAAAAAATGCTGCGTGGGTCGTAAACCCACTATCGGCCAGATTGTATTCTTCGGCCTTTTCCGTAAACGTAATGATTCCTGAATCTTCTGAAGGACCATTGTTTATAAAAAGTTCATTTTTCTGATCATCTCCTTTTACATTACCAGCATTACATACGTAAATATCCAATAATCCATCTGCATTGATATCCACCATGACTACTCCGGTAGACCAAGAATTCTTTCCTGTGGTTTTAGAAGATTTAGAAATATCCTCAAAAGTGAAATCTCCTTTATTGAGGTACAATTTATTTTCTTTTCGATTGGCCGTTAAATATAGATCAGGTAAACCATCATTATTTATATCACCAATAGCTACGCCGCCGCCATTATAAAAATTCCTGTAGGTAAAAATATTGAAGTCTTTTTCATTATTGACCTGATTAATAAAATCAATACTTGTTTTTTCAGGAGTGAGTTTGGTAAACAAAGTATTCCTTTGTTCTACAGGTTTTTGCTCTATTTTTTCTTTCGCACAGGAAAAAAATATTAGTAATATAAGACCGCTATATAGGAACTTATTCATGTTTCTTTTTTATTTTTTTTACAACTTGGATACTGTCATTATTAATACCAAATAGAAAATATTCCTCTTCTTTAATCTTGATTGTCTTAATGGATCTAACAGCTCCATTAACCTTCAAACTCGTGTTTTCACAACTTACAAAGCTTCCTTCTTTATCATTTAAGAGTACAACTCCGTATGATGCATCTAATCTACTTAATTGTGTGCTGATCTCATAGGTATTACCCCCGAGAATTATATCAGGATATTGATCATCATTTATATCGTGAACCAATATATCCTGAACAGAAGATACCTGTGCTTCCCAAGGCAAATCGCGCTGCGTAAAATCTAGATTGCCTTTGTTTTCAAAATATATCGTCTTAAGCGTAAATACTTGTTTTTTCTCTGCCTGATCAATTTTCCCCTTTGAAAAGTAATCTTTGAAATTGGCTTCAGAAAAGGCTTTGTATGACAAGAACTTCTTATTAAGTTGTGGTATTTGTTTAGTTAATTCATCCTTGGTGGCAATTGGTGTTTCTCTTCCTTGATAAAAATAGGTAACAATTGGATCTACTTTACCATTATCATCAAAATCATTAAGGCATAACTGAATTGGCTCCTCTTCTGAAGCTTTAAGACGACTATTAAGCCCCCAATTACCTGCAACAATATCTATATCTCCGTCCTGATCCATATCACCAACAGCAATACAATTCCACCAACCGTTTGTTTTTTCTAATGAAGGCACTATTTCTTTTTTATAGTTTCCTTTACCGTTGTTCATTAGAATTGTAATTGGCATATAATGTCCTGCCAGTATTAAATCTGGATATTTGTCATTATTGATATCAATAAACTCTGCATCAAAGACTTGTCCGATACTATATAAATCCGGAGCACTGGTTTTGGTTACTTCTTTAAAAATACCTTTGCCATTATTCTGGAAAAGATAATTTTTTGGAGATTTCCCATAAGATCCTGCCTCACTATTACTTCCAATAAAAACATCCAGATCACCATCCTGATCGAAATCTGATGTAATAATTACTGAAGCATTGATTTTAAGATCAGGGAAAGCATCAAGGTTAACTTTGAACACACCATTTTCATTAATGAAAAGTTTTGGACTTGTATCATATTCAGAATGTTTTTCATTACCTCCATAAATTGTAATCAGATCTAAATCACCATCGGCGTCTACATCAAAAAAACATTGATCTACATCTTCATATTTCTTATATAACTCTAGATCAGGTTGTTCAATTTTATTGAATTTTCCTGATATTTCTTGTAAGTACAGTGTTCCTGCTCTAAATCTTCCTCCAGGAACAAAAACATCTTCTAATCCATCTTTATTTATATCCTTTGTAGATATATGAGGCCCTTCATTAGAAATCGCATAAGGCGCTAAGGGTTCTGCACTAAAATCCTTAGTTTCATAATCCTGATGTTTAAATTTTATGTGTATGGAATCATTTTCAAAAGTGTATGAAGGTTCACTAATGTTAAAGAGACTGGCATAAACATCACCTTTACTTAAGGTAGTTGTAGTGTTTATTGCAATGTTTTTATACACAGACCTATCTCCGTCAGGCCATCTAATACCAATAGAATCTATACTAGCACTATCTCCTAATCCAAAATGTAATATGGGCGAAACCGATGACAAATACCCTCTGGTTGTATATGCTTCTGAAACTTGGAAACCTATATCAGTGTAAATAGTTGCTTTAGCTCCTATGGCATGTGGATTTTGTGCTGTTCCTTTTAATTTTAGTTTTATATAATTATTATGTTCCAAAGTATCTGAATGATTTTGATACACAAAAGCATTTTCATTAATGTTGTTAGTTACAATATCTAAATCTCCATCATTATCTAAATCTGTATATACAGCACCATTACTATACGATCCCAAATTCTGTGACCATACATTAGAAACATCCTCAAAAGTCAAATCTCCATTATTACGATAGAAGTAATTCGCGGTTTTCTTATCAGGCAGCTCGTCAACCAATGCTAAATCTTCTTTAGTCATTCCTTCACTGACACGTTTCTGAATATTATCATTAGCAATAAAGCTTATAAAATCCATATCATTAGTTGCTCCTTTTATTCCATTAGAAATAAAAATGTCTTTATAACCGTCGTTATCATAATCTCCCATCAAGGGCGCCCAGCTCCATTCTGTTGCGGCAATTCCTGAAAAAAATGCAATCTCACTAAAATTATTATTTCCTCTGTTTAACTGCATCGCATTTTGCATATACTGCGGTTGGTATCCATTTTTAAGATATTGATTATATATTGTGAATCCATATTCCGTTCCGGATGATTTATAAGTTGTTAAGTCTTCTGGCAACATATCTAGTGATAAAACATCAGACCATCCATCGTTATTGATATCCGCTATATCAACACCCATAGAGAAATGAGATGTATGCTGTATTGTATTTAAACCTAAAGTAATAACTTCTTTAAAAGTACCATCATTTTGATTGATATATAAATAGTCATTTTCAAAAAAATCATTCCCAACATAAATGTCAGGATATCCGTCATTATTAATGTCACTTGTAGCAATCCCTAAACCATATCCTATAGCTCCTTGAAAAATACCCGTTTCTTTAGTTACATCTATATATTTATTGTTATCATTTCGATATAATCGATCTCCAGATAGAGAATCTGTTTGTTTTCTTTTAGTGCCTCTTCCGTACGTTCGATTAGGATGCACCGAATGATTCAAGAGGTACATATCCAAATCACCATCACGGTCATAATCAAAAAAACTAGCTTGCGTAGAAAAACTAGATATATCAAGGTTATATAAAGATGCTTCTTCTTTAAAGATAGGAATACCTTCATTATCTAATCCTTGGTTTACAAACAGCTTATTCTTTCCTTTTAATCCTTTATAATTCCCAACTTTGCACAGATATATATCTTGTAGTCCATCCTGATTAATATCGATTATAGTAACACCTGTAGACCATCCTTCTTTATCTTTAAGAAGGTCAGAGGTAACTTCTTTGAATTGAAAATTCTTTTGATTGAGATACAACTCATTTTCATTTTGATTAGAAATAAAATACAAATCCTCCCAACCATCATTATTAAAATCTCCTACACCTATACCTCCTCCATTATAGTAATATAGATATGTAAGTATATTAAGTTCTGGAGTATCTTTTAATTCATTTTGAAAATTGATCCCAGTTTCTTTGTTTGATAATAATTCAAAAAAATAAGTTCTCTCATCATTTTGACAAGATGTAAGAAGTATAAATAGAAATATGCAAACGCTAATATTCTTAAGAAAAGTAATCAATTTTGATTTTTTTGTACAAGATAATAATTAGTAGAGCCCTTCAATATTGAAGGGCTCTGTTCTATTTTAACAAATTTTATGAACTTGCCTAATAACCAGTATTTTGAGATAAATTAGGATTTGTTGCTACAGCAGATGCTGGTATTGGAAACAATACTCTAAACTCTTCTGTATTGTCTTTCATGTCCCACGTACTATTAAAAGTACCGAAACGAATTTGATCATTTCGTCTCCAACCTTCAATCCATAATTCTCTTCGTCTCTCATCTAATAATTCTTCCATAGTATAACTTCCGGAAGCAGTTGCACCACGTAACGTTCTCAAACCATCCAGAATACTCTCTGCAGTCTCTCCTGAGGTACCTCCTCTCATAATTGCTTCTGCTTTCATAAGAACAACATCAGCATATCTTGCTACCACGGTTCCATTTCCTGGTGATGGCGATCCATCCGTAGTATTCGAATATTTCATTGGTCTTACACCCGTTCTTTCATTGTTACCACTAATTCCATTAGGAAAGTCTTTTGTAAACACTAAATCAATTCCACTTCTATCTGTTAATTTTGTCCCATCAGGAGCAAACTGTTGACCAATTAACATTCCTCTTCCTACTCCAGCAGTACCTGTCTCTCCAAGACGAATATCACTACTTTCAAATGAATCATAAACCTCACCTAAAGTAGCAAATCCGTTCCAACCTCCTTGAGAAGATTGAAGTATATTCCATACTCTATTACCTGTCCATGTATCTAATGCTAATATAATTTCTTGATTTGCACTATTATCTGGTAAAAATATACCAAAATAATCTGAATCTAAAGTATATCCTTGAGCAGTAACTGCATCACTATTTTCAATAACTTTTGTATAATCAGTCGCGTCGGCACTACCCGTATACACTTCTTTATTTATATACAATTTAGCTAACAGGAAATGAGCAAAAGCTTTATTCACTGTATAAATGTCGGATAAATTCGCATCTTCTAAATCAGGCAATGCTTCAGTTAAATCTTTTACTATAAACTCAAATGCTTCGGCTCGTGTAAATACTACTGGATCTACATTTACACCATCATTTACTTCTCTAAAAGGTACTTGTCCAAAGAAATCCATTACGTAGAACATGTTCAATGCACGTAATGCTTTTGCTTGTGCTACTTGTCCTGCTGTTGCATTTGATTCTGTTGCTATAATCTGATTACATCTGAAAACAGCTGCATTACGATTATTCCATGCCGCTAGAATATGTGGGTGATTGGCATCCCAATTATGCTGATGCATCGTTCTCCAGATACCATTATCCCCCCAATCGGCTCCACGGGTTGGCACTACTAATTCATCAGAGGACACTTCTAATAAAGCATAGGTATTTGCTTGATCTCCCATACCTTCAATATCATTATATGCTGATTCCAAGAAATTAGCTGGATCAACACCTGCAAAAGCTCCAGAAGCATCTTCTACAGCTACAGAATCGTCAAAAACAGGTTCTAAATCGGTACAAGAACCTATCGATAAAATTGCAATACTCAGAATGAGTCTTACAACATTTTTTGTTTTTAAATTTTTCATGATCGTTTTTATTCTAAATATATTAAAAAGTCACGTTTAATCCTAATGTAAACGTTCTCGCTTTTGGAAATGCTGTATAATCAATTCCTATTGATGGAACTCCGTTAATCTGCTTATTAATAGACACTTCCGGATCCTGTCCGCTATAACTAGTGATTACAAATAAATTCTGTGCATTGACAAATAGTCTTGCTTTATTAATCCATTTATATCTGTCTAGATTTAACGTATAACCTAATGTTGCTGTTTGTAGTCTCAGAAAATCACCACTTTCCAGATATCTAGTTGAAACGTCTGCAGCATTAAAAGGGTCTTCTGTACCAATAAGAGCTGCTGTATCAGTAGTACCATTTCTACCTTGTGAAAGATTTGCTACAGAAAACAAAGCATTCTCAGTATTGTTATAAATCTTGTGTCCAAATTGTCCTGTAAAGAATAAGTTTAAATCAAAGTTTTTATAAGTCATATTACTCGAAAAACCTAAGTTATACTTAGGAAGTGGACTATCTCCTGTGAATTTTTGAACATCTCCTCCTTCATATTCTGCAATTCCATTTTCATCAAATCCAATAAATTCTCTCAGGAAAAATGCATATAGAGGTTGTCCATCGGCTATCTGTTGCGCAAACGCTCCAGTTAGACCTGGACCATCTATTTGCCCTGTATTAATAGGAGCTTCATTGAAATCAGTTACTTCATTCTCAAGAAATGCTACATTGAAACTAGTATCCCAGTTAAAATTTTCACTACTTATCACTCTATAGTTAAGAGATAATTCTACACCTTGATTTATAATAGTAGCATCAATATTTTTCCAAACAAAAGGATTTACTGCTGGTTGTGCGCTAGTAATTTGTGTTAATAAATCTGTGGTCTCTTTTCTAAATACGTCTAAAGACCCAGACAATCTATTTCCAAAAAATCCAAAATCCAAACCGAAGTTAAGTTGAGTAGACTCTTCCCACTTTAAATCAGGATTTCTAAACGCCACAGTAGACTGACCTCCTGGTATAAAATTACCATCATTATCGATACTTCCTTCATCAAAACGAACTCTTTCTACATAAAGATTAGAAGGGATCTCTTGGTTACCAGTAATACCATATCCTAGTCTTAATTTTAGATCAGAAAAAGCGTCTGGAATAAAATCTTCTTCGGATAATCTCCAAGCAAATGCAAAGGATGGGAAATAACCATATTTTTCATTAGGTCCAAATCGAGTAGAACCGTCCGCTCTTAATGTTCCCGTAAATAAATACTTATCATATAAAGAATAATTTATTCTTCCATAGAAAGATTGCAATTCGTCCGTGAAATTACCGGAATTTGCGCCAAAAACCTCCGCAGATCCAATATTATTAAGCATTAAACCTGGATCTGTTTCTCTAAAATTCGCTGCAAATAATGCTTCTACATTGGTGCTAAATTGCTGATAAGAGTATCCTAATAATGCATTAAGACTACTATTTTCAAAATCCTTTTGATACGTAAAATAGTTTTCCCAAAGCACAGAAGTCAAACTTAGATCATCAACTCTTGCTCTACCAATACCCTGTGTATTAGTTAGTTCGAATTCAGATGAAAACGCCGAACCTGTTTTAGAGATTGATCTATCTACCCCTATCGCTGTTTTAAAAGAAAGCTCTGGAATAAAGAAGTATTCTAGAGAAAAATTACTAAGAGTTCTTAAGGTTTTTGTATTAATTCTAGAAAACCCTAAAATAGCCGCTGGATTCAATTGTTCTACAGACCCTGTTGATGTAGGAACCCCATTCTCATCAAAAGGTGACAATGTAGGATTTGAATAGTACGCTGCAGAAATTAAATCACCTCTTGCATTTGCATCATCTGTAATTGGTGCTTTATCAATATCTACATTAGAAACATTTAACTGAACATTCATTTTCAATTTATCATCGAAAAAATTGTATTTCCCATTAAATCTAGCTGTCAAACGTTCTAGACCAGTTTTTTCCACAATACCTTCTTGGTTGATGTATCCCACAGAAAAACGATATCCTCCATTCTCTCCACCACCTCCAAAAGCTGCATGGTATTCTGAACTAAAACCATTTCTAAATATAAAATCTTGCCAATCTGTATTTCCTCCTAAATCCAATACAGATAAATCGGCTCCTAATTGTGATTGAGCATCTAAAAACTGATCTCTATCCAATATGTCCAACGTATTACTTACAGAACTAGAAGATACAGATGTATTAAATTCTAATAATTGAACTCCTTGTTTTGCTCTTTTAGTAGTTATTAAAACGACTCCATTTGCTCCACGCGAACCGTATATTGCAGTTGCCGACGCATCTTTAAGTATATCTATACTTGCTATATCATTTGGATTTAGAAAACTTAATGGATTTGTAGCAGCTGAAGCTCCAATATCAGAACCAGAAGCTCCTGCAGATGTATCTGCTCCGTTCAAAGGAAAACCGTCTACCACATAAAGTGGATTATTATTCGCTCTTACTGATGAAGTTCCTCGTATTCTTAAATTAACCCCAGCTCCAGGTTCACCACTGGTTTGTGTGATCTGAACCCCAGCTGTCTTACCTTGAATTAACTGTTCTGGAGAATTAATAATACCTTGATTAAAATCTTCAAATTTTACGGTAGCTACCGCTCCTGTAGCATCCTTGGACCTAATTGATCCATATCCTACCACTATCACTTCATCTAATCGCGCAGCATCTTCTTTTAAGATGACATTAATAACAGTTTGTCCATTAACTGCTGCTTCCTGAGTTTCGAATCCGATGTAGCTAAAAATTAATACAGCATCTTCTGGAACATTGTTAATAGTATAGTTACCGTCGAAATCTGAAACCGCCCCATTTGCAGATCCTTTAACAATGACATTAACCCCAGGTATTGGACCGTTTGCATCAGAAGTCACCCCCGTAACTGTGATTTGTGCAAACATCATATTCCCCGAGATAAATACCAAAAGAAACATGAGTTTTTTGAGTATCATACTTTTCATAATTTAGAGTTTGATTAAATTTAAATATTTAGTTGTTAATTATTAATATTTTTACCGTTAAAAAATTCATTTTTTCTTAAAAAAAACAAGTAACAGGGGCGTCTTCGTCTTACTAGAACAATCGACACGTTAGTAACTACAAATAAATATTTGAAAACAAAAGTTACAATTTTAAGATGCCCCTATGTTACCTCTTATAAAGGAGTTCCTATCAGAAAAACTCCTTCGCTAACAAACAAAAACTAATTTCACTTTCTACTTGATTCATCTTTGTTATACTTCAATTTTATTTTAAATCCAGTATCACCCCTTGATATGGTTTCAAGAGAACATTATTATTTTCAACATCCAGATTTTCGTAATTATTTACCAAAACCTCAACTTCATTTATATTACTTCCAGCATCAAATGACTCTTCAGAACTATTGAAGTTAAGCATCACCATAATTTCCTCTTTACCAAGCTTCTTTTTGTATATATATAACTTAGGGTTATTAAATTCTATCTCTTCGAAATCTCCGTGTACAAATACATCGTGTTCTTTCCTTGTTTTTAATAAATTTCTATAAAAATTCAATATAGAATTGGGATCTTTCTCCTGATACGCTACATTAATATCTTTATAATTAGGATTAGCTTTTAACCAAGGTTCCCCTTTAGAAAAACCTCCATTTATTTCATCACCATCCCATTGTACCGGAGTTCTTGCGTTATCGCGACCTTCTTTATTAATCATTTCTAGAGCCAATTCCTCTGTGTACTTATGAGTTATTTTATTTTCTTTATAAAAGTTTAAAGACTGTATATCTCTTACTTCATCAATATTAAGCAAGGATATATTAGTCATTCCAATCTCATCACCCTGATATATATTCAAAGTACCGTTTTGGGTCGATAACATGGTCATTAACATTTTAGCGGACTCTTTATGATATTTCTTATCGTCTCCAAACCTAGATACCATGCGCGCAAAATCGTGGTTTCCCATAGCGTTAGCAATCCAACCTGTTTGGTGTATTGCATCCCGCCATTTTTTAAATATATGCTTCATTTGGACCAAATCAAACGGAGAAACTTCTTCAAATTTCCCGTTTACTATTGTACATTCCAGAATATCGAAATGATACAACATATCTAATTCCTTTCTATCATAGTTTACATAAAGCCCTACAGTATCTTCATTAATCCCAACTCCTTCTGCCAAAGAAAATGCATCATATTTACTAATAACCTCTTCATTCATTTCATTTAGATACCTATGCAGAGTAGGCCCATTAGCGTACACATCTTCAATAATTTTTCTAAAACCTATATCTGGTGCATCAGGATACCCTTCAGGTTTTGATATCAAAGGAATAACATCCATCCTAAACCCATCAACTCCCTTATCTAACCAAAAACGCATTGCATCATATATCTCTTCCCTTACTTTAGGGTTTTCCCAATTTAGATCAGGCTGTTTTTTAGTAAAAAGATGCAAATAATATTCATCTGAAACTTCGTCTAACTCCCAAGCACTTCCACCAAAAAAGGATTTCCAATTATTTGGAGGGCCACCATCGATTGAAGGTTTCTTCCAATGAAAATAATCTCTATATGGATTATCTTTAGATTTCCTAGCCTCTTCAAACCACTTATGTTCATCGGAACAATGATTCGCAACCAGATCCAAAATAAGCCTCATCCCTCTTTTATGGGTTTCTTTTAATAACACATCAAAATCTTCCATTGTACCAAACTCTGACATAATAGAACAATAGTCACTTATATCATACCCATTATCATCATTTGGTGAACTAAAAATAGGACTCAACCATATGATATCGATATGCAAACTATGTATATAATCCAGTTTTTCGATGATCCCTCTTAAATCTCCTATACCATCATCGTTACTATCGTTAAAACTCCGAGGATATATTTGATAGATCGTTCCTTTTTTAAACCAAGTAAGCTCCACTTAATAAATTTTATTTTTTAAACAATAATTATTCTTATTTATTAAAGGATCCAGATGCCATTAAATTAATTCTAATTATTTTTTTCTCAAAAAACATTACACATAATTAAATTAATAAAAAAAGAGTTAAAATATATCGATATCAACACATGTTAAGTTCTTTTTTTATCAAAACTACAATAATATTCACATAGAATCTCAAATATCTAAATCTTTACATTAACTATACAACACGGTTTTAATGGCTATTATTATAGTTCAAAAAACTGATAATCAGATAATTAATTAATATCAACAAGACGTAAAAAGGTGGCATAAATAAAGAATACAAACGATTAAGTATAGATTTTATATAGACACGTCCTTAAAATTTTTCTATACAATCATAAAAAAACAACCAATAAACTTCTTATCAAACCATTTTTCAATTTCTTAAAAAAACATAGGTTCTAACATTATTTATCATAAATTAGCGTAGGTGATTCAAATACGGAAATTTGAATTTTTTATTTTGGGGAAGGTTTTATCAATACATCTTAATACTGTATTAATTTGTGCTAATTCATGTTATCACAAATTACATAACAAATAGCATCCTAGAAAAGTAAATCTTCTATTAAAAAAATACAAACGTTTGTATTATCGTTTTTTTATCAAAATAAGGAATTTATTGATAATTTTTTAATACTAATTTTGATGGGTTTTAAAAAAAGAAGAGTAAAACTTGAGGATATTGCAAGAAAACTCAATGTTTCTATTGCAACCGTATCTCGTGCTTTAGATAAAAACCCCAGAGTAAAAGCAAGTACTCAGGAAAAAGTATTTAACACTGCAAAATCGATGGGGTATATGCCTAATCAAATTGCCAAAAGCCTTAGTTCTGGGAAAACTAATATTATTGGAGTTCTTATTCCTCGATATGATGAGCCTTTCTTTATTGAAGTATGTCGAGGGATTGATCAATATGCCAGAAATCATAACTATAAAATACTTATTAGTTCCTCAAGAAACTCATATGAATTCGAAAAAGAAAATCTAATTTCCTTTGAAAGAGGTTTGGTAGATGGTATCATATTATCGCCGACGCATGAAACTGAAAATGTAGCTCATTTAAATGACTTGATCAATAAAGGAATGCCAATGGTATTATTTGATAATATTAGAGAACAAGTTTCTGGAGCTGATCACGTAATGATAGATGATAAAAAAGCTTCTTTTGAAGCTGTAGAATTCTTAATAAAAAAAGGAAAGAAAAAAATCGCTTTCATCGGAGGGATAAAAGAAAAGAAAGTGTTTCAAGATCGACATAAAGGTTTTATTGCCGCTTTAACTGAATATGACATTCCTGTTTACAGAGAACTAATTTTACACTGTAATTCTCTTCATCGAGAATTTGAAGATAAAGAAATCCTTGATTTTTTTAAGCATTTATCTACTACTCCTGATGCAGTCTTTGCGTGTACTGATAATTACGGATTACTAACCATGAAAACTCTATTGAAAATGGGCAAAAAAATACCAGAAGAAGTTGCCGTAATAGGATTTGGAGATTTAGGCCTGGGAGAAATATTCGTTCCAACTTTGACTTGTATATCTCAACCAAGTTTTGAAATGGGTCAAAAAGCAGCGGAACTTCTTATTAACCAACTTAATGAACCCGATGAAATGGATCATAAGAAAACAATAATTCGGTTGAAAACTCAACTAACTGAAAGAGAAAGCACCTAAAAAATCAGTAATAATTGAATAAGGTTAATTCGTAGAATCCCTAAGTATTAAAGAAGTTTTTACAATCTCAGTACTAGTTTGATAATTATTCTCTGACGTATTAGATAATCTGTCAAGCAACATTTTTGCCGCTTTTGCACCCAATTCTTCCGCATGTTGAGATACGGTAGTTAATTTAGGGTAAGAGTGTTTTGACAATATACCATCGGTAAAACCAATTACAGAAATTTCTTTCGGTATGCTATAGCCTAATTTATTAGCCATATTTATTGCTATTGCAGCAGCAGTTTCATCCAATCCAAGTACTGCATCTATTTCATTATTCCTCAGAAATGACTCTATTTCATTTTCCTCTGTCTCTACATTGTTAATAGGCAATTGTATCAATGTTACTCCATCGTGTAATAGAACTTCTTCCTCCGCTCCTTCTATTCTCAATTTACCCACACTAAGGTCAAAAATGGTAGAAATTATTGCTAGTTTTTTACATCCGGTTCCTATTAAATATTGAATAGCGGTTTTTGACGCGTGCTTATCATCAACAATAACTTTATCACAATCTATTTCTCCACTTACCCGATCAAACATAACCAAAGGCACATTGTCTCTTTTTAAATCTTTAAAATGATCTAGTTTATTAAGCATTTGAGTTTCTTTACTCAATGCTAACACAAATCCATCAACACTGCTATAATTAAGCATTTCTACATATTCTACCTCTTTCTCATAAGATTCATTGGTTATACAAGTAACAATTTTATATCCATTCTTAGAAGCTTCTTGTTCTATACCATATAACACTTTTGCATAAAAATGATTTAAAATTTCCGGTAATAAAACCCCTATAGTATTCGTCTTGTTACTTTTTAAACTTACAGCTAATGCGTTAGGTTTATAATTATAAAAATTGGCTAATTCATGAACTCTATTAATGGTTTTCTGACTTATTTCTGAATCATTTTTTAATGATTTAGAAACGGTAGAAATGGACAAGTTTAGTTCTTTTGCAAGCTGTTTTAGGGTAACCTTTTTCCTCATGACCTTACTATTAGAAATTTCTTATTTTAGACTTATAAGAATATTAGTCAAATTATCTTTGGAGCCTAAATTAAGCTTTTTTCTTAATCTATGTCTGCTAACATCGACACTTTGTGAACTTATTCCTAATAGTGGAGCAATTTCTTTTGAAGAAAGATTCATTTTAAGGTATGCACATAACCTTAAATCCTTAGAAGTGAGGTTAGGGTAATTTTTAGAAAGTTTTTCATAAAATTCCTGATGTGATTTATCAAAATTAATTTCAAACAACTTACTTTCTTTATCTGTAATATAATAATCCACCAATCTTACCAATTCGTTATAGCTATTAGTGGGCAATTTTTGAGGAGAAGAACCTTGTACTTTAACAATTTTATCCTTTATTTTCTTGAGAATTTTATTTTTGTTTAAGTTAACATAAGCGATCTGAGTAAGCTCTCTACTTTTTGCCTTTATCTCATCCTGTAATTTAGAATTATTTAGCTCAATAATTTTATGCTCCTGTTCTAATTTCTGAGCTCTATGTTCTTCCTCCTGTTTTTGAAGTTTTTCTGCTTTTTGCTCTAATAAAATTCGTTCTTGCTTCTTCAGTTTATGTCGATTAACTCCGATTACAGAAATAATCAACAACAACAGCAGTAGCAGATACAAAACATACGCCCAATTTGTTCTATAAATAGGAGGTTTTATACTGAAATCAAAAGTACTTTCTCTAAAATCGCCATTGTATTTAGCTCTTATTTTAAGCTTATATTTTCCTTCTTTCAGATTAAACAAAGTTTGTTCTGTTGCTGTAGTTTTTTCACTCCATTCCTTGTCATTTAAACTAGTTTGATATGCTATTTCCTGGCCATATATAGGTAGCGCATAATTAATCTTAAGATCATTGTCTGAAAATGGTATCTCGGAATCAAAGGCATATGATTTTTCGCTATTAACCGAAACGAAATCTCTAATTAACACTTCGCTCCCAAGAGCTCTGGTCATTACCTTTTTATCCTTGGAATACAAAGCATAACCATTAAAAACAGGAATGATCTTATGCTCTTTACTCAATGAGAAAACATTAAGGACATCAGGTATCAACTGGTCTTTTAGTTCGGGTAGTGCTGTAAGGCCATCTTGATCCTCCACCGCTACTTTATTATTATCCACATACCAGGTTTCATCTCCTCTTTTAAGTATTCTAGGAGCATATCCTTTGCTTAAACCTATTTCAGACTTTGTAAAAGTGTTTTTATCACTAGAATAAGTATATGAATGAAAATTTGATGTTATAACAATTTTATTTTCAACTTTTGAAAGAGATATTCTTTTTCCGTCAAACTCACTTACAGGATAAAACGCTATGCTTTTTAATTCTTTATTATCGTAATTCAATCGATACTTAAACACACCATCAGTTCCTAGAGCCACCCAAAGATTGTTTTCTTCGTCAACTTCCAAATATCTCCCCGATTTTTCAAAACCTTTTAATTTATATCCTTCCCATTCATCACCATTTTTTTGGTATAAGGAGATTCCGTTATAATTTCCAGAAACAATAACATTATCGAGTCCCGGTACTTCATATTTCCGAAAATTCCAAGCACCCAAATCCTCCCCCATTCTTATTAAAACCTTTCCTTTTAACGCATAAGCACCTTTATCATGTCCAACATAAATTTCATTTCCAACCTTTTCTATATTCCAAACCTGTCCGTTAAGTAACAACTCTAAAACATCATTAGAATTTCCTGAGGCATTATCCGTAACATAAAGTCCTTGATTGGTTCCTAAGTACGTTAAATTTTGTTCTTTAACTACAGCATAAGTGGATCCTAGATCTCCATAGTAATCATAATAATAAGTAAGAGGTGAGTTCAATTTTACGTAGTCTACTCCGTAGTCTAATGCAAGCCAAAGATTATCTTCGTCATCTTGATATATAGAAAGTATCGTATTATTTTGTAATCCATTTCTCTTATTTATATTATTTGTCTCTCCTGTTTTAAGGTCTACTATATATAGTCCATTAGAAACTGTTCCCAGTGCTATTCTGTTGTCGCTAAGTTTTAGAAAAGAAAAGATCTGAGCTTTCTCAACTTCATCAGACATAGAAAAATTAAGGGGGATCAAACTATCACCAATAAGCTTATATAACCCCTTAGTATCTGTTATAATAATTAAATCTTCATTTACCTTCGTAACTCCAATAATATTCTCATTTAGATCAGCATCACTAATTACTGGGATCAGGTTAGTCTCCTGCAACCTAAAAACACCATACTTAAGATCATTTACATATATTTGATCATCTACCTTATAGCTCCATTTAAAGCGATAGGGAGCTGGTATTTTAGTAATGATATTATCTTGATTAACGTATAAATTCCTGAAGGTTTGAAAAATGATCTCATTATTAATAAAATGAGTTCTCCAATATTCTTCAATATCGGATACAACGTCTTTTTTACTATTCCTTAATGGCTGAACATCATAGTTATCGTAACCATTTTTAATTAACATACCATGATGCCCGTCCGCACCAAAATAAACTGTATCCTTATTCTTAACAAGAAGACTTCTATTGACCATTTCTGGATTAGTAGCTACAGAAGACCAATCAGTTCCATCAAATATCAAAACTTGATGCCCATTAGCAATATAAATCAGACCATTCTCATCTTGCTGAATATGCCAAGACTGAGCATTAAAACCCATATTTTTAGTATCATAATGGGTGATTTTAGGAAGTGTCTTATTCTTTATAGATTGAGAAAAAACCGAAAAAGGTAAACAACAAAGTATAATAAAAAAACGATACATTAGATGAGTTTTTACATAAGTAAGCTTATCAAATATACCATTAAAATCTTAACACATTTTACAAACTACTTGTTTATAAAATATTAATAAGTCATCAATGCTAATTTACCAAAAGACAGATACTAAGTCTAGGCAATTATTTAAGCTTAATTTTTTTATTTAAATCTCCGATTCTAATTTCAAAATCACCGGGTTCCGCAACTGTTTCTAAATTTTCATTAACAAAGGATAATTCATCTTTTGTGATTGTAAATGAAACTTTTTTAGATTCCCCTTTATCCAGTGTTATCTTATCATACCCTTTTAGTGCACGAACTTCTGGTGTAATGCTGGCATATAAATCACTTATAAAAAGTAACACAGTTTCTTTTCCTTTTCTACTTCCGGTATTAGTAACATTTACAGAAACTTCAATTGATCCATCTTGATCCATTTCTGCAGAACTAATCGATAAATCAGCATACTCAAAACTAGTGTACGATAATCCATCCCCAAATTCATATTGCTGATCGTAGTCAGATTCATAGTAATTAGGTACAGAAATATTATCCGAGTGCTTATGATTATAATTTACAAACGCATGAGGATGTTTCGGGTAATTTATTGGTAATCTTCCTGATGGATTTTCGATACCAAATAATAAATCTGCTAAAGCATCCGCTCCATAATTTCCTGGTAAATACCCCATAAAAACTGCATCAACCAGCGGCTCTATTTCATTAAAAATAATTGGTCTTCCTTCTAATAAAACAAGTATTATTTTTTTTCCAGTTTTAGACAATGCTTTTGCCAAATCAATTTGATCCTTTGGCATTAGTATAGAATTTATATTTCCCGGGGTTTCTGTATATGAGTTTTCGCCTAGACATAATACTACTACATCACTTTGTTTTGCTGCTTTCACTGCTTCATTAATATTGTTTTCGCCTTCAAAAGAAACTCCCTGTATAAATGTAGCATTACCTGAATTCGTAAAAGCCTCAGCTATTGTATTTTTATCTTTTGCATAATTATCAGCCTCACTACCCTGCCAATTATAAGACCAACCTCCGTTAAGGGATCTCATAGTATTAGCTGTTGGACCTGTTACTAATATTTTAGCACCCTTTTCTAGAGGAAGGATATCATTCTTATTTTTCAATAAAGTAAAAGATTCTACCGCTGCTTTTTTACTAACCTCGGCAAACTTATCAGAACCAAAATCAGGATAATCCTTTGGATCCGTAACAGGATTCTCAAACAACCCTAATTGCATCTTAACTTTTAATATTCTAGAAACTGCATTATTGATCCTTTCCTCAGAAACATTTCCTTCTTTCACTAATTCGACAAGTAATTCTGAAAATTCAAAGTCATGTGGCACCATACTCATATCTATTCCCGCATTAACAGATATTTTAATTGCATCTTTAATAGTTTCGGCTACTTTGTGTCTAGTATGCAGATAATTGATATCCGCCCAATCTGTAACAGCAATACCATCAAAACCTAATTCACCTCTTAACACATCTGTTAGTAAAAACTTACTGGCGTGTACTGGAACACCATTAATCTCCCCAGAATTTATCATTAATGTCACAGATCCTGCATCTACGGCTTCTTTAAATGCTGGCAAAAAATACTGTCTTAATTCTCTCTCTGGTATCCATGCAGGTGTGCGATCTTTACCAGAAAGTGGAACACTATACCCTAAATAATGTTTCATGCAGGAAGCAACTGTATTTGGATCTCCTAATGTTCCCTGATATCCCTCGACCATGGCAACACCCATTGTTTTCCCTAAATACACATCTTCTCCAAATGTTTCCCATAATCTTGGCCACAATGGATTTCTTCCTAAACCTAAAACAGGAGAAAAATTCCAAGGAATCGAAGAAGCTCTCGTTTCATAAGCAGATATTTTTGCTGCTTCTTTTACCAAGTCTTTATTAAAAGTAGCGGCTAATCCTATTTGTTGAGGAAACAATGTAGCTCCAATTGTATAGTTTACACCATGAATGGCGTCGATCCCATAAATAATTGGAATCTGTCTTGGCGTTTTTGCTGCCTCATCCTGAAAAGTTTTAATCGTTTTATACCAATCTTGTCTTGACAAAGGCACTCCTGGAGTGTTAAGTATTGAGCCAACCTTATAAGTATGAATGGCTTTATGAACCAATGCAGAGTCCAAAGCGTACGGTTGTGATGAGCTATATTGATTATCGCCTTTTGTAACAACATCCAACGTAATTTGCGTCATCTGACCTACCTTTTCTTCTAAAGTCATTTTAGAGAGTAACGTAGCCACTTTTTTGTCTGTTTCCGAACTCATTGTTGGTTTTTCTGATATTGATTTACCATCTTCTTTACTTGATTCTGAATTACAACTTACGACAATTAGAACCAATAATATTATATATAATTTTTGCATCATTTTATTTTTTAAAAGAGAAATCGATTTCAAGATCTGTGTCTGAAGTACCTCCTACAAAAGCCTTAAAATCTCCCGATTCGGCTTCCCATTTTTTATTTGCTGTATAAAACTGGATTGTCTCTTCACTGATACTAAAAGTAACTGTTTTACTTTCTTTAGGCTCTAATTCAACTAACTCAAATCCTTTAAGCTCTTTTACCGGACGTGTTAAGCTCCCTATGATATCCCTAATGTATAATTGTACAACTTCTTTACCTTTTCTCTTACCCGTATTTGTAATAGTTACTGAAACAGAAAGATTTCCTCCAGAGGCAAAAGACGGAGCACTTATTTTTAAATCTTTGTATTTAAAAGCAGTATAGCTTAATCCATGTCCAAAAGGATATAAAGCATCATTTTTCTCATCAGTATAATGTGACCAAAATACCATCCCATCAAGGTTTGAAGGTCTTCCTGTATTTTTTACATTGTAGTATAAAGGTAACTGACCAACGTTTCTCGGAAAAGAAACAGGCAACTTACCAGAAGGATTATAATCCCCAAACAAAACATCTGCAATTGCATTTCCTGATGCCGAACCTAAATGCCAGGTTTCTAATATCGAAGGTGCTTTTTCCGCAATATCCGAAATTGCCATAGGACGACCATTCATAAGAACTACTACTATGTTTTTATTAACCGTATATATCTCTTCGAATAGTTTTTGCTGAGGCTTTGTTAACTCAATACTTACTTGACTTCTCGCTTCTCCAGACTGAAAAGCTTCTTCTCCAATAGCTAAAACCACAACTTCTGCATCTTTAGCTACCTTTACTGCTTCTTCAATACCTTTAAAACTATCTCTATTTACTTTTAAATCACGGACAAAACTCCTTTCACCCACTCCAAGCTCTACTCCTTTAGCATAGGTTATTTTAACACTTTGATCTAGTGCTGTTTTAATCCCGTCTAGAAGTGAAACTGCAGAATTAGGAGTTGCCATTCCTCTCCAACTACCAATTGGAGTATCCTTATCATCCGCTAATGGACCAATAACTGCAATACTTTTGATATCTTTTTTAAGAGGCAATACATTATTATCATTTTTTAGCAAAACAATAGACTTTTTAGCTACATCTCTAGAAGCCTCTATGTGGCCTTTGGTGTATATATCTTTTTTCTCTCTTTCTTCATCACAATATTTAAATGGATCATCAAATAATCCTAACTCAAATTTAACTCGCAGTACTCGCTTAGCAGCATCGTTAATTAGTTTCTCATCTACTTTCCCATCTTTTATCAATTGTTCTAAACCTGTCTCATAGGCTCTTCCTTCCATATCCATATCATTACCAGCGTGTATCGCCAGTTCTGCTGCGTGTGTTTTATCTTTTGCATATCCATGAAATATCATCTCTGCAATAGAAGCCCAATCAGAAACTACAAATCCGTCCCAACCCCAAGTATTCTTAAGAAGATCTCTCTGCAATCCTTTATGTCCAGTCGCTGGTATACCGTCAATTTCATTAAATGAACTCATGATAGAAGCCACACCGGCATCTACTGCTGCTTTAAAAGGAGGTAATACCGTGTTATGTAACTCATACTCTCCAATACTTACTGTATTATAATCTCGCCCTCCTTCTGCAAACCCATAAGCTGCAAAATGCTTAGCACAAGCAGCTAACGTATTATTTTTAGACAGATCATCACCTTGAAAACCTTGAATTCTGGCGACAGCTATTTTTGAAGCTAGAAAAGGATCCTCTCCAGCTCCTTCCATAACTCTACCCCAACGAGCGTCTCTAGAAATATCCATCATAGGTCCAAATGCCCAATTAATTCCAGAAGCCGTTGCTTCTTTTGCCGCTATAGATGACGACTTTGTAATAGCCTCTAGATCCCAACTTGCGCTTTCTCCAAGTGGGATAGGAAACATAGTTTTAAAACCATGTATGACATCATATCCGAAAAGTAATGGTATTTTTAATCGTGAATTTTCAACAACGGTTTTCTGTAACTCTTTAGTTCCCGCAACAGAAGTAGCATTAAGCATAGCTCCAACTTCTCCATTTTTTAATTTTTCATATTTTTCCTTATTCCCTACATCAGACGGTGGTCCAGTTACATCCCAACTTCCATTATATAAAACAAGCTGTCCTATTTTTTCTTTAACAGTCATCAAAGAAAGTAGTGAATCTACTTTTCTTTCAATAATATCTGGAGATTCTTGACGCCCTTTATCTTGAGAAAAACTAAATTTAGGTACTAGTACTAAAAGACCTACTGTAACAATTACATTAGTACTCCTAAAATTAAATTTTTTATAAACTTTCACTGATTTTGTTTTTTGGTTATTTACTAATAATGATTAAACAAATCTATCCTCCCTATTTACTTAAAAAATATTAACTCTATAATCATTTAAAGAGTAAATAAATATTTTAGATTTTTTACTGCGAATATTGATAAAACTACAACATTACATCCTAATTCACTACAATAAATCAATCTTAACATTGTATTTACATATGATACTAAAAGTTTGACAACAATTTAATAATATTTAAAAAAAACACTGTAATTCAGTCATTTATGCTTTTTATTTGTTAAAACATTGAATGCTTCAACAGCTAACAAAACAAAACCTAGTAAAGATTAATTAAATATATTGTATCAAAGAATTTCATAGTTATTACTAAATATCATCTATCAATTTTTAAATTAAAAAGAAGTCCATTATCTTAACATTTCTAATTAAAAAAGCATAATATCAAAATTAAAACAACACTTCACCTGATATACGATTCAGATATTTTCACTTTTTAATAATCAACAATTTGTAATAAAAAGACTTAATTATTTAACATTAGCTTTTATTTTAACAGCATAATGCAGACTTTAGTCCTTATAAAATAAATATAAATTTATTGTAAGTTTTGATTATTACTATACGACTAACAGTAAATGTCTGTAACTAAAAAATGACACAGCATGTCTAAAACATATTACGATCCTGCGGATCTAAGAAAATTTGGAAAAATAACAGAGTGGAGTGAAGAACTTGGAACTAAATTCTTTGATTACTATGGAAAAGTTTTTGAAGAAGGTGCGCTAACTGCACGCGAGAAATCTTTAATTGCATTAGCAGTCTCTCATGTAGTAAAATGTCCTTATTGTATTGATGCTTACACCAAAGATGGCCTTCAGAGAGGAATTACCAAGGAAGAAATGATGGAAGCAGTGCACGCCGGAGCAGCTATAGAAAGTGGAGCTACACTAGTACACGGTGTACAGATGATGAACAAATATGATAAATTGTCCATGTAAACGGATTGTTATCGGTACATTTTACGTCATCTAAAAACAGAATATTATCGCTAAAAACAATGTATGGCTACTAAGTCGCTAAAGAATAGAAATAACGAACTCGCTGACTCTCATAGACAATTAGAGATTCTGAACAATGGCATTTTTGCAAATGGAGAATTACCAAAGTTCGCTGATAAAATTGCCGAAATTGGACATGATACATTGCGCCCTAACAAATTGGAAATACTTCAAATTAATGTAGGGTATATGTGTAACCAGGTTTGTGAACACTGTCATGTAGACGCTGGTCCTGATCGAAAAGAAATTATGACTAAAGAGACCATGAAACAGTGTCTGGAAGTCATCAAGAAAACAGGAGCCCACACATTAGACTTAACAGGGGGGGCTCCGGAAATGAATCCTAATTTTAGATGGTTTGTAGAAGAAGCTAGCAAAGCAGGAATCAAAGATTTTATTGTACGAAGTAACCTTACCATTATTAGAGCAAATAAAAAGTACTATGATTTACCTGATTTTTTCAAAAAACATAATGTACACGTAGTTTCTTCGATGCCTCATTGGACCAGAGGTAAAACTGACAAACAACGTGGAGATGGTGTTTTTGACAAATCTATCAAAGCGCTTCAAGAACTTAATGAACGGGGATATGGAATGCCAAATAGTGGTCTGAGATTGGATTTGGTTTACAACCCATCTGGTGCTTTTTTACCAGGTGATCAAGCATCCATGGAAAAAGATTTTAAAAAAGCTTTGTTAGAAGATTTTGGAATTCACTTTCATAATTTGTTTGCAATTACTAATTTACCGATCAGTAGATTTTTAGATTATCTAATTGCTTCAGAGAATTATGAAGATTATATGTATTCATTAGTAGAAGCATATAATCCATCTGCCGTAGCAAATGTAATGTGTACTAATACTATTTCTATAAGCTGGGATGGATGGTTATATGATTGTGATTTTAACCAGATGTTAGATCTTAAAGTTGCCAGTAAAGTAAAACATATTAGTGAGTATAATGAAGAACTACTACAAAATAGGGATATTATCATCTCTCAGCACTGTTATGGTTGCACAGCTGGAGCTGGAAGTAGTTGTCAAGGAACTGTAGCATAAAATGATCAGCATATGAACATTAAAACCGCCGTATTAGTTTTTGTGAACTCCTCCAAGGAAGAGCTTCTGCACAAACCTATTATTGGTGGTGAAAAACTTTTTACAGAGCTTACTAAAAAAACAATGCAGGTTGTAGAAAGTTCTGGACTTCCATTTTTTGTATTTACTGAAAAAAGACAAACGGGTAAGACCTTCGGAGAACGTTTTGTAAATGCTATTCAGGCTACCTATGATCTAGGATTCGAAAATATAATCACCATAGGAAATGACACACCTCATTTAAAGAAACATCATTTATTAGAAAGCGCCAAACAACTTCAAAACAATAAGTTTGTCTTGGGACCATCTGCCGATGGTGGATTTTATCTAATGGGATTACATAAATCTCAGTTCAATATAAATACTTTCTTAAAGCTTCCCTGGCAGTCTAAACATTTAGCTAAAAGTATATCGTTTTTAATTAAAAATACAGAAATTGAAGTTGCACAACTTGAGGTTCTATATGACATTGACACAGTTGACGATCTAAAAATCATTTCTAAACTTAATTTTACTTTTTCTGAAACGCTTCAGGCTATTATATATCATATTACAAATTCCCAAATAGAGATAGTAAAACATAACGATTCGATAAAAGATACTTATTATCTCCAATCCTTTTATAACAAAGGTTCTCCTATGTATTCGAATTCCAGTTTTTACACTATTTAGACCCTAACAACTACCTTATCTTCTTAAGGGAAGTTTATGGAACAAACCTAAAAACTGATCTCTACAAATAGATTCGCACTTTAACAATCAATTACATTGTATAGCTATATTAACTAGATATGCCGTTATATATGAGAAAAATAATCGTAATACTATTATTAATTTTATTCCCTTTTTTAGCTATTGGCCAAGATTCACTTGATGAATTATTGGATCAATACAATAATGAAAGTATCCCATATATCTCGGTAAAAGAATTAAATGAGATACAAAGTGAAGTAATCCTATTAGACGCTAGAGAAATAAATGAGTACGATACTAGTCATCTACAAGGTGCAATCCACGTAGGATATGACCATTTTGACATCAAGACTCTTTCCAACGAAAACATAGATAAGAAATCAAAAATTATTGTTTACTGTAGTTTAGGCATACGATCGGAAGACATTTCGGAAAAACTTAAAGAAGCAGGCTATAACAATATCTATAATCTATATGGCGGAATTTTTGAGTGGAAAAACGATAATAATAAAGTGATTGACTCTAAAGGAAAAGAAACAGATAAAATACACGCATTTTCCAAAGAATGGGGGAAATGGTTACATAAAGGAAAAAAAGTATACACACAGTGAAAGAAAAGAATCTATTAATGATTTTTACCCGAAATCCCGAATTGGGTAAATGTAAAACTCGTTTAGCCGCGACCATAGGAGATCACGCTGCTCTGGAAGTTTATGAGTTATTGTTAGCCCATACTGTATCTATTACAAAAGATCTTACAGTGGCTAAGGAAGTATACTATTCCACAAGAATTGGAGAGAACGACATCTGGAACCCTACTGTTTATGAAAAAAAGCAACAAGAAGGAGAAGATCTTGGTGATCGTATGTATAATGCTTTCAAAAGAGGTTTTAAAGCAGGGTATACCAATATTATTATAATAGGGAGTGATATGTACGACCTAAGCCAATCCGATATACAGAACGCATTCAATGCTCTGAAAACAAATAATTATGTAATAGGTCCTGCGGAAGATGGAGGGTATTATTTACTAGGTATGAAAAAGCTGAATTCGCAAGTTTTTCAGAACAAATCCTGGGGAACAAATACAGTACTTCAAAATACATTAAACGATCTACAACAAACAACTATTAAACTATTAGAAGAACGTAATGATATAGATTATTATGAAGATATCAAGGACATTTCAGTTTTTCAACATTTATTAAGCTATCAAAATGACTAAATACATTAAAGAAACAACAGAATACTTACAAGAAAAAGGATTTGATAATCCAGAAATAGGTATCATCTTAGGAACAGGATTAGGACAGTTACTAGATGAAATAGAAATCATAAAAGAAGTAAGTTATAATCACATTCCCTATTTCCCTACAGCCACAGTAGAATTCCACAAAGGAAAATTAATCTACGGAAAGTTAGAAGGCAAAAAAGTAGTGGTAATGCAAGGACGTTTTCATCTCTACGAAGGTTACTCTCTACAAGATGTGACATATCCTGTTAGAATTATGCATCAATTAGGAATCAAAACACTTTTAGTTTCTAATGCATCCGGAGCGATTAATTTAAACTTTAAAAAAGGCGAATTAATGCTTATTGATGATCACATTAATCTTCAGGGAGGATCTCCTTTAGCATTTAAAGGAGTAGAACAATTAGGCACCCGTTTTACAGATATGAGTGCTCCTTATAACCTTAAAATTAATGCAAAATTAGAATCCATTGCTAAAGAAAATAACATTAATCTTCATAAAGGTGTATATGCCTCTGTAGTAGGACCGCAATTAGAAACCCGCGCAGAATATCGTTATCTAAAAATCATTGGAGCCGATGCAGTAGGAATGAGCACAGTTCCTGAAATTATTGTAGCCAATCATTTAGATCTTAAAGTTGCAGCAGTATCTGTTCTTACAGACGAATGTGACCCAGACAATCTACAACCTGTCAATATTGACGAGATTATTGCCATGGCCGGAAAAGCGGAACCGGAAATGATCCTTTTATTCAAAGAATTGATAAAATCTCTCTAAACATTAACGAATTAAGTAATTATTCCTTCAAAATAAAGAAAACAAAAATATGAGCTATTTAGAAACCACGCATGATGTATACAAAGAAGCAGCATTAACTCCAGATGTAGGTTTATGTTGTACCACAAATCCTATTTGGGAACTACCTGGATTAAAAATCCCAAAGATCATGCAAGAAATGAATTATGGTTGTGGGAGTACAGTAAACGCCCGTGATTTAACCAATAATCCAAAAACACTTTATGTTGGTGTTGGTGGCGGAATGGAATTATTACAATTTTCGTATTTCTCTCGTCAAAAAGGTGGAGTAATTGGTATTGATGTAGTTCAGGAAATGCTAGATGCTTCTCGTAAAAATTTTAAAGAAGCAGAAGAACAAAATGAATGGTTCAAAAGTGAGTTTGTAGACTTAAGATTTGGTGATGCTCTGAATCTTCCCGTAGAAGATAATAGTATTGATGTTGCCGCTCAAAATTGTTTATTCAATATTTTTAAAGCAGAGGATTTAAAAAAAGCGATAGAGGAAATGTATCGAGTATTAAAACCTCATGGTAGATTAGTGATGAGTGATCCAACTTGCGAGCAACCTATGAATGATACGCTCAGAAATGATGAACGATTAAGAGCTTTATGTCTTAGTGGAAGTTTACCTATTGCGGAATATGTAAAAGCATTGACCGATGTTGGTTTTGGAACCATAGAAATTAGAGCGCGTAAACCGTATCGTATTTTGGATCCTAAAAACTATGAAACCGATGAATTAATCTATATAGAATCTATTGAAGTAGCTGCAATCAAAGACCCTATGCCAGAAGATGGCCCTTGTATTTTTACTGGTAAGGCAGCCATTTATTATGGTAATGAAGATTATTTTGATGATAAAAAAGGACACGTATTACTGAAAAATCAACCTATTGCGGTTTGTGATAAAACTGCTGGTGCTCTTGCTGACCTGGGAAGAGATGATATTTTCATCAGCGAATCTACGTACCACTATGATGGTGGTGGATGTTGCTAAAATTTTAAAACTCGCTTTAAGTAATAATTTTATATGAGGCTGTCTGAAAAGTGAACAAAATCTAAAATTGTCAGTCTGAGCCTGTCGAAGACATTTTGAAAATCAACGGATTAAAAACTTCGACAAGCTTAGTTTAGCATAGTAAAGTTACTTTACAGACATCCTCATTGTTTTTTCAAGCTAATTTCTTAGCCATCGCTTTTCGGAATTCATATACTATTAGAAACATAGAACACCAAAGTGGGTTCATATTGGTTTTTAGTCCTTTCCCTTTAGAAAACCGGATAATTTGCCTAGCATAAAAACCACCTTCAGCAGCATCTTCGAATTGTTTTAATCCAGTGCGGAGTACCAGGTTTTCAAGACATGGTAATTCTCCAACTAAAAATTTAGATATATCCTCTCGATTGGTAATAAAAGGACGAGCCATCCCTATCAAATCAACCTCTCCCTTTGCTAACACTTCATTACAAAAATCATAAGATCTAAAACCACCTGTAATCATTAGAGGCAACTTACTAACAACTCTGATTTTCTTAGCAAAATCGATAAAATATGCCTCTCTCTGTTTCGTGCTTTCTTTAAGATCAGAATCCTCTTCATTCATTATAAAAAAAGCTAGTTTTTCATAAGTCCCTCCTGATATCTCGAGCAAATCGATCTTTTCCTTGTCTAACATCTTTATCACTTCCAGTGATTCTTCTTCGGTAAATCCTCCTCTCTGAAAATCCGCTGAATTCAATTTAACAGATATCGGAAAATCAGTTCCAACAACTTTTCTAACATCTCTGATAATCGTGAGTAATAAACGGCTACGATTCTCTATATTACCACCCCAATGATCAGATCTTATATTAGTATTGGGTGATAAAAATTGACTTAATAGATATCCGTGAGCCGAATGAATTTGAACCCCAGTAAAACCAGCTTCTTTGGCTAGTTTAGCAGCAGTAACAAAACGTTGGATCACGTCTAGGATATCCTCTTCTGTCATTGCTTTCGGTTTACCAAAAAGCCCTAATTTCTTTAACTGCACCTCAGAAGGTGCTAAGGGTCTACTCGTTCCAAATCTATTCGTTTGTCTTCCGGAATGAGAAATCTGAACCCATATATGATTTCCATGTTTTTTACCCGCTTTGGCCCATGATTTTAGTTTTGGCAGCATCCTTCTATCATCAAAACACACATTTCCTGCTGACTCGACATGTTTTCGATCCAGTACAACATTACCTGTTATTAATAAGCCTGCACCTGTTTTGGACCAATCAGCATACAATTGTTCATGCCCCTTAGTTGGTTCAAACTTATTATTACTAATGCGCTCCGTCATAGCAGATTTCACTAATCTATTATTTAATATCGCACCGCAGGGGAGTTTTAAAGTTGTACTAATCATATAAAAACAGTTCAATTACAATAATACGGAATCAGAAATTGACTTGCAAAACCAAAAAACATTGGCCATAACTATATTTGTAAGGAGTGGCACAAACTTTGGACTAAACCCAAGTATTTAACGAATATTTAATAGAATTTTCGTTATTTGAAAACAAAAAAGTAATTAAAAGTTGAACACAATTAGCCATTTGTAAAAATCGATACATCTGGATGGATTAAAAAAGATTAAAAAAAATGAAGACCCCTAAAATAATTATATTAGTATTATTGGTATTTATC
Source organism: Aquimarina sp. BL5 (assembly GCF_003443675.1). Lineage (NCBI taxonomy): Bacteria > Pseudomonadati > Bacteroidota > Flavobacteriia > Flavobacteriales > Flavobacteriaceae > Aquimarina > Aquimarina sp. BL5. Next base: position 4,077,715 of record NZ_CP031963.1, on the reverse strand, counting down.
TCTTTTCAGACAAAAGCTCAGGAAAAACTTGACCATGCTGTTTGGGATCAAATTTTATTGATCAATGTTTCTGAAGACGGAAAAGTAGATTACAAAGGATTTATGAGAGATAGTGCTCAACTATATGAATATTTCACTTACCTCTCGGACAATCCTCCAGCCGCAACATGGAGTAAAGAAGAAACATTAGCGTACTGGATCAATGCTTATAATGCGTACACTATAAAGTTAATTATAGATAATTATCCTTTAAAGAGCATCAAAGACATTAAAGATCCTTGGCATAGACAATTTTTCAAAATCAATGGTGTTTTGCATAGTTTAAATGAATTAGAGCATAAAATTCTTAGAAAGCTTGGCGATCCCAGAATTCATTTTGCTATTAATTGCGCTTCTTTCTCTTGCCCCATAGTTTGGAATAGAGCATTCACAGCCAGAAATGTAGATGATGCATTAGAAACGCTAACAAAGAATTTTATAAATGATCCAAAAAGAAATACGATAACTGAAGAAGTAGTTGAAGTCTCTAAAATCTTCAGTTGGTTTAAGAAAGATTTCAAAGTAGATGGAGAAGATGCTAAAGCTTTTATCAATAAATATTCTGAAGTTAAGATTGATAAACAGAAAAAGAAAGGATATAAAAAATACGATTGGAGTTTAAATGAGTAATTTTATATTCGCATAATACTAAGCTTTTGAAAATATCAATAATCATCCCTATTCTAAATGAAGCAGCTACAATTTGTAAGCTGCTTTCCCATTTAATACAAGCTGCAAGTGCAGCGGATACTATCGAAGAAATTATCATTGTAGATGGCGGAAGTGTGGACGAGTCTATAAAAACAGTACAGAATTTTTCGAACACACAAAGCACGTCTATTAGAGTAGTTTCTTCAGAAAAAGGGCGTGCTAAACAAATGAATGCCGGAGCTGCAAAAGCTTCTGGAGATATACTCTATTTCTTACACGCTGATTCTTTTCCTCCAAAGAACTATGACCGATATATTGTAGAAGAAGTTCATAAAGAAAACGAAGCAGGGTGTTTCAGAATGAAATTTGATTCTAATCATTGGTGGCTTCGTTTTCTCGGTTGGTTAACTCAATTCGACAGTAAACGATGTCGCGGCGGAGATCAAAGTCAGTTTATCACTGCATCATTATTCAAAGAAATAAATGGGTATGATGAAGCGTATGTGGTATATGAAGACAATGATTTAGTTGACCGACTTTTTGCAATAAATAAATTTGTTATCATCCCTAAATATGTGGTTACCTCTGCCAGACGTTACAGAGAAGTTGGAGTTTGGCGATTACAATATCATTTTCTTAATATACATATGAGAAGATGGTTAGGTGCTTCGTCAGAAGATTTGTATCGATATTATAAAGAAAAAGTTGTTTCTTAAATCTTCTTATATATCTTTAATGTAGTGGAAACGTTAGAGATACTTTTAATCATATTATTATGTATTGGTGCTATCCAAGGAATCATTTTTGGAGTCATTTTATGGCAAAAAAAAGGATTGCACTATATTGCTAATCGATTTCTAGCAACCATATTATTTTTCTTCTCCTACCGCCTGATTGTAGAAACCTTAAATATTTTTGGGCTGGGACGATATGATTTCTGGTATCATATCCTATTAGAATACAATTGGATTTATGGAACACTCATCTATTTTTTTGTAAAAAGTTATGTAAATCCAAAATTCAAGTTCATACAAAAAGATTGGATTCATTTCCTTCCTGTACTGATAGAATTTGTGTGGAGCTTTTTTATAAAAACACAAAATTTTTATTGGGATGGTACTCGCGAGAGTTTATCTTGGTTAGGATATTGGGGATATGTTGTATGGATGCATTATCCTACTATGTTTATCATTTCTGGAGCATTAATTATTTTTTATAGTAGCAAAGCTGAAAAAATACTTAGCAACACTATTGAGGTGGAAGGATATAAAATTCTTCCAGAAAAAATCAATTGGATTAAAAGAGTGGTACTGGTAATGAAAATATTCTCTATCCTTTATGTATTTGGAATATTAATCGACTTTTTCTTTTTCAATTTCGCTAGTAATTTTTTCTATGGTCATCCGGTATTTATAGGAATGGCAATTATTACCTATTGGTTAGGCCTAGAAGGGTTTGCCAGAAGAAAAGAAAGCGCATTCAAACAAATTGCCACCGTTTCTGATAAAGAAAAAGAGCAATTGCAAAATATTAGTAAAACTTTAGAAACTAAAATGAGGGAAGAACAACTCTTCAAAAATCCAGAGCTTACTCTAGGTTCTCTATCAGAATGCCTTTCTGTAAAACCCTATTTGCTTACTAAATGTCTAAATACGATCTATCAGAAAAAATTTAGTGATTACATAAACGAACTTCGTTTTGAAGAAGTAAAAAAGTTACTCAATAATCCTAAAAACGATAATCTTACCCTTCTTGCTTTAGCATATGAAGCAGGTTTTAATTCTAAAGCCTCTTTTAATAGAGCCGTAAAGAAAATTACAGGAAACCCTCCAAGCGCTCTAAAATAAAGACAATAAAGGTTTCAATTAAAAAATTGCAACGTCTACTTCTCTAAAAATTCGTCTCATTTAGCCAATTGAAACGATTCTTTTCTGTATTAGGTGAATATTTGTCTCAAACAAATTCTAAAAATCAGAAAAAATGAAACATCTCATGATCATAAAAAAAGCAAGCCTACTTATCCTTTTGATTACTTCTTTCTCAAGCTTTTCTCAAGAAAATAATAAAGATCTAAAATTACTAATTGGCGAATGGCAATTAGATATGAGTCCGCAAGATAAAACGGATACCAATTTCGCTATGATGCGCATAGATAAAATAGATGCTAATTCAGTACAGGGAACATTTTATCGAGAAGGGGTTGAAATAAAACAAGGAAAAGTTAATACCCAACGAGACGTTATTTATGTTGCCCTAATCTCTGGCGACAATAGCGGAAGTTATAATACTAGCTTTTATTACAAAGACGGAAAACTATATGGTTCTACACACGCCGTTGACAGAGGGTTTTTAGCAGTTTGGATCGCTGAAAAAATAAAATAATAAGAATATGAGAACAGTAATTTTACTAGTAATAGCATTCACCTTAAACTCATTGACTGCACAGATAAAGTATGGAACTCCTATAAACGATCAATTACCCGAAAAACTAAAAAGCGTACGCAAAGCAATTGAAGTAAACAACTTTCCCAAAACCATTGATCCTATTAAGATTGGTGATCGATATTATTGGAAACACAATACAGCAATTCTGTGCAAAGAAAGTGAGATCAAAATTATTGAGTACGGAGCCTATCTTTTTTATAATGACACCTGGAATCTTAGGAAATCATATTCATTAAAAGAATTGAACAAAAACTTCGGAACCAAAAAAGAAATTATGAAACAGTCTGAACCATATACTTGGTCACAAAATTGGCGTACAGATAGTTCGCTTTTTGGAGGATGGGCTATGTGGTATTTCATTGGTATTACAAAAGAAGGAGAAACTGTATGCGGCTATGAAAAAATTGAAACTACAGATACACTTCTAAATTAAAAAATCCCTAAAATGAAAACAATACAAATACTATTAATTACTCTTTGTCTACACATCGGATTACAAAAAGCATATACACAGAATTTTGAGTTGGATACCAGAAAATCTGAACTATTCTGGACAGGCAAAGCAGCATTTAGTTCTTATTCCTTAAAAGGAACTATAGCACCAAAAAAAGGTATCATCTCTATATCCAATACTACGATCATGGCTTTAAACATCGTAATTGATATGAAAAGTCTGGATCATGAAAACAACGATCTTAAAAATCATCTAAAAAATGAAGATTTTTTTGAAGTAAAGACCTTTCCAAAAGCAACATTTTTAATAAACAATGTTATAGAAATCAGTAATAAGAAAGCTATCTTACTTGGAGCGCTTACCATTAAAGGAAAAACGAATACAGAAAATATTACTGTACGTATAGAGCAAGCTGAATCTGGAATCACTCTTAAATTCAATCATACTATCGATCGAACCAAATATGGAGTTAACCATAACTCACCTAGTATTTTTAAACGTATGAAAGAAAATGCAATTGCAGATGAATTTACACTAGAAGGTACATTAATATTTGTCAAGTAAAACATAGTTGACGGGAAATCACTGTTTTTAACAAACATCATTATTTACTATCACTTACTTTTTTAGGTTTCGTTTATCACGAAAGTAGTACATCAAGTATTTTATAAACATCCCTAAACACAGAAACAGGGTATTAATGGATATTATTTATCTCTTCTGTGATTCTTAAAAGTATACGATAGGTAGATTTTTTAGAAAAAAGTGATTTCTATTTCACAGCTCACTCTTACTTACTTTTCCTGAAACATTTATAATTGTTCTCACTTTTCTCCAGAGATTCCGAGACACTATTGCGTTTTCGTCAATCTCTCCTAGAAGATGTTCCAAATTTAATTTTTTGACTCTATCTTGATGTTGTATGCTTAGCATACCATCATCTGATAATATTGACATATCCCATTTTTCGAAAGTGCGGTAAGGTTTCGATCCACTCCACATAGTGATCACATCCGTATGCCTTTCATCTTCTTTTATTTTATCATATAACGGTAAAACTTCCTTTTTAGGTCCTTCAATTAATTGAAAAAATACATTTTTATAATAAATCAGACTTCCTGTAATATTATTTTTTTTATTGTTTATTCTTGAAACATCTATTATCTGTTGTACATCCGATTCATTTAATTTATCACTTGCTATCGATCGATAACTTACTTCATACATTAAAGTATCCTTGTAGAACGAGTCTTTATATTTACTAGGAAGAATACCGAACCTTTTATAAAATAAATTTGAAAAATGACTTCTACTAGAATAACCAACCATATAGCATATTTCAGAAACACTCTTGTTCGTTTTATAGATAAGCTCTTTTGCAACTTCCATCCTAACATTGCTTACATATTCATTAACAGAATAACCATATAAAAATCGAACGCCGGCTTGGAGTTTTCTTGGAGAAAAACCTAAATATTTACTAAGAACTGAAATTGTTAATTTATCGTCGATATTATCTCTTATGTAATCACCGAGTTCTGTAATTTTTGATAATTCTGATTTTGTAAGCTTGGGCTGAAAATTATCAGTTTGATGATCTAAATCGTGTGCTTCAATTTGTGCAGCAAGTAAATTTGTTATAGCGCCCTCAGTTAAAAGTCGGCCTACTAAATCAATTCTTGTATTCTTTATAATAATTTCTGCAAATGTACCGGTATGTGCATCAATATCTCCAAAATAGCGATATGGCCGTTCACCTGAAATTTGTAGAAATATTTCTTTTAGGTTCTGTTCCAGTCTCTTCCTCGTGTTGTGGCTAGAGCCCTTCAATAATGACGGTGTTAGAATTAAATAACAACTTTCAAATTTGATACCACTACTCATCTTAAATTCAGAACTAGTGCCAGGTTCGCTAATAAGTATGAAGTTTTGCCCTTGTCTTATTTTATGATACTCTGTCTCGTCAGCGAATTTCTGCATTTGAAATCCCGAAACATGATACCCAAAATAATAAGGTCTATCAGACGAAAACTTTAAATCGATAACTAGTTCAGAATTAAATGTAATATTATAAACCCAGGCAGTAAGGCCAGGAAAAAGCTCATATAAAGATATACTACCTTCTCCATGTTTATTATTCAAAATAAGAGTAGCCGCCCCAAGACTTTCTTCTAAATTAGCATCAAAATAAACAGCAAACTGTTGTAACATCTCCAGTGGGCTTTTCTCTTCTAATCCTAACATATAACTTTAAAATTTAAATATTTTGTTTTTTTAAATTCACTTACAAAATTAAGGAAAATTACAGGTACTCAAAAAAATTAAGCTAATTCTTCGTGCTAATAGTTATACCAAAGCTCTAAGCTTAATCACTAGTAAAATAAACTTTTGTATAAGTCAATGAATATGTAATAATAGGTTTTAACATAAACATAGGTTCTCGGGTTATAACATTCTTATCAAGTTTACTGTTCTAATAGTGCCAACATATCAGGATTTTTAAGCTGTTTTTTTTCTATAGCTAGGGCTTTATCGTTACCTTCTTTAAGGTAGCAATAGCATTTTATAAAATGTACTAGCTCTGATGTATAATCCTCGGGAGTTTTTTGGTTTAGTTTTTTAAGAACACTTTTACTTTTGCCAGCGATAGCTTTATTGAGTAACTTATATAATTGAACCTTGTCTAATAGCTCCTCATTTTTGCTTTTTTTTAGAATCACCTTGAATTGCTGATTACTTTGTTTTATGAATACGCTTTTGATCAAAGCATTGGACGTATCCATAGCAAGATTCTGATACGCTACTCCAAGCTTAAGATGCGCCACACTACTTTTTCGATTCTGAATCATAGGGATCATAGCTGTATATACGTTTTCTAAATCGAGATTTGGGATCTTTTTAAACCAGTTTATATACTCATCTGTATGTCTGTATCCTGTTTTTCTATCGATGACCGCTTTATTAGGATCCATTATTAAAACCGTAGGAAGCGATTTTATATTAAAGTATTTGGCGAACTCTCTTTTTCTATCAAAATTTACTTTTACAAATACGAAATTATCTTTTATAGAATTAATCGCTGTTGTTTGCCATAGCTTGTCATCCATTCTTTTACAGGGACCACACCAACTGGCCCAAAAATCAACTACCATCCACTTTTTTTGCTCTATGGCAATCGCACGCCCCAGCTCAAAGTCATGAATCCATTGCACCTGGGCTATTGTCGTTGTGGTGTGCAGTAGCATTACGAATATGACACTATACTTTAATTTCTTTATGTTTTTCATTGTTTTAAAATCATAGTAGTGCCAACCTTATTTTATAGAGGCTGGCTTTACTATATTAATTAATATTTTAGTGATATAATCTCACCGTCCTTGCAAATCTACTGAATCTAGAAATCAAACCATTCTTATTTTATCATCTCATCTCATCTATGTATAGGGCTTACCCCATTCCGCACCCCCTTTTAGCCCTCAAAAAGGTAATTCGAAGAATTAAAATACTTCTTAGAAGAAGTATATCAACGAATATTTTGGTATTGGCAATGCATCCTAGGGGTATCATAAAGGCTATAAGCCTTGTTTTCGAGGCTGCTTGGCCAAATTTTAGGGGTTCTGATCCAAAAAATGACAGCTCGAAGAACCTTTTTAACCCTTCGAAAGACCTCAGTAACGCTTCCGGGAATCTCTGAAATAGCTAGAAGGTGTAATCTAGGGGAGCAATGTCGTTCAAGATTTGTTTGATACCATCTAGGTACTGGTCTAGCTGTGTTAATTCTTCTTCTGTAAAGCTTATGCTTATTAGATTCTCTAATGCCATACTTCTAATTTTTTATGATTACTATTCTTATAAGTGTTCGACTCTCTAAAGAGCCACCATAAGAATGTGTAAGGAAGTATGAAATTGTTACCTTGGATTTTAAAGTTTTTTTAAACATTCTACTATTATTACTGCTAGCTATAATGCTCCGCTTTAGAAAAAAACCAATCGGAGCTATATTTTATGCAAGTTCTGGAACCAAAAAGAAAAATCATTAGAGAAATGATAACTAACACTAAAAAAGCAACAAATTCCCCATTTTTTCGTTAATAATCGTATAGACAGAAACCTCAAATGTCTATAAATGTTTGGGGAAATATGATTCTTAAAACCTTAATTATGTTAAAAAGCATTTTAAATCTAAAAGACGCACAGACTCTTAGTAAAGAAGAACAAAGATCTGTAAATGGTGGTAGTAACAAAGCTAGTTGTCCTATCTACACTCCGAGAGAATGTCAATCGTGTGGCGGGTATTCATTACCAAATGGATGTTGTTTAGGTACACAAGCAACTCATCTTTGTCTTACCGGAGGAGGTATTGAATAATAATGAAACAAGGATCTAGTTTATCAACTAGATCCTTGTTCTATTTTGTAGCTATTATTTAACTCCATTTTTTTTCAGGAAAAATCTAATTTTCTTGATAATCGATTTACTTTCTTCCTCTAAAGCAAAATGCCCAGTATCATAAATATTATAATCAATATTTTTTACATCCTTTTTAAAAGCTTCTGCCCCACTTTCTGGAAAGAAGGCATCGTTTTTACCCCAAACAATTAATAGTGGAGGTTGGTTGTCTCTAAAATACTTTTGCCATTTCGGATATAACTTTATGTTGTTTTGATAATCATAAAACAGATCTAAGTTGACTTTATGAGCATTCGGTCTTGACATTCGTAAGTAATCCAAATGCCAAGTATCTGGATTCACATTTTCTGGATTTCTGGTACCGTGAGTATATTGCCATTTTAATCCTTCTATAGAAAACACAGGTAACAAAGCCTTCTCAGTTTCTGGAGATCTATTTGCCCAAAATGCTTTAACATCCTTCCAGGCAGGTCCTAAACCTTCTTTATAGGCATTTCCATTTTGATTTATAATAGCGGTTACTCTTTCTGGATACTTAGTCGCAATTCTTAAACCTATTGGAGCACCATAATCTTGAATCATTAATGCATAGGACCTAATTTTTAACTTTTCCAAGAAAACCTCAATAGTATTAGCTAAGTTATCAAAAGTATACTCGTAAGACGTAGCACTTGGAAAATCACTATTCCCAAAACCAGGATAATCCGGTGCAATTAAGTAAAACTCATCGGATAATGCATTCAATACTTTACGGTATTGATGAGATGAAGAAGGAAATCCATGTAATAATACAATCGCCGGATTTTTAGGATTACCAGCCTCTCTATAGGCAACATCTATTCCTTGTATATTGATTTTTTTATATTTAACCGCATGCTCTATAGTAGTTTCGTAATTATTCTTAAGGGGTAAACCATGCGCTAAGACACTTGTGGTAAGAGTAATCACAAGCAATACTATAAAACGCTTTGTCTTTTGATTTTTCATCTTTATGTATGTATTTAAATTAGATTATAATTTTCTTTCTGTCTCTGATATTTCTAAATCGTTAATACTGGCATATCTTTTTTCCATAAAACCATTCTCATCAAACTCCCAATTTTCATTACCGTATGCTCTGTACCATTGATTGTTTTTATTTTGATATTCATACTCAAATCGCACTGCAATCCTATTATCTTGATATGCCCATAATTCTTTTCTAAGTTTATAATTGAGTTCTTTTTTCCATTTATCTCTGAGAAATTCCTGTACTTCTTCTTGTCCATTGATAAATTGATTTCGATTACGCCATTCGGTTTCTAAACTATAAGCCGTTGATATAGCTATTGGATCTTTACTGTTCCAGGCATCTTCTGCCATCTGAACTTTTTGTTTTGCCGTTTCTTCTGTAAAAGGTGGCAAAGGGAATTTTTTTTTCATTATTAAAATTTATTACCGAACGTTCGGTAAATTATTATTGTAAAAAAATATTATGCTTTATACTTAAGTTTTATATCTTCTAAAGTATCCAAAAACAAGCTGTTATCAGACATTGCATTAGCTACTACAAGACTTCCTTGTATACTTATTAAACCCTGTTTTGCAATTCTCGTTGATTGATCTCTACTAAGTCCGAACTCTAATCCAAATTCTGTGAAATTTCTTATCCATCTATCCATCTCTTCTTTTATTTGATCTCCAAATATTTCCATTCCAGATTCCATTGATAAGGATCTAAGCACACAAGTTTCTTTTCCATCACCGTATAATTCCTTTATTCTGGTTAAAGTCGTTTCCAACCTTTCCTCTTTCAAAACTTTTTTATCCATCAGTAACTCATACAGATTCTTATGCAACCAATCCGAAGAATACGATAAGACTGCAAGGCCAATTCCCTTTTTTCCATCGGGAAATCTATGATACAAACTTGCTTTTTTTAAACCGGCACCTTCTGCCAATTCGTTTAGACTAGCTCCTTCATAACCTTTAGATCTAAAAACCTGATTAAGGCCCTCCATCAACCGTTTATCTTCTACTTTTACTGGTCTCATAACACCACAAATATATAGGTAATTAGTTTTTTACCAAACGTTCGGTAACTAATTAACTTGTTTTTAACAAAAACCTAATTTTTGATTATTAGAAATATTGCCCTATTCCAAACACAAATCCATTGGTAGCGTCCTCTGTGACACCATACCCATAATCGATTCTAAAAATCGCATTAAAAATACGTTTGTGCATAAAACGTAATCCTACACCTGGATATATTCTGAAGTTTTGTGTATCGCCAAAATCACCAAAATCCCCTCCAGGATTTCGCCAGCTACCTCCATCTACAAAAACATTACTCTGCAATACGAACCAATCTTTGTCGTACAATGTATGCCTGTATTCTGTATTGATTACGATTACTCCGGTTCCTCTGTCAATTGTATTTCCAACCCCTCTAATATTAAGGTTGTTATCCACTGCAAAGGGAGCAAAGGGAGAGTCATCATTAGTTGCTAATCCAAGACGTAATCGTGATGCCCAATTGCCTTTTTTTCCTACTCTGTGATAATATAAAAAATCATTCCAGCCGATTAAAAAATCAGGTAAAACATTTTCGGTACTAATTACATATTGAAAATTAGCAACACTCTTAAATCCAGAGACATACTGAAAATCATAATCAAGATTATTATACTCGTAGATTAGTTTGTATAGTAATTTATTAACATCAAAATCTAAAGGCACACCTGGACCTGTTGCTCCTCTTTTATAACTATAATCTTCATTAAAGTAATTTACTCCCAACTCTACTCGATTCTGAAAATTAAACTCATACAATCCCAATAATTCATAAGATGTATTATTGTATCTATAATCCGCAGTACCAGTATCCAAAAAAACAGGTTCCTGAGTGGTAAGATTTTGATAATTAAAAGCTAGGCCAATTTTACTACTAAACAAATAGGGAGCTCTTAGATTAACCCCAAAGGAACTATATATATCATCCTGATAAAATCCTCCGAAAGTAATATTTTGACCAAAGAGATTAAATTCATATAAACCAACTCTAAAGGCAAACTCGTCATCATTAGTCGTATACACATTCGCACTAGGAATGATAGTAAAATTTTCTTCTATGGTATAAAAAACATTATACTCTCCTTCTTTTTGTGCTTCGAAAACCTGATAATACGCATGAGCGACTGATGGCAATCTTTTAATTCTTTTAATATCTTCTTCGATTGCAATCGAATCCAGAGTTGCTCCTGCTTTTACTTTTGCAATTTTTTTTATGAAAGATGCCTTTGTTTTTTTATTCCCTTGTACTTTGAGATCAACAATCTTTAATTCTTGTGCATAATTGACAAAGCAAAAAAATAGTGTGGTTAATAAAATGACCCTTTTCATAGCGCTAAGGTGTAAAGTTTTTTTCAATAAGTAAATTCACCCAATTATCTTCACTTACTCCCATTAAAGTAAAATTGTAAGAGTTCATCGGATCTAGTGGTGGTGGTATTCCTTGTGTAATATTTAAAACTACATTTTCTAGTTTATAATACTGAAACTGTTTTTGAAAAGTATACGTTCCAGAAAGTAATTCATTATTGGTGTTAGAAATTACCTGGAAATATATGTTATTATCATCAAAAAATCCATCATTCCAGCTAAAAGAGGGCATAGCCTCTGCACCTGTAGTAATAGTCAATTCATCAGTAAATTCAGTGGGTTTTGTAATATGCTTTAATCTAATCGGATTAGACAAGTGTAATTTACTTTCTTCAAAAAAGGTAATGATTACCCATTTTTCTTCAGTAGTACTTCTGGTAAATTTTTTGAGATATCCGCTAAAAAAATCCGAAGATTCTATGTCGATATGCATATAGTTTTTATAATTATCCTTATCCACATCAATTCTAGAAGTCTCATAATATCGTATATCTGTTGCACCGGGCCTTGGATATACATAAGTAATAACAGTGTTTTGATCTGATTTAGATGCTGATGCACAAGCAATCACATTATCAATTTCTATTTCATTAGCATTTACTAATGAAGCTAAAGAATTCTCCAATTGTATAGTATTCTCACCATTGTCACACGCATATAAGATGCAACATAACACGAGTACTATATAATTGGTTTTAGTCATCTTTATATAATGATTGTATTAGCTTTTCTGCTGGTTTATTCTGTATGGTAAATCTATTATTATCTTCACCTCCTACCTCATCATGATTATGATACCATTTCCAAAGAAATCCTCCAGCAAACCAAGGTTCTTTCCAAAATTCTTCATATAATGCTGTTAAAGCATTACTTTGCGCCAATAGATCCACATTTCCATGTATTCTATTAGAATCCCAAGGTTCTTTTCCTGTATAATGAACACTTCTATATCCGTATTCTGTAAATAAAACCGGTTTTACTATAGTTTCCTGTAATGTCTCTATTTTACTTTTGTGCTGCTGCCATCCTTCTCTCAACTCTTCTATAGTTGGTGTTTTACTATCAGAAACCGGAAAATATGCATCTACACCTATATAATCTAGCTGATTCCAGAACGGAACATTAGCAAACTGATCCCAATTCTCCGCATACGTCAACTTTCCTTTATATACTGATCTTATCTTCTTTATGAGTTGCCTCCAGTAAGTAGGTCTTTTTTGCACAAAAGTGTGCAATTCAGTTCCAATACATAAAACAGGAACTTTCATTTCTTGGCCTAATCGAGCATATAACATTATGAAATCTTCATAAGAATTCTCGAAAGTGTTCCAGTCTTCTTCAGAATCCATAGAAATATTACCCGTAAACTCTCCTTTCCAAACCCAAATCTGAGGTTTCAACATTACTTTGATCCTCTTTTGATTTAGTAACTCTATAGTTTGTTTTGCTCCATCTGCCCGTTCTCCCCACCATTGTCTTTCTATATTAAAAACAACCGAAGGTTCTTTTAAATTTTTAACAAAACCAAAGGGCATTACCGCTGCCCAATTAGCCTTTACATTTACAACCGGATCTATATTGGTTTCGCTTATCTCTTTAGGTGATGCTACAAAACTAATTCCGTTAATTTTAGATTTTTGACCAGAACAACCGCAACAGATTAAACTAATCAGCAGTATAAAAAATCTTTTCATATATATCTTTTATACCGCTGAAAATACAATTTATATTCTTTTTTCTTAAAACAATGCTCTTAAACCTAAGCTAAATGTTTGTCCTAATCCTTGAAAATTATCTCCTCTAACAAATTTTCCAAAAGAAGCCTCTATATTAAGAACTTTTGTTAACTGATATTTACCTCCAAATCCTAATTGCGTACCATTTTGAGAAAAGTTATCCTGTCCTGGTCCTTGGGGATTATCAATTCCTATTAAGAAAGCTTGTTGAGCATTTACGAAAACTGTAGATTTTGATGTCGGAAAGTAACTCAAGAAAGCACTTATTGGCAAGAACAAACTATTACCCGCGAACCTTTCTGATGAATTTTCATCTGGTGCTACATTTTCCCTATTATCTCCAAAATTGAATTTAAAATCTACTTCCGTAAACAATTGCCACTTATTTCCACCAAAAGTTCTGTCATAGAAAAACTTGGTTTCCCAAGCAAAACTTCGCTGATCCAAAAACGAATCCACATTATCAGCTACCGTATCAGGAGCATCTTCAAAAACTGGAATAATCAATGATGTCGTAAAAGAGAATGTTGCTAAACTTCTGAATGGCTGTATTCTTACTGCAGGGGCAATTGTAGTTAAACCAGATCTTCTATCATTACCGTTATCCTGGAAAGAAAAAACGTCCAAAGCACCTTGACCTGCTAATGAATTAGACCTTACCTGAAAAATGGCTCCTACATTTACTCTAGAATTTTTGCTAACCCCGGTAAATATTTCTGTAGTATTGGTAAAGAATGTTTGCCTATCTATTGTTACTGATTTAGATCCTGCGTCAGTTCGTTCGGTTTGAGTATAAATACTATTAAAAAACTTAATATCCCATTGTCCCTTTTTCAATAGTTTTGACGGTGTAAATTCTTGTATATTAGACACTCCAGAATCATCATCCTGAGCAAATCCAAAAGTGATTGCTAGGCATATAAAAAGTGTAGTTATAAGGTTTTTAGTAGATTTCATGTTATTAAAAGATTATATGATTAGAACAATTTAGATGATCAACACCCTAAATTGTTAATGATTTGATTTTTATTATTTGATACTATTTAGACTCCAATTGTATGGGTAATAAGATACTTTTGCATTCGTCGGAATTTTTTCCTTTCTAAACTGATTTACATAGTCTATTTCTGAACCATTTTGGGTAAAATCGCCTTTGTACCATTCGAATATCTTAGAAAGCTGCACTTTTTTTCCTTTAACTTTTATGAAATTAGGGTTATTTAATGCTATCGTTGTCTGGCGTTGCAGTTGTTTTTCTAATAATGAAGGAGTGTAAGCTTCAGAAATTATTGGAGGACATCCTAATCCAGCACACACTAATGCGAAATGAAAACGAGCTTCGGTTGGGAAGTTTTTTCTTAATATTTTATTCTCAAGATCATTCAAGGTTGTCGTTTTACCTCCTAAAGTATATTTGGTTTTATCGAAAAAGCCCTTGATATCTAGTGGAGACTTTGTTGGATAATTATCAACAATTCCTTTTATCACAGACAAATTATATCCATTTATAAAGAACGCCTGAAAAGTTTTGGAGTCATTTTTAGAAACACTCGCACCAGCAGCTATATCTAATAATTCATTTAATGTAGTTGGGTCATTTTTGATGGACTTATAATCAACTTTTCCTTTAGTTACATGCTTTTTGAAAAAAGCATCTGACTTAGTAAAAAAATCGGCTGTGTTTTGTGCAGAACCAATAGTGACCGTAAGAAAAGTCAATAAGAAAATTATTTTTTTCATGAGTTAATGTTTTTATAAACTTCATTCAATGAAGCTGTTTTTTATATGAGTTAATTTCATTTAAGTTTACCTTGGCAACTGGCATTGAGTCGAAGGGCATACCTGCTACTTACAAATTATTTTGAATTTGTTTAAAAGATATTTTTATTCTTTTCGAAAAGAAATCACTGTTCGATTTCGATAGTAAAACTTACAGAAGCACAGCTTTTTAGATTAATTCTAAATTATTAATTCTCTTTAAGTTCTTATATTTATGAACGACTGACAGACGTAAGTTTTATTTTTTTAAGCTAAAAATCGAATTCAACTAACACAAATCTTTATGGAACATATTGTAATTATCGGCAACGGAATTTCTGGTGTTACTGCTGCGAGGCATATCCGGAAAATGTCTGATAAAAAAATTACCCTTGTATCTGCCGAAACAGATTATTTCTTTTCTCGTACAGCATTAATGTATGTCTATATGGGGCATATGAAATTTGAACACACCCAACCCTATGAGAATTGGTTCTGGAAAAAAAATCGAATTGAATTGAAAAAAGGGTATGTTTCTAAAGTAGATCACCAAAAAAGTCAGTTAATTTTCGATAGCGGAGAAAATCTGAAATATGACAAACTTATTATTGCCACAGGCTCAAAACCAAACAAGTTTGGGTGGCCAGGTCAGGACTTAGATGGTGTAATGGGAATGTATCACAAACAAGATCTTGAAAATCTTGAAAAATATGCCCCTACTAATAAGGTTTGTAAAAGAGCAGTAATTGTGGGAGGTGGATTAATAGGTATAGAATTAGCAGAAATGCTAAACTCCCGAGGTATTCCTGTTACTTTTTTAGTAAGAGAAGATAGTTTCTGGAATGGCGTTCTTCCTCCTGGAGAAAGTGGAATGATTAATAGACATATAAAGAATCATCATATTGATCTTCGTTTAGGGATGAATCTAAAGGAAATTATTGCTGACGATAACGGAAAGGTTAAAGCAGCAGTAATTCAGGAAACTGGAGAAGTCATTGATTGTGATGTTGTAGGTCTAACCGCTGGTGTATCTCCAAATGTAAATTTCTTAAAAGATTCTGGCATTGAACTGGGAAGAGGTATCAAAGTAAATCGCTTTCTAGAAACAAACATTCCTAATATTTATGCGATTGGAGATTGTGCAGAACAACACGAAGCTATAGGAAACAGAAGACCTATCGAAGCTGTTTGGTATACGGGCAGAATGATGGGCGAAACAGTTGCGCAGACTATATGCGGAAATAAATTAGAGTATAAGCCGGGGCATTGGTTTAATAGTGCTAAGTTTCTAGATATCGAGTATCAGACCTATGGATGGGTGTTTGGAAAACCTAAAGAATACGAAGCACAATTTCATTGGATACACAAAGATGATACAAAATGTATTACCGTTTCTTACCATAAAGAAACTCGAGAATTTCTTGGTATAAATACTTTTGGAATACGAATGCGTCATGAAACATTTGACAAGTGGCTAACAGAGAAAAAAGATGTAGACTATGTTATGGAGCATCTGGCAGAAGCCAATTTCGATCCTGAATTTTTTAAACATTTCGAAAAAGATATTTTAAATGCTTTTCAAAAGCAACAAACAATAAACGCATAAATCATGGCAGTAGAAAGAAATATGGCATTAACAGGACAACCTCCTAAAAGCCTAAACACAATTCAAAAAATTGGTGTTCTTATCGGGATATCGGGATTATTAGTATTACTATTAGCAGCTTTTAATTTAAACTTACCTAACAAAGGACTTTGGCTTACAATGTCTTTATCAGCCTTAATAACAGGTATTATCATTTTTTCAAAAGGATCTTATGACAAAAAATTAGAAGGAATAAAAAATGATGGAGTCTGGTTTAAATCTATGTCATCAAGAGGAGTGCTTGCCTGGATAGCAGGAGTTGCTCTCACAGGCTTTTATATCGTTTTATACTTTTTTGCCGAATTATTAGGATTAGGACAAGGAGTAGACGGAACCAATACAGGATTAGTAGGATTGTTTGATCCTTTAAGTCGTTTACTAAGTGGTAATCCAGCTAGCCAATGGTTTGTATATGGAACACTATATACTGTCGCCATAGTTGGTTTTGGGATAAAGTTTTTGATGAAATACAAACACAATCGCTACGAGCAATTACGTACTATGAGCGTTATGTTTTTTCAAACAGCATTCGCTTTTGTAATACCAGAATTAATGGCTCGTTTAAATTCTGACACTTTTTCTTTGCCTTATAATGATCTAAAGAATATGTGGCCTCTTAACTATTATGCATTTGAACAATGGCGAGTAGATCAATTCATCAATGCGCAAAATATTGGACTATTCTTTTTAATCCTTGCCGTATTAATGGTATTTGTAATTTCTCCGTGGTTAACTTATAAGTATGGAAAAAGATGGTATTGCTCTTGGGTTTGTGGTTGCGGAGGATTAGCTGAAACCGCTGGAGATTCTTTCCGCCAGTTGTCCGACAAGAGCGTGAAAGCTTGGAAACTTGAAAGATGGATGATAAATACAGTATTAGTATTCTCTGTAATTATGACCGTAGCTACGATCTCTACTTTCCTAGGGTATGATGCTACCAAATATTGGTTTACTAAAAATGTATTTCTGATTAGTGTCGGCGTGTTTTTAACATTACTTTTTACTGGTATTTTATATTTCAAAAGAGACCAACTTAATAACAGTGCTGTAAAAGGAGCTGTTGGTTTCTTTATTCTTACCATAGCTTTTCTTGTATTAATTGCTTTTGTGGATTTAAGTCAAATACAAATTCAAGCAAAATACTTTTCTTTTGGTTTAAACGACAAAAGTTATGCTGCTGATAGTGCTTTAAGAACATTTTATGGTTTTGGTATTGGATCTATCTTCTCAGGTGTTATTGGAACAGGTTTTTATCCGATTTTAGGTAACCGTGTTTGGTGCCGTATGGGATGTCCAATGGCGGGTATTATGGGAATACAACAAAAGTTATTTTCTAAATTTAGAATTACTACTAATGGAGGTCAATGTATTTCTTGTGGTAATTGCTCAACATATTGCGAGCAAGGTATCGATGTACGTGCTTATGCACAAAAAGGTGAAAACATTGTAAGATCTAGTTGTGTAGGTTGTGGAATTTGTTCTGCTGTATGCCCTAGAGGTGTATTAAAACTAGAAAACGATAGTTTAGACGGAAGAATCAATTCTAATGAGATTTTATTAGGAAATGATGTGGATTTAATGGATTTTGTAAATAACAAATAAACTCAATATAACTTGTGACGTCCTGAATAATCGTTACAGGAATTAATAAATACAAGGTAGCAATTTTAATTTGCTACCTTTTGTTTTTTGTAGCTTTTTCTTTTTAATTTATTTTGTTGATGCATTTGATCAGGTGTTAACATTGAATTAGATAAATGAGGTCTTATCTGATTATAAATGCGGATTGCATTTTGAACCAGTTTGGTTTTGATTTGCATTGAAGTATCATACTTGTCAATAGCAAATTCTTGTTTAAGAATTCCATTAATTCTTTCTGCTATGGCATTTTCGTAAGGGTCATATTTTTCAGTCATACTAGGGCTAATATTATTGATGTTTAATGTTTTTTGATATTCATTGGAACAATACTGTAATCCTCTATCGGAATGATGAATTATAGGTTTTTCATTATAATCTCTATTAGAAATAGCCATATCTAAAGCTGTTAAAGATCCTTTTACACTTAGACTATTTGATACATTATATCCCATTATTTTTTTAGAATAAGCATCCGTGATTAAAGCCAAATAACATGGATTTTCCCTATTTCCTATATAAGTTATATCACTGACCCATACTTGTTCTGGTCTGATAAATTCAACATCTTTTATTCGATTTTTATGTTTTCTAAATCTATGATGAGAATCCGTAGTTACATGATAGTTCTTTTTAGGTAAAATCAACAAGTTATTAGCCTTTAGTATTTTAAATAGCTTATCGCGACCAACTCCGATTACTTTGAGTTGAGATTTTAAAAGATGAAATAATTTTCTTGTACCGATTCTAGGCATTGATATGCGAATGGTATTTACTAAATCAATTACCTTTTTACTTAGTTTTTGTTTGTCTTGATAAGACCGAATAGCTCTATAATACACCTGTCTATTCACCCCGAGTAAATCACAGGTAGCAGTTATGCTTTCTTGTTTTTCTTGGCTATATTTTTCGATAACTCGGGTACGTGCTTTTTTCTGATCGGAATATTAAATTCCTCTTCGGCGATATCAATCATCATATCAAATATAATTGCTTTCTTATCCGCACGCTCTGCTAAAAATTCAGCTCTTGCTTTTTGTTTCTCTAAAAACTTGACTTGCTGTTCTAATTCTAAAATACGTTGTTCAGGTGTTTTGGACATGGATCTATTTACACTAAAATCATAATCAAATTTACCATATTTTTTTAACCAAGTGCGAATCGTAGATCTTGCTTGAATACCATACTTATCCAAAGCTTGAGTTCTTGTTAATAAGCCTTGTTCAATCTCTTGAACAACTTGTAGCTTAAAGGATAAACTGTAATCCTTCTGTGTACGCTTTACATAATTTGAATGTAATGACTCCATAAATAACATTTTAGTGTAACGATATTTCAGGACGAGACAATTATTGTAAAAAAACAGCCTAATCTATTAGGCTGTTTTTTTTATGTAATAGTTAGGTTGTAAATTTTAAGCACTCATAGTGTGTGGAAAATACAAGTTAATTGTCGTTCCCTTATTATACTCGCTTTCTATTTCTAAAACTCCGTTTTGTTTTTCCACTAGTTTCTTAGCGATACTTAGTCCAAATCCAGTACCTCTTTCATTTTCCGTTCCGGTTGTAGAATTATTCTTTTCTGTAGTAAAAAGATCATAAAGACTTTCGTTACGTATTCCTATTCCTTTATCCTCTATGGCTATTCTTACTTGTCCTCCTATTTTTTCGGATTTTACGATAATATCAGATCCTCGATGAGAAAATTTTATAGCATTTGCTATTAAGTTTCTCATAACTGTTTCCATCATTGCAGGATTTATAGTAACCTTAAGATCTTTTGGCAATTCATTTATTAAACTAATTTCTTTATTTTTTGTTTTCAAATCAGAAAATGCAAAAACCTTGTCGACAATAACAGAAATCTTCTTCGTTTCTAGCAAAACTTGTGATTGCTTTTTATAAATATTACCCCATTCTAGTAAATCTTCTAACAAATTGTTTCCTTTGTCAGCTGCCTCTTTTATCATAGCCCTTATTTGATCTCGTTCCTGAACATTATCCACTTCATCTACCATATCGATAAGAGATCTAAGTTGATAAAAAGGTGTTCTAAGATCATGCCCGATAATTCTAAAGAGATCATCTTTTGATTGATTCATTTCTTTAAGTTCTTCATTCTTGATACTTATCAATCTATTTGCTTCTTTTACTTTTCTAGATAACTGTACGAGTAATCGTTGACAAAAATATGCCATAAGACCACCTCCACTTACAATCACAAAATAGAATGCTAATTTCTCCAAAGGAAAACTAGGATAATAGAATGTGCTCAAGGCTATGAAAAGAAAATTAATCGTAAGTAAAAAGATAATATGTCTAAAATGAACCAACATCCCTACAGCAAAAAACAATAGTGACACGATCACTTCTACTTTCAAAAAGAATGATTCAAACTCGAAATTAGGATCTAGTACCCCATAAAAAAGAGAAGACATCATCCCTAAGACAATAGTATATACCGAAAGCGTAAGCAATCGAGACTTTCTGATCAAACCACTTTTCTGCAATAACAAACTTATGGTAACTATTGTAAAAGTGATAATTGCTCTTATAAAATAGACACTTAGTCCTCCTTCGTTATATTCTACGATACCATCTAATATTATTCCCGGCAATGCAATAAACATTACAGTGAATAATACTTTGTCAAATTGAAAAAACTTGGGTGATTTTCGGGATTTATCACTAATATTCATATCAATATCAATTTATTTAGCCCCGTTAAACTTTATATAGAAATAGAAATCAAATTTCAACTATATCGATAAAGTTAACAAAAAAATCGACAAAATGCACTTTTATTGTTAAATAAATCTAAAAAAAGCTTTTTTGCATACACATTAAAAATCTATTAGTTTAATTTTTAAAAATATTTTGTAGGTAAACCAAATCATTTTCGTCTAAGCAACTAACCAATGCTAATTATGATGAAATACACTGTCTATATTGTTATTTCCCTATTTTTCCTTTCTTTTCAAACTTCTGTTAAAAAAGAATACCATAAAGAATATTATAGCGATGGATCCATCAAATCTGAAGGCTGGAAAATAGCCGAGCAAAAGATCGATTATTGGTATATATATCATCCTAATGGTACTGTTTTAGAACAAGGGCATTATAGAAATAATAAGAAACAAGGGTATTGGTATTTCTATTCCTCAGAAAACAAACTCATTAAAGAAGGACATTTTATAAATGATAAAGCAGAAAAATGGTGGATTATTTACGATATTGCCGCTGGTAATAAGAAAAATCAAATTATCAGAAAATATCAATATCAAAATAATAAAAAAAACGGGTACTGCCTATTATATAAAAATGATAAGCTCTTTAAAGCAGAAAAATACGTTGATGATCAAAAAGTGGGAGAATGGACAGATGTTTTTAGCTTTAAGAAAGACAATCCCAATGCTTCGCTATAAATGAATCCCATAATCAAAGTTATCATACCTGCCTATAATGAAGAAGACTCTATAGGCCATGTAATCAATGAAATTCCTAATCTTGTCTCTGAGATAATTGTTGTAAGTAACAACTCCAGTGATAATACTGAAGCAGTGGCAAAACAAGCCGGAGCTATTGTACTAAGAGAGGAAAGAATGGGATATGGATATGCTTGTCTTAAGGGTTTAGCATATGTAGCTTCACAAAAAACTACTCCAGAGATTATTGTATTTCTAGATGGTGATTATAGTGATTACCCTGAAGAATTGACAAAGATTATTGAACCAATCATCAATCAAGATATGGATATGGTTATTGGTGCTAGAGATAAAAAATTAAGAGAATCAGGTTCTATGACCGTTCCACAGATTTTTGGGAATTGGCTTGCTACAAGTTTAATGAAACTTTTTTTTGGAGCAAAATTCACAGATCTAGGACCTTTTAGAGCAATTAAATACAAAAAGCTTCTGGAATTGAATATGCAAGACAAAACCTATGGATGGACTGTGGAGATGCAACTAAAAGCAATAAAAAAGCGTTTTAGTTATACAGAAGTTCCTGTTCGTT
This sequence comes from Aquimarina sp. BL5, assembly GCF_003443675.1. Lineage (NCBI taxonomy): Bacteria > Pseudomonadati > Bacteroidota > Flavobacteriia > Flavobacteriales > Flavobacteriaceae > Aquimarina > Aquimarina sp. BL5. The sequence goes on along the minus strand of NZ_CP031963.1, from coordinate 4,055,503 downwards.
ATAAAAAGAGAATAGGCGTCTCAAAAGTTTCAGGAACCATAAAAGGTGCTATCTTTGCAGGCGTTAAGATTTTAAGTTGGATTTTTAAATATAGCTTTGCATAATGGATATTGCTATCATTGTTATTTATACAGTAGCTTTACTAATCATTTTCTTGTATAGTTTAGCACAGTTGAATTTACTTTTCAATTATCTTAAGTCTCGTAAACTAGATGATAATTCTCCTACTTTTGACCTTTCCAAAGAAGAAGAAACTCCTTACGTCACCATTCAATTACCAGTATATAATGAACTCTATGTAATGGAACGTTTATTGGATAACATTGCGTTATTGGAGTATCCTAAAGACAAGCTAGAAATACAAGTATTAGATGACTCTACAGACGAATCTGTGAATACTACTGCAACCCATATTAAACAACTACAAAACACCGGTTTAGATATTAAGCATATCTGCCGAGAAGATAGAACAGGTTTTAAAGCAGGAGCTTTAAAAGAAGGATTAAAAATTGCTAAAGGTGAATTTATAGCAATCTTTGATGCCGACTTTCTTCCTGGTAAAAAATGGTTGCTTCAGACAATTCCTTATTTTAAAAATGATAAAATAGGTGTTGTACAAACTCGCTGGGGACATATTAATAGAGATTATTCGATGTTGACCAAAATTCAGGCATTTGCGCTGGATTTTCATTTTACGATGGAACAGGTAGGTCGTAATTATAAAGATCACTTTATTAATTTTAATGGAACCGCAGGTGTATGGAGAAAGAAATGTATTGAGGATGCCGGAAACTGGCAAGGAGATACGTTAACAGAAGATTTAGACTTAAGTTATAGAGCCCAGCTCAAGAAATGGAAATTCAAGTATCTGGAAGAGGTAGAAACTCCTGCCGAGTTGCCCGTTGTTATAAGCGCTGCTCGATCGCAACAGTTTAGATGGAACAAAGGTGCTGCAGAAAACTTCCAGAAACTGTATTGGAAAATGCTGAAAGATAAAACGGTATCCATTAAAACCAAATTCCATAGTTTCTTTCACTTATTAAATAGTAGTATGTTTTTATTAGTACTGCTAGTTGCAATATTAAGTGTTCCGGTGATGTACATTAAAAATAGCAATCCAATGTTTAGCTGGTATTTTAATGTGATTGCCTTCTTTGCATTAAGTACTGTGATATTTTTCTTTTGCTACTGGCACACCTTTAAGAAAATTCATAAAGGTGGATTTTGGAACTTTATAGAATATATAAAGATGTTTTTTACTTTCTTTTCTATAGCGATGGGGTTCTCTGTACATAATTCAATGGCAGTTCTAGAAGGTCATTTTGGAAAGAAAAGCGAATTTATCAGAACGCCAAAATTCAATATAAATACACTTAAGGATTCCTGGAAAGGAAATAAATACGTGAATAAGAATATTTCTGGAAATACAATCATAGAAGCGATTCTTATGTGCTATTTTGCATTTGCTTTATACAGTGCTTTTAAACTTCAGGATTTTGGATTGTTTTTATTTCACATCATGTTATTCCTCGGATTTGGTTTTGTATTCTTTAAGTCAGTTACTTCTAAAATGTAATGGTTAGACTTTGGAAATACCATAAGTTCTCCATTATCTTTACCGTAGTTTGCGCCTTATTTTATTGGAATTTTGCATATCGACTAGATCGCATTGACTTCCTAAAAATGTTTGGTCTGTGGACTGGATTATTCTTTCTGTCCTATAAAATCGTTCAGACTAATCCTAATAGTATTAAACTCTTAGCAAGTATTGCTTTAGGATTTAGAATTATATTTCTATTCGCCATACCAAATCTATCTCAAGATTTTTACCGATTTATCTGGGATGGTCGCATGCTACTAGAAGGATTTAATCCATATCTATCATTACCAGAAATATGGATTGCCCAGGGTAGTGCTCCAATTGCTCAAGCACAAGAACTTTATGAAGGAATGGGCACACTTAATGGTAGTCATTATACCAATTATCCTCCTGTAAGTCAGTTTTGTTACTTAATTGCCGGAATTTTTGCTGGAAAAAGTATTCTGGGCTCAGTAGTGGTTATGCGATTTTTGATTATTTTGGCAGATATCGGTACTTTCTTCTTTGGAAGAAAATTATTAAGACTACTCCAAATACCAGAAAACAGAATATTTTGGTACATCCTGAATCCATTTGTTATTCTCGAGCTCACTGGAAACCTTCATTTTGAATCAGTCATGATATTTTTTATTATCTGGTCATTATATCTACTGCAAAAAGGATATTGGTATTGGGCAGCCATTGCTCTAGCACTTTCTGTTTCAGTGAAACTAATTCCATTATTATTTTTACCGTTATTCTTCCAGAAGTTCATAGTCGACTTCGATAAGATCAGTCTAAAATATCGGTTTTTAAAGCTTATTGGATTTTATAGTATAGTTATTATAACTACTGTAGTTCTTTTTGCTCCTTTCTTATCTTTAGAATTTATCTCAAATTTTGGTAAAACTATTGGTCTTTGGTTTCAGAATTTTGAATTCAATGCGAGTATCTATTACATCATTCGCTGGATAGGATACCAAACTATTGGTTGGAATATCATTGGCACGGTTGGTAAGATTTTACCATTAATTGTGATTGGGATCCTTTTGCTACTCACTTTTTTAAGGAAAAACAAAAGTTCAGCTCAGTTAATCACGGTAATGATGGTAGGGATTTGCAGCTATTATTTCTTATCAACTACAGTACATCCCTGGTATCTGGCAGTTCCTTTAGCCCTTTGTGTTTTTACAAAATATAAGTTCCCTATTTGGTGGTCATTCGTTATTATATTTAGTTATACTGCATATATACATCCCGATTTTAAAGAAAATTTATGGTTTGTTGCTCTAGAATATAGTGTTGTATTTGGTATTTTTATTTCCGAAGTGTTTAAAAACACAAAAATAGTTTCACTAAAATCTATTTATACTTGAGATTCACATTACATAGTAAAATATGCTATCTACTCATAATATCACTTATAAGTGGTTTTTTATTTTCTCAAGACATTTCTTCTAACATAATAGTATCATTACAAAATGATTGGAATCTATGTAAGGATATGACCAATAAACATTATTGTGAATCGAATTCTAGTAGCTTATATTGTAGCTATCAAATAAAGTTTATAAAAAATCAATTTATCTTATTAGAAGATTTAGAAAAGATTGATGAAGGAGATTTTGAAATCCAACATGAGTATGACAATACTTTCTTAATAAGTTTCTATTCTACATTTAATGATGAAATTTTGAAACTATTAGGATCTGAAACCATCAAGCTTTTTAACGAAAAGGAAAAAGGGTTTATACTGTATGCGGAGTCACCAGCAAATTTATTTGTATTAAAAAAAATATAGCGACATTTTGAAAATCAATTTCAGAAAAATAGGAAGAAGATTATTACGATTTATAGTATTCATTATTATTTTGATTCTTTGCGGATACATATTCCTATATATAAAACAAGAACGTTTCTTTTTTAACCCTAAAGTATTATCTAAGGATTATACCTATTCTTTTGATCAATCTTTTGAGGAAATCGACATTAAGGTAGAAGATGATGTGACTTTAAATGCTTTATTATTTAAAACCGATTCTATTAGCAAAGGTTTAATCCTATACTTTCATGGAAATGCAGGAGCAATTCATGAATGGGGAGAACGAGCATATTTATATACAGAAAATAGCTTTGATGTCTTATTTGTAGATTACAGAGGATATGGCAAAAGTGATAGTTTTTACGAGGAAGAATCTGAATTATATAATGATGCCCAAAAAGTATATGATTATGTACTTACACGTTATGAAGAAAAAGATGTTATTGTATTAGGATATTCAATAGGAACAGGGTTTGCGGCGTATACGGCAGCAAAGAATAATCCTAAACTTCTAATTTTAGAAGCTCCGTATTATGCTTGGAACGAATTCATATCTAATATAGCTCCTGTTCCACTGGCACTAATTAATTACGAGATTCCATCCTATAAGTTCTTAGGAAAAGTCAAGTGCCCTATTCGCGTTTTTCACGGTGCTAAGGATTTTCTGATCAAACCTGAGGAACATTCTAAACGATTAAAAGAATTATATCCTGATAAAATAGAACTTACACTCATTAAAGGTGCTGGGCATAATGGCATTTACCTTTCTAAGCAATATTATGATGAGCTACAGGAGTTATTGAGTAGGTATTGAGATCTGAATAAGAGTTACTTATTTTTATTCACGAAATGTTTAGTCAAAGCATACTTGATTTTCTGTTTAAGATAGAGTTCTTGGCTATATAATTCGGTAATATAAGCATTTAGAATCTTTAGATTTTCAAATGTATGATTAGGATCAAAGTTTTCTCTCGAGAGTAAAAAATTAGCAATTAGCTTCCAAGTAATCTCAACACCATCTTCCTGAAGCTTATAAAGTTTCGAAAGGTCATTCACTAATTCAAAATCTAATAGACTAATTGAATTAGTAATCCTAATAGTCTCCCAAGATGTTTTCTGTGGCGAAGGCGGCATAATACCAGAAGGATTCACATCACTCATCAACTCTAAACCAGTTTTATTTATTTCCCCTTTTATGGTGCTCAACGAGTCGATCATTTTCAATAGCCTTTGAGTTATTTTTTTATGGTAGGGAATAACCTTCTCTAAACCTTTAAAATTTCGCTTTAGTTCATTTTCAAGGTTATGTAACGATTCCTCTTTTTGACTGTTTAACTGTTTCGTAGCACGAATTTCATTCACTCCAAGTGCAAAAAGAATACTAAATATTATAAGTAAAGATTCAATTATGATTTGAAAACCATTTACCCTTTTTAAAAATCTTTTCATATCAAAAACTCGTAAGAGGTTTTGCATCTTTGATAAGAATAATTACATCAAACTTGAAAATATATTGTTTTATTTTTCTTGAAAGTTTATTGACATAAGGCCTTAATGCTTTTGTATCTATAACAAGATATTTTTCATCCGATTTACCTGTTAACGCCATAAATTCTTCCGGAAGGTATTTATTTTCGTTTATCGTATGTAATGTCTTTGATGGCTCGAAAGGATTTGCTAGTCTTTGTACTCCTGAAATACCCATTGCTAAAATATGTAAAGACTCCATTCCATTCATAATGGCTAACTCTGAACATAAGTTAGAAATGTCATAAATATTAGTTCTTGTTAAACCACGAGCAGCATGATTTGCACCAAGCTTAAAAACTACCTTTGGTAACGAATCTAATAAAGAGGCTTTTCTGTAATAATTCATAAAGTTTGACTTCATTAAACTACCTCTGATTTGATTGTTTAAATAATATTTACCATTAAAATTATATTCGTAGATTTCTTTAGTTTTCCAAAGTTGTTCAATAATTTCTTTCTCTACAGAATCGTTAGTTAGGCTCATTAATCCTTGATGAATTGATTCACTATACTGAAATATAAAAGGAGCCATAAAATCTTTTTCTTCAATTGCTTTTTTATAAGAGGTTATTGCTTTTTCCCTTAAAGGAATTAATGTATCCTTTAACTTTTTATTACTAGTCCGGTTAATAATATAATCAAAGTTATATCTAAACTGTGTCATTAGACTTTGATCAATACCCCATAGAGAACCTTCTAATTTAGATACATTTTTAAACATCTCAAAGTCCTCATAATTATTATAAAAAGGTATCGTAAAAGGATATTTTTTTTCAAATTCTTTTGCCTTGTTTATAGGAGATGCTACATCTAAAAACGAAGAAAGTGTTTTTGCTGCTACGGCATCTGTTTCAATACACAAAGTTCTGAATCCAAAAGGTTGGGCAATGTCATACAAAAGGGTTGTTACTTCACCAACTTCTATAATACCGTGTTGTTCTCCTAAAAAGACAAACTGACTTTCTTGAATTTTAGGTTTAATAAAGTCTACAAATTTTGAATTCGATATATCCTGAATAAAAAAACTATTCGTTTCTAAAAGTTCGTTTTCCTGACCATTTACACTTAAAAAAAAGGTCCATATAATTGACAAAATAACAGCTTGTTTCATTTCGAAAGTCTTTATTCAAAACTAGAGATTTCAACACTCTGTTTTTTTTAAAATTTTTCTCAATGTAAATTATCGCTATATGAACCTAAATATTTTGAGTACAGACTTTACTATATACAATATAAAGATGTTGAATTCATTAAAATTATCCATTACGGCAGGATCATAATAGCTTTGACCTATTAGAAATATTCTATTTTTGATTACAATTATAGTTTATGAAGAGTTTTTCAATATATAAGAGGATACTTATATCTATCGCTATTTCCACAATTTTTGTTGTGTTCATTTGGTTAACCTCACAATTTAAAGAGCCCCCTGAAATTAATTTTTTGACTTTTGTTTGGTTTATTATTGCCCACATAACATTTGAAGTGATCTGCTTTTTTCAAAAAAAGATGTATTATTCTAGCATACTTCAGAAAAATTTAATCCAACAAATATTATTTCTTTTATCAAGCATCACTATAGGAACATTAGTCTATTCCTTTTTGTTTTTTGGTTTTAAATGGATAGACCACTTGCTATATTATAGCGAAAAACCAAGCTTAAAACATATGACCCTTGCATTCGTTATTGGGCTTTGCTTATCCATAATATTTTCATTAATTCAATATTTATCAGATTTAAAAAATCAACATTTCTATACATTAATTGAAAATGAAAAGATTAAAAGCGAGATTACAGAAGCTAATCTTCTTATTTTAAAAAATCAATTGAATCCACACTTCCTTTTTAACAATTTTAATACGCTCTACTTTCTCATAGATGAAGACACAGAATCTGCCAAGAGTTTTTTAAAAAACATTTCGAGTATTTACAGAGTAATGCTTCAAAATAAAAATAACTCAGTAATAGATGTAAAAGAAGAATACCGTCTTGCTATACAATATCTTGATATTATGAAACAACGCTATCAAGATACTTTAATCATTAATAACAATCTACTTCTTAAGGAAATTGCAGGTAAAAAACTCCCCCCATTAGTACTCCAACAACTTATCGAAAATGCTATTAAGCATAACCAAATTGATAAGGACACTCCCTTAGAATTACAATTTACTAATGATCTTGATTCATTGTCAATTACCTCTATAGGAATAAAAAAAGTATCTGGAGATCATCTTAGATCTGGATTACAAAATATCAAAAAAAGATATAGTTATCTTACGAATGAAAAAGTGAAAATAGTATCTGAAGAAAAGATGTTTAAAGTAACCATTCCATTTATATAAAATGAAAATAAAAACGGTTATCATAGAAGATGAAATCACCGCCTTACAGCATTTACAAAAGATTCTCAGTCAGGTCTCTTTCGATTTTGATGTAATCAAAGTTTTAAGTTCGGTTAAAACGGCGACAGAATGGTTTCAAAATAATCAAAAACCTGATCTAATCTTTATGGATATTCAGCTTTCTGATGGTATTTCTTTTCAGATCTTAGAAAATGTAATTATTGACACCTCAATTATTTTTACAACAGCCTATGATCAGTATGCCATTAAAGCTTTTAAAACCACTGGTATTGATTATTTACTAAAACCTATTACTAAAGAGGATGTAAATATATCTGTATCCAAATTTGTAGAAAAATTTGCTATAGATAATGACTCTTCATTCCTGAAAAACATAGATCTTATAAATCAACTTAAAACAAAAGAGCATTACAAGAAACGATTCTTATTAAAAGACGGCAAGAAATATACACCGGTAAATATTGAGCAGATTGCATACTTCTATAGAGATGAATCCGTATTTGTAAAACTAAAAAATGGTGATTCTTATATAATAGACGAATCTTTAGAACAACTACAAAAAGAGTTAAACCCAAATCATTTTATACGATTACACAGAAAATTACTTACTAACATTAGTGCTATTAAATCCTTGAAAAACTATAAACCAGGGCGCTTTGTTGTCGAACTCGAACCTACATATGAGGATGGTATATATTTAAGTCAAGAACGCTCAAGATGGTTGCGGAATTTTTATAGTTAACACTAAAAAGGTATAGCTTTTAAGAACTTATCTGGAAAGAAAGTTTTTATATCGTGAAAAGTGGTTAAATAAAATAGTAAGAACAGCTAATGTATTTAATTCAAAGGTAAAGAATCAAACAGTATTGTGATAAATTAAAGAATTTATTAAATAAGTTTAGTAATAAAAGAGGGAGCTAGATAATTAATCATCTAGCTCCCCTTTTATATTACGAAATTATCAGTTTATATTACATCATCCTCAAGTTAATCACTTCTTGTTCAGTAAGTATTCTCCAATGACCTCTAGGAAGATCTTTCTTGGTCAGTCCTGCAAAAATAACTCTGTCTAATTTCACTACACCATAATTAAGGTGTTCAAAAAGTTTTGTTACAATTCCATTTTTTGAAGACATCAATTGAATTCCTATTTCACTTTTAGCAGCTCCTTCTATATAAGAAATCTCATCTACCTGAATAAAACCTTCCTCTAATTTGATCCCTTTTTCTATTTTCTGAAAATCTTCGAACTTAAGATTGCGATCCAACTCTACATGAAAGATTTTACGAACTCCTGTCTTATGATGTGTCAATTTTTTTTCTAAATCCACATCATTGGTAAACAAAAGTAATCCCGTTGTATTACGTTCTAATCTACCAACTGGTTTTAATCTATTTTTAGAAGCATTGGATACTAAATCCATTACTGTTCTTGTTTTCTCTGGACTCGTAGAGGTCACAAAACCTTTAGGCTTATTAAGCAATACATATTCTTTTTTCTCTGGAGTTATAAGTCTTCCATCGAATTTAACCTCATCAGTAAGCTTCACTTTATAACCCATTTCGGTAATAGGCTTTCCATTTACCCAAACACTACCTGTCTTAATATACAGATCTGCATCTCTTCTGGAGCAAACACCAGAATTAGCCACAAATTTATTTAATCGAATTTCATCAGAATTCGAAATCTTCTTTGGTGAGTTATTTGCTTTTTTTACAGGAGCATTACCTCTAGTATATGATTTCTTTTTTGGATTTCCTCCTTGTCTTCCACTTCCTTTTCCTCTATTGGAATTGTCTCCACGACTCATATCTTACATTTTTTGCAAAGATAGTTGTTTAGTTTTTAGGAATAACAACTATTCTTCACCAAACCAAACAGTACTTTGTCGTTCTCTATTCACACTCAGTTGTGTAACATCAGGTCTAGAATAGTGTCCAACGGGATCAAAATTCTGGCGCTCCTGTAATACGCGATTAAAATCTAAGGTTTCTATTAATAATCCTTCTTTATTAAGAACAGGTTCTAGAATCCATTCTCCATCAGGTCCCGCAATACATGAACCTCCATTTCCTAAAATGTCTGGGGCTTTTTTTAGAATTTCATCTAAATGTGGTGTTGTCGAAGGAAAATCTTCTTTGCGCATTAAACTCGAAACGGAAATTACATAGGACCTAGATTCTCTAGCGATAAAACGAGTAATATCTTTAGTGTTATAATCACTTCCTGGCCAAACAGCGACGTGCAGATTTTCTCCTTGTCCATATAAAGCAACTCTTGGCAGTGGCATCCAGTTTTCCCAACAATTTAAACCTCCCACGGTAAATGCTTTTAATGGATGAACGCGAAGCCCGTTACCGTCTCCAGGTGCCCAAGTCAATCGTTCCTCATATGTTGGCTGTAATTTGCGATGTACAGATTTAATTTCTCCATTCTGATCTATATATACCAATGAGGCATATAAGCTATGACCTCCTCTATCTAATGGACGTTCTATAATACCTAAATAAATTGCTATTTCGTGCTCTTTTGCTAAACTACAGATTGTATCCAGATCACCATGTTCTATTACTACTGCATTCTGAGCATAGTGTGCATGAATTTCTTTCTGAATTTTACTATCAAATTGTGCTCCGTCTGTTAATGAAACCCAAAATGGGTAACCTGGTAACAATGTCTCACCAAATACGATAAGTTCTGCTTTTTTCGAAGCGGCCTCAATAATTGAACTTTTTATTTTTTCTATAGTAGCATTTTTATCCAACCATATTGGTGATATCTGCGCCAACGCAACAGTGAGTAGTTGATTCTTCATTAAGAATTTCTAATTTTTATAGTTTTTGTATATAGGTTTACTCTTAGGATTCACAAAGTTTAAAGATTTGGTTAACGAATAATTAACATTTAAAAAATTGACTTTCAATCACTTAAATTCAAATGTTGACGTTACGGCTAAACCCTTTGGTAACGTTAAGTTAACATTAGAATAGGTGCAAAAATTCAATTATTCGTACTTCAATAATATCAAGACTTAAGAATTTAGCACCAAAAAAATCAATCTACCTTCATACTCCCAAAGTAAACTTATAAAAAGTATATATTATTCAAAGTTCAATTTATGTTAAAACGTTCTCTTTTTTACACAATGGTAAACTTAGGAACACATTCTAATAAAATTCAAACCAAAAAAAAAACACCTATCACATCTACATTTGTCATGTAAAATTTAAACAAACAATATTTTATAACTCAAATTAAAAACACAAAAAATGAAAAAGTTAATCGTATTATTAGTAGTAGTTTTTGCATCAACTCAGATTTTTGCAAATGACAAAAACACAAAAGAAACAAACAAGGAAAAATTAAGAAGTGAAATCGCTGTTTTATTAGAAAAGCCGCAGATCAAATTAGAACGTAACGAAATTAACGCTAGTATAGAGTTTATCTTAAATGCTAAAGGTGAAATTGTAATCTTAAGTGTTGATTCGGACAAAGAGGCAATAGATGCTTATGTAAAAACTAGATTAAACTACAAAAAAGTAGATGCCGATATCACTAGAACAGGAAACAAGGTATTCAAATTAAAATTAAAAGTATTGAATCCTGAAGCTTAAACTTCTTTAGTCAACTACCTCGGGGCAAGCCCACAAGGCATTAAAACGAACTGACTTTTAATTTCGAGGCAAGCCTCGGAGTATTAAACCCTTTGGCGGTGCCAATAAAATCTATAATTCAAAAGAGCGCTTTTAATAAAAGCGCTCTTTCTTTTTTTTATTCGTATTGCAGCTTATTTCTTTACATATTTATTCCCGCTTGTTATAGCGCAAGGTTGAAATCCATAAGTAGCATCAGGAGCAATCAATTGCCAAAAAACAGTATCTCCCGAATTTAAGTTTTGATCTGCAAAAGAGGTTCCTATTGATCCCGAAGTATTTGGATTTGCCCTTCCATTAATAGAATAAAACCAGAAAACATAATCTGCACTAGGATTAGTTGTTAGATCATAACAAGAATTACTAAGATCAGCAGTTAATTCATATACGGATAATGGTGTAAATGATTTTACATATAAGTCACCATCAATTGTAACTGTAGTATAAGGCATCACAGGAGATGAAAAATACTGTTTATTTACCTCATCCATTACCTCCTTAATTGTTGGGTTTTGATTGCTTAATTGTACTGTGTATGCCGGAGTAGAAATGGCATAAGGACCTCCATAATTTTGATCCACAAAATCATTCCCTTTACAAGTAAAATCTACGGGGCCATTAGACCCGGAAGGAAGATTGTAAACTACTGAGAATGGATATAATGCCGTTGCATTTTCGGACTGCGGATCGGTTAATACATCTTGTACCATTTTTGATCCTACATTATGTAGTACATTTTGTAAAAGTCGCAAAGATCTCCTATATGACCCCAAGTGACGACTTACAGTATATCCATTGGCAGAATTATTACTTAAATGCGCTATAGTTCTTCGTAAAACTGCACGTTCTGCTTTAGTAATCCCGTGAATTCCTTCTGCTTCGGTTATAGGATCTACTAAAAAAGTTCTTAACGCATCATCATCTGATAATAGATGAGATACGTAATTTAATAATTTCGAATTTGATTTCATTTTTAAATAAGTTTTAAGGTTATAAATGATATTTAATTAAAGAAAATAAACCTTGTATTCATCTTCTATAATTTCCCTAAAACTACCTTAAAAATAAAATATCCTATATAGGGGAAAATACCCTTATTTAAAATAAGTACAATAGCACATATAATGAAACGAATAAGAAACATTTCAGTGATTTACAGAACGATATTTTAATCCGTTTTATGCATAAGAAACCTACTACAAATGTCTCTTTTTGCGTGAAGGATTGTAGTGAAAATCCCGCAGCCTGAGCCTTTTTCTGGCGAAGTACGAGGAATTGTAACAGAAAGCCTGACCCTTGTGGTCACGCCCACATCATTATTGCGCAAAGTTTATCCTGAATTCGTACGATATATGATAGATCTCTATGAATTTCATCAAAATATCCTATCTAAAATCATATTAACATCAATTAATATGATACTAAACACACCTGATACAATAATCAGTTTCAGAATATTATGTAACCAAACATAGTGCGTTCTTTCGAATGACTTCCATAAAGCAATCAGAAATAAAAACAATAGTCCTAAGCATATATAGAAATAAAGGTGCATAAAACCTATTTCATACCTTGTTAATAGCAGATAAATAGGAATGCAAGAAGCAAATACAAGTAAACTAATTAATCTTTTAGAAGTCGTTTCTCCGTATATAATAGGAATAGTTTTATAGTTCTGTGCTACATCTCCTCTAAGGTTTCCAAGATCTTTAACCATTTCTCTCATCACCAACATTAAGAATAAAAAGGTAGCGTGGACAAAAACAACTTCATCAAAATTCTTATAATAGATAAATACTGCAAAAAAAGGTGTTATAGATAATGTTGAAGCAACAAAATTCCCTAGAAAAGGCATTTTTTTTAGTTTATGGGAATAGAACCATATCCCGAAAACATATAAGGAGAAAAACATAACTGCCCTAAATGAAACATAACTAGCAAGTATTACAGAAAGAAAGTTAAGCACAAAATACCCGGTTAATTTGGTGCGTTGACTTACCAAACGATCCAGCATAGTTTTCTGAGGTCTATTTATGAGATCTTTTTCTCGGTCGTAAAAGTTATTAATAATGTACCCAGCAGCAATTACTCCGGCAGATGCTAAAACAATAACAAACAAATTAGTATCAAAAAGAACATTTCTCAAGGGTATATGAGGAGCCAGAATAAATACAGAAGTAAGGTATTGTGCCAAGACAATAATAAGAATGTTATACCCTCTAACAATAGAAAACAAACTCAATAACTTTAGAAGAATGAGTTTATTTTTTCTGGAAAGCATCCTGATATGTACCTGTTAAAAGTTGTAAACCACTTCTAATTTATAATCTTTAAGAGCAGATTGAGCTTTATCTAAGTCTTGAGTAAATCCTAGAATATAACCTCCGCCACCAGAACCACATAGTTTAAGATAGTAGTCATTAGTTTCTATTCCATTTTTCCACAATGCATGGAATTGTTTAGGAATCATAGGCTTAAAATTATCTAAAACGACATTAGATAATTGTTTGATGTTCGAGAATAACGATTTTATATCTCCTTGAAGAAAATCATCAACACACGCATCCGTATGTTTTACAAACTGATTTTTAAGCATTGTACGAAAACCTTCTTGTTTCATGTTTTCCATAAAGATACTGACCATAGGAGCAGTTTCTCCAACGATTCCGCTATCCAATAAAAATACAGCTCCTTTTTTATTATCAAGACTTTGTGAAGGAATTCCTGCTGGTTCTATATTATCTTTAGAATTGATAAGGATTGGAAGGCTTAAATAACTATTTAAAGGATCTAAACCTGAGCTACTACCATGGAAAAATGACTCCATTAACCCAAAAATCTCTTTAAGTTTCAGTAATTTATCACGAGTAAGATTTTCTAAAACCGTAATTTTATCATCCGCATATTTATCATAAATTGCGGCCACCAACGCTCCACTACTACCTACTCCATATCCTTGAGGAATACTACTATCGAAATACATTCCTGATCCAACATCTTCTTTCAATCTTTGTAAATCGAATTTCACAACACCTTCATCCTGAATTTTCTCTAAGTAGCTTGTAAAATTACGTAAACTTTCGTTGGACTTAATAGCTTGTTCGTCTGGATTATCAGTAAGCTTTAAAGCTCCTTTGAAGAAATTATAGGGAATAGAAAGTCCTTTAGAATCTTTGATTATTCCGTATTCGCCAAATAAAAGTATTTTCGAGTAAAATAGTGGTCCCTTCATCAGTTTGCTTTCCTTATATCCAATTTGTCTAACTAATTAGGATAAAGTTACAACAATTTAGCACCTAATCCTATTTTGTCGCAAATATACTGTCCTTTCTGACAATATACAACTAACTCACTCTTAATGAAATCCATCACTTTGTTTTTCTCAGAATCTGGATACAATACGTGTACATTCGCTCCCGCGTCTAGAGTAAAACAAATCTTAGACCCTGTTTGTTTTCTATATTCCCAAATCTTATTGATTACGGACAATGTATTCGGTTTCATTAATATGAAATAAGGTAGCGAAGTCATCATCATTGCATGTAGTGTTAATGCCTCACTTTCAACCACTTCAACAAACGCGTCTAAATCTCCTGACATCAAAATATCTTTTAGTCTTATGATATTTTTATTTGCCTGTATAAATCGCTCTGATGAAAATGGATGTCCGTGCATTAAATCATGACCAACAGAACTACTTACTTGTTTCTCTCCTTTATCCACAAGAAGAATGGTATCTTGATAATTCGCAAAGTTTGGATGAATATCATATGGAAATTTAATTGCGTAAGCATCGCTACTTTCTGAAACTTCTTTATGCTTACCCCATACTGTTATAGGACCTTCTATACTTCTACTGGCACTTCCCGATCCTAATCTAGATAAAAAAGAGGTTTTTTGTATATATTCCTCATCAGTCATTTCCGGATTTATTTGTTTATCTAATTGCATTAAACAATATGCTAAAGCGCTCATACCACTTGCAGAAGATGCGATACCACTACTATGTGGAAATGTATTACTTGTCTCTATTATAAACTTATAATCCTTCAGAAATGGAACATAGTCCAAAATTCTTTTAAAAAAACTTTGGATTTTCGGCTTGAAATCTGGTTTCGGTTTACCTTCAAAAAACAATTCAAACTGAAAATTTTCAGAAGCTTTCTCTAACTTTTCATACTGTAATGTTGTCTCCGTTTTACAAACATCTAGGGTAAAACTTATCGAAGGATTCTCTGGTAATTGTACTGGTCGTTTTCCCCAATACTTAACTAAAGCAATATTACTAGGTGATGAACAGGAAATAGATCCTTTATCTAGTTTTACTGAAGATATTTTAGAAATAAATTGGCTATAATCGCCCATAATGCAAAATTATTTTGGCAAAGATAAGTTGTTAAGTGGTTTTAAAAGTAAGCTAGTAAAAATAAATTGCTATTTTAGTATTTAACTAACTAACCCTAATGAAAAAAAAGTTACTGCGTATCGGTATTGCCGTTTTATTATGCGTGCTAATAGGTTTTTTGAGTAGTATTGCTACCCAAACATCCATTAGCACTTGGTATGTAGCTTTAGAAAAGCCAACTTTTACCCCTCCTAATTGGCTTTTTGCTCCTGTATGGACAATCCTTTATATTTTGATGGGAATTGCAGCAGGAATTGTTTGGAGTAAAGGTTTTTATCATAAATGGGTAAAAACTGCGTTATATCATTTTGGGTTTCAACTTTTACTCAATGCTGCGTGGTCCATTTTTTTCTTTGGAATGCGTAATCCATTGATTGCACTTGTGGATATAATTGCCCTGTTTATCCTATTATTGTTTACAATCAAGTGGTTCAAAGTTGTAAACTCTACTGCCGCTTACCTACTTATCCCTTACTTGATTTGGGTTGCTTTTGCGACTGCATTAAATTTTAGTATATGGCAACTTAACTAAACCAAGAATGAAGGAATAAAATTTTTATGAACAAAAAGTCAATCGTCTTACAGACAACTTTAGAATTAATTACAAAACAAGGAATACAGGCAACTTCTCTTTCACAAATTATTAAAGAATCCGGCGTTGCTAATGGGACCGTATATCATCATTTTAAGAATAAAGAAGAAATTATAACGGAACTTTATTTAATGCTTACTCAAGATTTTGGAACTGTGGTTATGCGTAACATCCCAGAGGATGATATTAAGAAGCAATTTTCAATCATGTGGCTTAATCTGTTCCACTATTTCGTGAATAACCCTCTTGCTTTTGTATTTTCTGAACAAATAGCAAGATCACCAGAGATTCCTCAATCCTTAAAAGATCAAGCAAGACAATATTATGGTGAAATCGAGAATTATTTCAAAACAGGTATTCGTCAAAAAGTATTCAAATCATACAATTCTATGGTCATGGAAGAATTATTTTTTGGAAATGTGGTATCTATTGTGAAAATTCACGAAAATGAAAAAGTAAAACTGCTTGATAAACACATCAATCAAGCTATTGAAATCTCCTGGAAGGGATTCTTAAGAGATTGAATATTCACTGATCTTTAAAATTTAATAAAAGATATCCTACTAAATAATTATTTAGCAGGATATCTTGATTTTTGGTTTTAAGAATTTTTATAATCTGGATAGTAGCTTAGTTGAACACCACATTAATGCACGAATCTTTATACAAATCCTTAACGGCTGCTTGTATAGCAAGTTTAGAATCTTTTGTCTTACCAATAGATTTTCCTTTGTAATATATACCACCATTTCCTTTCCAAGAAAACTCCTCACTATGAGATTTTATAAGCCTAACTCCATCTTTTCTCGTAATCTGAAAAGACTCTAATTTTTGATCATACTCTAATCCCGCCGGAAAATACACCTCAGTAACGAACTTAGTATCTCCATTTCCATACATATAGCAAACACACTCTCCTATATCTTTAGCCTCAGAAACTCTTACCATATTGTTTTGCACAATCCGCCATCTTTCATTAATCTGAATCCCTACCATATCCATCAACATAGTTCCTTTTTCGGCAAGTTTTTTATTAATAAATGACTCAAAACTAACCACAGCCGATATGATTCCTGCATTTTCTTTCTGATTCTGGAAAACGATTTTATCTAAGGTGAGTCTAAAGCTATAATTATCATCATTGATAATATCATCTAATTGAGAAGAAATATTTTTCTTATCATAATTTTTTCTAACTAAAGCACCGGATAAATTAACATAAACAGTATTACCGCTATATTTTTCATCAAATAAATACAAAACATCGTTTTTTTTAGCCCCTCTTTCCAGATCGTTAATCTTATTAATATAATCCATCAATAGCTTTTTTATAGGCTCTTCTACGCTGGCTTTAGCTACAAAAGTGCTATTGCAAATAAAAATAATAATAAGTGCTAATGTAATTTTTTTCATAGTTAATAAGGTAATGGTTAAACCTTTTTAAGGTACAAAATTTTACACAGATTTCCGAAAAGTATTAAGACAACTTATTTTTTTAAAAAACTTAATTCCAATAACTTACTCAATGTCCTGAGATTTCTAGTGGTTGTTTGACAATTTAATTTTTTTTCAAAAAAGTTGTTATGAAGTTTTGTTTTCCCATACCCATTAGCAGCAAATAAGTAAATTACATTTTTAGTAATTATGAATTCTTCAGGGTCAAAAGATACCTTAGAAAGTTCTGCTGTCGCAAGAGAATTGGGCTGATTACATAAAAGCATGAAGTACATTTTTTTATCATCAATCTGGCCACTTTCCAGTCTTTTCACATAAGGGTTTTTCTGAAGAATTTCATTTAGCGTATCGTGAGTAATTATTAATACTGGTACATCAAAACCAAAACGTTTCTTGATTGCAGTTTGAATTTTGACCTCTAAAACTTCTATATCTTCTGAAGCATCCCTAAAAACAATATTTCCACTTTGGATGTATGTTACTACAGCACTAAATCCTAAGCTTTCCAGCATCTCTTTAAGATCGGCCATTTTCATCTTTTTATGACCACCAACATTGATCCCACGAAGTAAAGCAATATATGTATTCATTTATTTTGATGTAATAGCCTGAGCTGCAATATAACCACCTGTCCAGGCATTCTGGAAATTAAACCCTCCCGTTATAGCGTCTATATTTAAGACCTCTCCAGCAAAATATAAATTCTTATGTTTCTTACTTTCAAAAGTTTTAAAATTAATCTCTTTTAGATCAATTCCTCCTGCCGTAACGAATTCTTCCTTAAACGTACTTTTCCCATTTACCTTAAAAACACCTTTGGTTAGTTCTTCTGAAAGTTTGCTCAGTTGAGATTTATTGGTATCCGCCCATCGAGTTGTACTCTCAATACCAGAAGCTGTCACTAAACTTTGCCAAAGTCTTTTAGGCAGCTCAAACTGGGCGTATTTAGACACTTGCTGTTTTGGATTTTTATTTTTCAGAATTTTAAGTTCATTTAATACTTCTTCTGGAGAATAATCCTGTATCCAATTAACAATGATTTCAAAATTATATTGATAGGAATTCAATTCTATTGCTCCCCAAGCTGATAGTTTAAGAATCGCTGGACCACTCATTCCCCAATGAGTAATAAGCAACGGACCATCACTGGCTAATTTAGAATTCTTTACTTGAACGGAAGCATCCGTTGCTATTCCTGGCAAACCTTTAATTCTATTATCTTT
Source organism: Aquimarina sp. BL5 (assembly GCF_003443675.1). Classification (NCBI taxonomy): domain Bacteria; kingdom Pseudomonadati; phylum Bacteroidota; class Flavobacteriia; order Flavobacteriales; family Flavobacteriaceae; genus Aquimarina; species Aquimarina sp. BL5. The sequence goes on along the minus strand of NZ_CP031963.1, from coordinate 4,036,876 downwards.
TATATTAAAAGTAAACAACGACGGAACGGCATCGATAGTTTGATGATCCAAGGAATTAAGTTTTGTCCATATTTTAGGATTACTTCCTGTAGCGATCATCAGCTTTACAGTTTCAAAATTACCTTGACTTGTAATTACTTTCCAGATTCCTTTTTCTTGATAAAAATCTTTCACTGAATGATTCGTCAGAACCTGGATGCCTAATCGTTTGGTTTCTGATAAAAAACAATCTATAATCGTCTGTGATGAATCAGAAACCGGAAAGATTCTACCATCATCCTCTATTTTCAATTCCACACCACGATGATCGAACCATTCCATAGTATCCCCTGTCATAAAAGTATGAAAAGGTCCTTTTAGTTCTTTCTCTCCTCTTGGGTAATTCTTACTTAAATCATCAGGAATAAACTCTGCATGTGTTACATTGCATCGGCCTCCTCCAGAAATCCGGACTTTGGATAGCACTTCTTTTCCTCTTTCGAGAATAGCTATTTTCAGACTTGGATCTTTTTCTGCCACATTAATCGCAGTAAAAAATCCAGCTGCTCCACCACCAATTATTAAGAGATCATACTGCATTAAGCAAAATTAGGGAAATCTGTTATGATACCATCAATCTTCCAGGTTTTTGATGATGCTATCTTAGCGGTATCATTTACAGTCCAAGTATATACTTTATACCCTTTGTTTTTTGCCAAAGTGACTTCTTCTTTTTGTAAAGAATATATCGGTGGATGTACAGAAAATGCTTCTAAGGTTTCGGCTACATTTAGTATGGATGGGATGTTTTTTTCTGTTAGTACCCCTAATTTAAATGCCGAAGTTTTAAGTTTTATTTGAAATAACTGAGAATGATCAAAACTAGATAAGATGAAATGATCATAATCCCATTTAGAATCTTTGATTCTTTTTTCTAAAAGCTCTATAACAGGAATAGCCGTACCTATTCCTTTTAATTCTATATTAAGAGTACATTTAGCATTCACTACATCTAATACTTCATCAAGAGTGGGAATGCTATATCCTTCTCCAGTTTTATATCTTTTGAGCTCCTGTAAAGTGAATTCTGAAATCTTTCCTTTACCATTGGTTGTTCTTTGTAATGTTTCATCATGGATAACTATTAGTTCTCCCGATTTACATTTATGAACGTCTATTTCTATTCCGTCTACATTATACTTCAAAGCTTCTGCTATAGATTCTAATGTGTTTTCGGCAACCAATCCAGCTGCTCCACGATGTCCAAATATTTTCATTAATATACTATTGATTAAATCATATTTTCAGTAAACATTTACTGACCATTAATTATTTTCTTACCATTAGTTATGATATCCGAAAGAATTACTTGTGTTGATGGATTACCGTGTTCTGCTAATTTATCAATCACCTCCTGCAAATGTTCACTATCTCTTACTATAATCTTCATAATCAAGCAATTTTCTCCAGTAACCCTGCTACAATGTTCCACCTCCTCAAAGCGATCAATAATACTTATAAAATTGTGAAAATTTTTGCTCTCTAAACTCATCAGAATATATGCAGATACAGAAAAGCCTATTTTTTTGGTATCTATTAGTGTAGCATACTCTTTAATAACTCCTGTATTTTCTAATCGCTGTATTCGTTCACCGACAGCAGAGGCAGATAATCCAATCTGCCGTCCGATCTGAGCATATGAAGCTCTCGAATTATTTTTCAAAAACAGAAGTATTTTACTATCTAATTCATCTTTTATCACAATTCATTGTTTTAACACCAAAAAAAGCTCGATTCAAAGGAAACAACAATATAAATTGATTGAATCATCCTTCTTTTCTTAAGGGCATAAAGTTAAATTTACATTTCAAATTATAATAATATCTCATTGAATTATTTTTATTAAAAAAGAAAAAATGTTTGGAATCATAAATTTTGAAGCTTTTGTGCTTGCAGGAATTCTGCTAAACCTGACTCCAGGGGCAGACACAATGTATATCTTAGGAAGAAGTATTTCTCAAGGAAAAAAATCAGGGGTTTTATCCGCATTAGGTATATCAACCGGTGCCTTAATCCATTGTTTATTTGCCGCCTTGGGGTTATCTATTTTATTGGCAAAATCCGCAATAGCATTTAATATTATAAAATATGCTGGGGCTATATATTTATTATATTTAGGTATCCAACTTTTGCGATCTAAAAGCCAAAATAATCTCGAAATAGAAGAGCGTAAAACGTATAGAATAAATTATAGAAAAGTTTATTTATCGGGAATATTAACTAATGTATTGAATCCAAAAGTAGCATTATTTTTTCTTGCTTTTTTACCTCAATTTATAAATCCCGACTTTGCAGAAAATTATACTCCTTTCCTTATATTAGGTTTAACATTCGTAACTACCGGAACCCTTTGGTGTTTATTTCTTTCCTTTTTTGCAGCAAAATTATCTAACAGTATAAGACGTAATTACAAAATAAAACTATGGTTAGATAAATTCACGGGTAGTGTATTTATCATTTTAGGAATCAAATTAGCTTTTACAAAGCAGTAAATAAAAACGCAAAGTTATGAATATACTTGAGCAAATGCGTCTAGAACTATCAGAAAAGAAACTTTTTGACCAAGCCCGTAATTTTGCATTTAATTATATTGATAGGATTGAGGATATGGATGTTTTTCCATCAGAAGAAAACATAAAAAAATTAGACTTATTTGACGAACCACTTAAAGAAAAATCCTGCTCAGCCACAGAAATTATTAACCAATTACATAATTTTGGTTCTTCTGGAACTATTGCCCAAACCGGAGGCAGATATTTTGGTTTTGTAAATGGAGGTGCAGTCCCAGTATCATTAGGTGTAAAATGGTTGTCTGATGTTTGGGATCAATGCGGAGGATTATATCTTACTTCTCCTATTAATGCAAAATTAGAACAAATCTGTGAACAATGGCTTAAAACCATTTTTAAATTACCAAAAGAAACGGTCGCAGGCTTTGTTAGTGGAACATCTATGGCAAATCTATCTGGGCTTGCCGCTGCTAGATTTAGGTTGCTCAAGAATTTAGGATGGGATATCAATTTAAAAGGATTAAATGGTTCTCCAAAAATTAAAATTATTGCACACGAACAGATCCACGCAAGTATTAAGAAGACATTAGCGATGCTAGGTTTTGGTCACGAAAACATCACGTGGATTCCATCTGACAACCAAGGAAGATTTAATACAGAAGCATTACCTGAATTAGATGATCATTCTCTTATAATTTTACAAGCTGGAAATGCTAACACAGGATCTTTTGATGATTTCAATATCATATGCGACATTGCTAATAAAGCCGGTTCCTGGGTACATATTGATGGTGCCTTTGGACTTTGGGCCGCTGCTTCAAAATCACTTTCTTATCTCACAAATGGAATTGAAAAGGCTTCATCTTGGGCGGTTGATGGTCATAAAACATTAAATACACCTTATGATTCTGGGGTAATATTATGCAAAGATTCTGAAGCGCTTTTATCCGCTCTGCAAGCTACAGGAGAATATATTATCTATAGTGAACAACGAGATCCACTATTGTACACTCCAGAATTATCAAAACGCTCCAGAGGTATTGAACTATGGGCAACAATTAAGTATCTTGGAAAAACAGGAATTGATACAATGGTTACTACATTCCATATAAGAGCAAAACAACTCGAAAAAGGATTACAAACCATCGGTTTTAAAATACTTAATGATGTTGTTTTCAATCAGGTATTAGTAGCTTGTAAAAATGATCAACAAACAAATTTGGTTTTAAACTTTATACAAACATCTGGTCAATGTTGGTGCGGAGGATCTACTTGGCAAGGAAAAGTAGTAATCCGTATTAGTATCTGCTCTTGGATGACAAGTGAGAAAGACATCGAACAAACCATCGAAGTATTTGCTAAAGCCAAAAACCTATCCGAGAACAGACCTGCGGTTTAAAAAATCTATTAGTAAACCAATCATTTTCAGAACTAAAAAGCGTATCCGATCGTAAATGACAATATGGGTAACACGACATTATCTGTACGAGTTTGTCCATACCCTATACCTCCTTCAAAACCTAAATGAAGCCAATCGAAATATGTTCGCTGTATTCCATATGCTAATCCAATCACAGACAGATCACTTTCGTCTGTAAAAAGGTCTTCCTCATTACCTTCCAGATTCTCAAGAAAACTCTCTGTAAAATAATAAGTTCCTTTTAGAGCTATAAAATTACCACTGTTTTTGGAAATATTTTTACCTTTTTCTTGTCTTTGCTTCAGATTGTAATAGTATCTATATTGTCCATCAATTATCGGAAGAATCGCAAAATTAGTCTCTACGTTTCCATTAAAATCCTCACTAGATCCAATACCCCATAAAAAACCTGCATTTAATAATATAGTAGAGCTTTTAGTAACCCCAAATTCAACTTCTGCTCCTGGAGCTAAAAAATTTATTCGAAATTGTACTGGTTCTACCTTTGCCATATCCTGAGCAAAAGATGAATACACAAACAGACTACACACTAAAATAAAAATTACTTTTTTCATTGATTTGATTTTTTGAAGCCGCAAATATCCATAAAAAAACGTCTTAGAAAAACTAAGACGTTATTATTTTAAAAATACAGTCTTATTTAAAAGCGGCAATTCCTGTAATATCCATTCCTGTAATCAATAAATGAATATCATGGGTTCCTTCATAAGTAATCACACTTTCTAGATTCATCATATGCCTCATAATACTATACTCTCCAGTAATTCCCATTCCTCCTAGAATTTGTCTAGCTTCTCTAGCAATTTTTATCGCCATATCTACATTATTACGTTTTGCCATAGAGATTTGTGCTGTAGTAGCCTTTCCTTCTTCTCTCAAAACTCCTAATCGCCAAGCAAGTAATTGTGCTTTGGTAATCTCGGTAATCATTTCTGCTAGCTTCTTTTGCTGAAGTTGTGTTCCTCCAATGGGTTTATCAAACTGAATTCGTTCTTTAGAATAGCGCAAAGCTGTATCATAACAATCCATTGCTGCTCCAATTGCACCCCAGGCGATTCCAAAACGAGCAGAATCCAAACAACCTAAAGGAGCTCCCAATCCACTTTTCCCTGGCAAAAGATTTTCTTTAGGTACTTTTACATTATCAAAAATAAGCTCTCCTGTTGCCGAAGCACGGAGTGACCATTTATTATGAGTCTCCGGTGTGGAGAATCCTTCCATACCTCGTTCTACAACAAGTCCATGAATTCTTCCTTCTTCATTTTTTGCCCAAACCACTGCTATATCAGCAAAAGGGGCATTGGATATCCATAACTTAGCGCCGTTAAGCAAATAGTGATCTCCTTTATCTTTAAAATTGGTAGTCATCCCACCAGGGTTTGATCCGTGATCAGGTTCAGTTAACCCAAAACATCCCATAAACTCTCCTGATGCTAGCTTAGGAAGGTATTTATTTCGTTGTTCTTCTGTACCGTATTTCCAGATTGGATACATAACCAACGAAGATTGTACCGAAGCCGTAGAACGAACTCCAGAATCCCCCCTTTCTATTTCCTGCATGATCAATCCATAGCTAATCTGATCTAATCCAGCTCCACCGTACTTTTCTGGAATATAAGGACCAAAAGCTCCTATCTCTGCTAATCCTTTAATAATTTGATTTGGAAACTCTGCGCGTTGGGCATATTCTTCAATAATAGGAGACACATCTCGTTTTACCCAACTGCGAGCAGCATCGCGAACTAACTTATGCTCATCTGTTAAGAGTTCATCTAAATTATAATAATCTGGTGCTTCAAAAAGATCAGGCTTCATTATATTTTCTATTTATGTTTTATACTATTTTCAAAATCATGGTGATTAAACCGGTAACAAATGTAATTAATGAAAAAAGAGCAACCAATTTTTTTTGACTTCTTAAAATATTATATAAAACACTGAGGATCTCTAATACTTGGAATATTTGATGGTAATGCCACTCATAACAGAAATATACTTAGACTTAAATTTATAGAAACTTGTGGACAAATTCCGCATTTGGAAATTGATTTCTACACATTTTAGATACTCTTAACATTATTAATACTTTGTTTAAAAACCTGATTTAAAGCTATTTAATCCTTTTTTCTTCATTAAAAACCATCTGGCACAATTATTCCTTTTAGTTAAACAACGAAATAAAGAATAATTAAAACCTAAGAACAAAATGAAAAATTTATTTGTATTACCAGTAGTAGCTTTTGGACTTTTATTAGGAACACAAAGTATCAATGCACAAGAATTGTCTTCTGATGAAACAGTAGAAGTTACTGCTCAGGAAAAATATATTGAGTTAGCTGTTGAAAACTTACCACAACCAGTGCTTGACGCTGTAGCAAAAGATTTTGCTGGAGCAACTATTAGTAAAGCTGCTGCTAAGGAAGATGCTTCTGAGTTTAAATTAGAACTTACTAAAGAAGATGGAGAAACAGTAGAAGTGCATTGTGACGCTGAAGGTAATTGGGTTGCTAAAGACTAATTACTGTAAAAATCTTAAGAGTGTTAATTTATAGAAATATAAATTAAACTTCGTAGAGTGATTGAATTTGGAGAAAAGGAGCGTTATAGTATAATGCTCCTTTTTTTATATACTCACCTTACATCTTAAGGTAAAACTCCTTTGTCAATTCGATATACTCTTTCGTATATTGAAGCCTAGTTTTTTCTATAATCAATTCTTCTGATTCAAAATCGGATTGATCAAATCCGAATAATAACATACTTCTTTTAATTTCTGAAGAAGGATTTCCCTTAACTCTGGTAATTTTTTGAGGATATAATCCTACTCTTTTTGCGATATCTATAGCATTATTTTCTTCTTTATAAGGGAGTATAACCGCAAATCTTCCATTTTCTGATAGTAAATGAGAGGCTCCTACAAAAAGGTGTTCAAAAGGTAGCGAATCTTCAAACCTAGCTGCATCACGACTTGCATCAGCTGTTTTGTAATCATCTGTATAAAACGGAGGATTACTAATTAGTAAGTCATATTCGTCATCTATCTCCTGGAAAAATTCCTGAAAAGAAGCGTGGTAGCAAAACAATCGATCTCCCCAATCCGAGGCTTCAAAATTTTCTACCGCTTGCTCATACGCATCATCATCAATTTCTATAGCATCTATAGTATCTACATAAGATCGCTGAGCCATCATCAATGCTATAACTCCTGTTCCCGTACCTATATCCAGAATTGAATTTATCTCATTGGATAACGGAACCCAAGAACCTAGCAAGACCCCATCTGTGCCTATCTTCATAGCACAACGGTCCTGGTGTATTGTAAATTGCTTAAACTGGAATGGTTTAGACATGTTCTAAAGGTAAAGATCTATCAATCCTTCTGGAGTATTTACAAAAACGGTCTTAGTATCTCTATCCACCTTATCTATAAATTCATCATTCATCGGTATTAAAATCTCAATACCATTACGATCAATCTCAAAAAGCGCCTGTGCTGTACTATCATTAATATGTTTAATGACACCTACCTCTCCAAAACTATTGTCTATAATTTTAAAACCTATCACTTCATGAAAATAGAATTTATTTCCTTCAAGTTTAGGTAAAAGATCGATGGGCAGATATATTTCTGCTTTCATCAGATCATCCGCATCTTCTTCTGAATCTACGTCTTCAAATTTCACGCGAAGCAAATCACTTTTATGAAGTGAACTTTTTTCAATAAAAAATGGAACCAAATTTTTATTATAATTAATAAAAACTGATTCCATTTTCACATAACTTTCAGGTTCGTCAGTGTCAAGTTTTATCAACACTTCGCCCTTAAAACTAAATTTGCTTACGATTTTGCCTAGATAGAAGCAATCTTCTTTCTTCATCGTCAGTAATGCAACTATTCTTCCTCGTTGCTAGCTTCTTCAGTTGCTTCTGCTTCTGTAGCATTAGCGGCAGCTTCTTCTGCTTTAGCAGCTGCTTCTGCTTCCGCAGCATCAGCTTCACGCTTAGCATTCACTTCTTTTTCTGCAGCAAGTGCTTTTGCTTTAGCATCAGCTTCTGCTTTAGCTAAAGAATCTTTCTTAGCACCAACAGATCCTTCTTTTTCCTGAACCCAAGCATTGAATTTTTCTTCAGCTTGTTCTTCAGTCAAAGCACCTTTTCTTACACCTCCAGTAAGGTGATTTTTTAGCATCGCTCCTTTATAAGAAAGGATAGCTCTAGCTGTATCAGTAGGCTGCGCTCCATTTTGTAACCATTTTACGGCACCATCAACATTTAAGTCTATAGTCGCTGGGTTAGTGTTTGGATTGTACGTACCGATTTTTTCTAAAAACTTACCATCTCTTTTTGCTCTAGCATCCGCTGCTACGATCCAGTAAAAAGGTTTTCCTTTTTTACCGTGTCTCTGTAATCTTATTTTAACAGACATATGAATTAATTTTTGGGTACTCGACCCCGATTATAATTAAGTGCGCAAATGTAATCATTTTTAACAAATTAGCGCTAAAATGATTTGCCTTTATGATCTATTACAAAATCTTTTAAGTTTCAAATTCTAAAACAAGGTTCTAATATGTAGAATTTGCATATTTATAAATAAGTGTAAAAACTTACTTTAAATAAACAAAAACAAGTTTTTTGTGTATTTCATCGGTGTTTTTTATCCTTAATCGTTGAAAATTGTGTTTTTTATCGGAAAAAAATTGTTTTCTTAAGATTTTCATTATATGTTTGTACCAGAACATCTAATTATAGTTTTTTCCGTAATTAGATTTTTAAAGCCCCAAACGTATGATTAAAAAAATTACCCCACTATTGGCAGTAGTCTGCCTAATTTTTAATTCTTGTACAGACGATGTGGAATTTAACACACCAGGATTACAGGCTACAATCGACGGAAAATTATTCAGACCTGATATCAGAAAAGCTATTATTCACGATGATGGTACATTAGTCATCGTCGGAAACACTGGCACAGAATCAATAAATTTTTCCACTTCTTCTACTGACATTGGAACTTATAGACTAGAACAACAAGCTATTAACAAAGTTAGTTTCGAAGAGGATGATGTAAAATTTATCTCAGAAGACGGAGTAAGTAACGGACAGATAGTTATTACAGAAATTTATAATAATAGTGTTTCCGGTAATTTCTATTTTGAAGACTTAAAAGGTAGTAATGGAAGATCTATGAGCTTCAAGAACGGATGGTTTTATAGATTACCTATAGAAAATTTTGTTCCTCAACCAGAAGAGGAAGAAGAAGATCCTGAAATTATTATAAACGTTGAAGAGGAAGAAGAAGATCCTGAAATAAACCCATGTCTTCTTAATGCATCTCTAACTGCTATGATTAATGGCAACCCAATGATTACAGATGATCACGACGCAATTCCATTTGGAGTAAACAACCCTTCTATTTTTATCAAAGCAAGTAACGATGATGAAGAAATAGAGATTGTTTTCCCTATAAATGTTACTGTTGGAACACATTCCCTAACGGGGTCTGGAGATTATAGTGCTACTTATAGTTTATATAATGACAAGGCATCTGCAGTATCAGGAAGACTTACAATAACTTTTCACGATACTGAAACCAAATGTATTAGTGGTAGCTTTGAATTTACCACAACAAGCGGAATAGTTGTCACCGAAGGATTATTTGAATACGGATATTAAAATCACAACTCAACTATAATTCGAAAAGCGTTCACCAATAATATTGTTGAACGCTTTTTATTTTTTAAAGGATTTGTCGATATTTACAGAGTTCATCAGAATAGCATAAGATTCTTTTCAAGTACTTTATAACCTAATATAGCAGTAATTATGATTCGGCGAGGTAGTAGTTATACCTATAAACTCATAAACAAATCAAATAAAGACTTATTAAGTATAATCTACAACCAACGCCGAACATAACTCCTTTTCACTTTTTACCATTTTAATCAAGCTTAAGTTCCATCTGAATATTACAGCGTTCATATGGAGTAGGATGACCAACAACCCTTTTGAATCCTAATTTTTGATACAGATTGATCGCAGGAGCTAATACAGTATTACTCTCCAGATAAATTTTCTTTGCATTTAAGAACCTTGATTTTTCAATAATTGCTTTCCCTAAAATCCAGCCTATCCCTTTTCCTTTAGCTTCAGAAGAGACAGCCATCTTTGCTAATTCAAAATCATATTTGGACTCTTGCATTTTTATCAATGCACACACTCCAACAGCCTTATTTTTATACAAAGCAATTAAAATATAACCTCCTTTATCCAATATATACTCTTTAGGATGTTCTAGTGCTTTTCGGTCAGTCTCCTCCATCTTGAAATAATGATTTATCCATTCTTCATTTAGCTGTCTAAATGTTTGTCGATATTTTTCTTCATAAGGTATGATTTCAACGTTATAAGATTCTCGTTTTTTCTTCTGCTCAATAACTCTTTTTAGTAAAGACTTTTCATCTAATAAAAATTCAAACTCTCCGATGGCATTCCACATATTATGTTTTGTTTGCACTAAAATATCATCTACAGCACTCTTTACATCAAAGCATTGATTCTCCATTTTTAACGCCAGACTCTTTCCTTTAGAAGTAAGCTTTATATTATTTTTTCTACCATCATTTTTATCTTTCTGTTCAGAAATAATTCCATCCTGAGACATTTCTCTAACTATTTTGCTAACAGAAGGATGAGAATGCCCTATTTCTTTAGCAATCGCTGTAATTGATTTTTCATTATTTTGTGACAAAACATAAAACACAGGAAACCATTTTGGTTTTAAACCAACTCCATACAATTCATATACTTGTCTCGCATCTTCTGTTATTCGTTCACTTAACATCCTTAACCTGCTGCCAATTGCCATTGTACCTATAGTATCAAAAAAAGTCATATCTAAATCTATTTACGTAACTGATTACGTAAATATATTATTTTATTTATTTATTTCAAAAAACAAAATCCTTAAATTAAAAATGCAGCGTATTCTCAATGGTTAATAATTCTGAATAACTTTTAATCAATCAACTTATCATTTTAGTTATTTTTGGAGATCACTTCCACTGGAAGATTGAACTTTCTCGAAACTGATCTTTTTATGTACTTAATTTTTGACACCGAAACAACAGGTTTACCTAAACGTTGGGATGCTCCAATAAGCGACACAGACAACTGGCCAAGATGTATCCAAATCGCTTGGCAGTTACACGATGAAATGGGGAACTGTGTAGAGCACGAGGATTATTTGGTAAAACCCGAAGGGTTTAACATTCCTTATGATGCAGAAAAAATTCACGGAATTTCTACCGCATTAGCAGATCAGGATGGTATTACATTAACAGAAGTTTTAGAGAAATTCAATATTGCGCTTTCCAAAACCAAATTCGTTGTAGGTCAGAACGTAGGGTTTGATATTAACATTATGAGCTCTGAGTTTTACAGGCTTGGTATTGATAATCAGCTGCAGGAACTGCCTGTTCTAGATACCTGTACAGAAACTACGGCTAGTTTATGTCAGATTCCCGGTGGTCGTGGAGGAAAATTTAAACTCCCTACATTAACCGAACTGCACGAATATCTTTTTGGAACAGCATTTGGCGAAGCACATAATGCCACTGCGGATGTAGAAGCTACTACCCGATGTTTTTTGGAATTGATCCGTAAACAAATTTTCACACAGGAAGAACTAGATGTTCAACCAGATTATTTCCAAGATTTTAAAGAAAAAAATCCAGCACCTATACAATTAATAGGTCTAAAGCATATAAATCTTAAAAAGGCCTCACAAAAAATCCAAGAGGCTTTGGATCAACAAGGCAGCTCTAATATTTCTCAGCAAGAGATCAAAAAAAATATTGCCGCCCTTGATTCAGTTAACTTTGCACATCTTCACAATCATACTCAATTTTCGGTTTTGCAATCCACTACGAGTATTCCTGATTTGGTAAAAGAAACAGCTAAACACAAAATGACAGCTGTTGCTATGACGGATCATGCAAATATGATGGGGGCTTTTCATTTCGTATCGGCAGTTACTAATCATAACAAAAGTGTAAAAGCAGCTAATGAAGAAGCTCTAGAAAATGGAGAGGAACCTACAGGAGTAGAAATAAAACCAATTGTTGGTTGTGAATTTTTTGTTTGTGAAAATCATAAAGACAAATCCAGAAAAGACAACGGTTATCAAATCGTACTGCTCGCTAAAAACAAAAATGGATATCATAATCTAGCAAAAATGTCTTCTATCGGTTTTGTTGATGGGTTCTATTACCTGCCTAGAATTGATAAAGAGGTGATTAAACAATATAAGGAAGACATTATAGTGCTTACTGGAAATCTTTATGGTGAAGTTCCAAGCAAAGTATTAAATATAGGAGAAAAACAAGCTGAAGAAGCATTGCTCTGGTGGCATCAGGAATTTGGTGATGACCTGTATATAGAAATTATGCGTCACAACCAAGAAGATGAAAATCGTGTAAATCAGGTCTTAATTAATTTCTCTAAAAAACATAATATTAAAACCATCGCTTCTAATAACACGTATTATTGTGAAAAAGAAGATGCCAACGCCCATGATATTCTTTTATGTGTAAAAGATGGAGAAAAACAAGCTACACCAATAGGACGCGGAAGAGGGTATCGATACGGTTTACCTAATCAAGAATACTATTTTAAGTCGTCTGAGGAGATGAAAAATCTATTCAAAGATCTTCCAGAAGCGATTATTAATATTCAGGAGGTTGTTGATAAAATAGAACCTTTTGTACTAGCCAGAGATGTATTATTACCAGCCTTTGATATTCCCGAAGAGTTTCAATCCGAGGAAGACAAAGTTGATGGTGGTAAAAGAGGAGAAAATGCTTACCTAAGACATATTACTTATGAAGGCGCCAAAATACGATACGGAGAAATTACTCCTTCTATTGATGAACGACTTGATTTTGAATTAAAAGTAATCGAAAAAACGGGATATCCAGGATATTTCTTGATTGTAGAAGATTTTATACGAGCAGCAAGAGATATGGGAGTTTCAGTAGGTCCTGGACGTGGATCCGCAGCAGGGTCGGCAGTTGCCTATTGCTTATGGATTACCAATCTTGACCCTATAAAGTATGATTTACTTTTTGAGAGATTCTTAAATCCAGATCGTGTGAGTATGCCCGATATTGATATTGATTTTGATGATGAGGGACGTGGACGTGTAATGGATTACGTAATTGAAAAATATGGATCAAATCAGGTAGCACAGATCATTACATATGGTACTATGGCAGCAAAATCTTCTATACGAGATACTGCGCGAGTTTTAGATCTACCACTTGGTGATGCGGATAGAATAGCCAAGTTAATTCCTAATATGTCTAAATTAGGAAAGATATTTGGTGTAGATGAAGCTACTTTAAAGAAGAAATTTAGAAGCGATGAATTAGAAAAAGTAAACGAGCTACTCAATATTGCCGAAGGAAGTGATCTGGAAGCAGAAACACTAAATCAGGCAAGAATATTAGAAGGCTCTGTTAGAAATACAGGAATTCACGCTTGTGGTGTAATTATTACGCCAGATGATATTACCAAATTCGTCCCGGTTGCTTTAGCCAAGGACTCGGATATGTACTGTACACAGTTTGACAACTCTGTTGTGGAAGATGCAGGACTACTAAAAATGGATTTCCTGGGATTAAAGACATTAACTTTAATCAAAGACACCGTAAAAATTGTAAAAGCTAAACATGATGTAGATCTTGATCCAGAGAATTTTCCACTAGATGACGAAGAAACCTATGCATTGTTCCAGAGAGGAGAAACGGTAGGAGTTTTCCAATATGAATCTCCTGGGATGCAAAAATATATGAAGGAATTAAAACCTACTGTTTTTGCAGATCTTATCGCGATGAATGCTTTGTATCGTCCTGGTCCTTTAGAATATATTCCAAGTTTTATTAACAGAAAACACGGAACCGAAGAAATTATTTATGATCTTGAAGCTTGTGAAGAATATCTAAAAGAGACTTATGGAATCACGGTATACCAGGAGCAAGTAATGCTATTATCACAGAAACTTGCAGATTTTACTAAAGGTGAAGCGGATGTACTTCGTAAAGCGATGGGTAAAAAGCAAAAAGCCGTTTTGGACAAAATGAAGCCAAAATTTATTTCACAAGCTTCGGCCAAAGGGCATGCAGAAGAAAGTCTGGAAAAAATATGGAAAGACTGGGAAGCTTTTGCAGCTTATGCCTTCAACAAATCTCACTCTACTTGTTATGCTTGGATAGCCTATCAGACCGCATACCTAAAAGCACATTATCCTGCGGAATACATGGCTGCGGTGCTTTCTAATAATATGAATGATATCAAACAGGTTACTTTCTTTATGGAAGAATGTAAACGTATGAAATTAGATGTATTAGGCCCTGATGTTAACGAATCCTATAGAAAATTCTCTGTAAACAAGAATGGTGCGGTTCGATTTGGGATGGGAGCTATCAAAGGTGTTGGTACCGGAGCTGTTGCAACCATCGTAGAAAACAGAAAGGAAGATGGACACTATAAATCTATTTTTGATATGGCAAAACGTATTGATTTACGAGCCGCCAATAAAAAAGCATTTGAAAGTTTAGCACTAGCCGGTGGTTTTGATTCTTTTTCCGAAACACATAGAGGTCAATACTTTCATCAAGATGGAGATGGGGTTACATTTCTTGAGAAAGCGATGAAATATGGATCAAAGTATCAGGAAAATGAAAATTCCTCTCAAGTAAGTTTGTTCGGGGAGGCCAGTGATGTCCAGATTCCTGAGCCTGTAGTCCCTCCCTGCGAGGAATGGGGAACTATGGAAAAACTAGCCCGAGAAAAAGAAGTAGTTGGTATTTATCTTTCAGGCCATCCATTAGATGATTTTAAATATGAAATGAAATATTTCTGCAACGGATCACTTCTTAATTTTGCAGACTTAGAAAACAACTTAAATAGAGAAATCTCATTTGGAGGTGTAATCACTGGTGTAGAACATCGCACCTCTAAAAATGGAAAAGGATGGGCTATTTTTAGTATAGAAGACTATAATACTGCACACGAATTTAGAATTTTTGGAGAAGACTATTTGAAACATAGACCTTTCTTGGTACAAAGTACATTTGTATACGCCAAAGCCTTTATAAAAGAAGGGTGGGTAAATAGAGATACCGGAAAAAAAGGTGACCCAAGAATACAGTTCAATAGCTTTCAATTACTACACGATGTGATGGAGACCTACGCCAGAAAGTTAACTATTCAGTTAGATATTAATGACCTTTCTGATAAGAGAATTGACGGACTTAAAGAATTATTAACAGAGCATTCAGGGAATCACACCTTAAACTTTGTAATATTTGAAATGGCTGAAAAATTAAAATTACATATGCCTAGTAGAAAACAGAAAGTTAATATTTCTCCAGAATTATTGACCGCCCTTGAAAATGATTCTGTGTATTACAAATTGAATTAAAATTTTAAATTAATTTCTAGAACAAAATAGATTATTACTAGATTTTCTATGTAGATACAGACTCTACAATTTACACCTATAAAAAAGACAAAAGTATTTACTTCATATGTTAGTTATCTAACATATGTGAAATTTTCACACGCTCTTAAAAAGTGAGAAAATATAATAATTATTTGTTAAAAACATAATCTTTCAAAATTATTTTTTTTCTTATAAAAAATTGTAATATTCTAAAAATCAGTTATTTAAAATCAAATCTAAAAATAAAGAAAACAATATCCTCTTTATTTTTAGATTCCTCTTTGTAAGTACAAAATATCGATATCGTCTCAAACTATGTAAGATCTTAAGACCCTTATTTAAACGATTGGCCGATTGTTTTCCTATTTACTTTTTCAGAATATAACTATTAAAAACACAAAAAATGAAAAATTTTAAAACTATACTTTTAGGTATTTTCACTATCTCATTATTTATAGCCTGTAGTGCGGATGACACTGTAATTACAGAAGATCCATTAGCAACCAGTGAAACGGCAGAAGATGCCTTAGAAAGAGAAGCTCAATCCAAAGGATTCTTTCAATCGTTAAAAGCTTTAAAAGAAGCTAAAATCTTGTTAAGCAGCATTCGTAAAGATGGAGGGATCCCATATAATGTATTTAATCCTGCGCTTAGATTTACAGAAGCACAAAATGTTTTTTTACCGAGTGTTCTAGGTATTGATTTTAGGATAGATAGGTCTGTCGTTCCAGCTGGACCTACTGCTAGATTTCCAATGTTTCAGGGATGGGAAACCTTACCTGATGGAAATCTTAGAAAAGGATACTATGTAATAACAGAAGCATCAGACAGATTTATGGCTAAAAAATTAGGAGTTATTTTTTCTCCTAGAATGGCTGCATCAGTAGGATCAGGAGGAGAACAAAAAGCATATTTTAATCGAAATGGTAGATTAGTTTTTGAAGGATCCGTAGATTTTTCTCCTAAAAGATCTTTAGTAGCGGGAGCTCCAGATGGTTTGTTATTTGGTTTCCCTCCAGCAGAAGCTAATCCCGGAGCAATAGCAGACTCTAAATGGTCATCATATGTAGTATTACCAAGTGGAGTAGTTGTAAATGCTCAATTAGTGGCGAACAGTACCGGTATTCACGATAGAATTCCAAATCCGAATGGAAACAGCATCGAAGATCAAGATGATTTAAACAATCCTAACTTAGCTATTAATCAAGCCTCTGTAGTAATGCAACTCTTAGATGGGTGGCAAGATGGTAAACCTTATTACTTTCATATAGTTACAGATACGTCCGATCCAGGACCTGCTACTATAGAGCTAGGAGTGTTTGCACCAAGGCTTGCTAACTTACCGACATTTGGATTATTCCCTGGAGGTTCTATGCTACCTTTTAGTCCTACAGCAAATGGTAGAACAACGGATACAGATGGTTTTGGAGTACAAGGTTTAAATACCGCTTCTTTAAGTGATCAACAAGTACAGGACCCAACGAACACCTTCCCTATTGATCCTAGAGATGAAAGATATGCGCCAATGTGGGATGCACACGTAACTGAGTTTACAGTTCCAGAATCTGATCGTCCAATCTTAAGAAGTTTTGATCAAGTAAATCAACTTCTAGAAGAAGGTATTTTAATCCCTTTCAGAGGAAATGCTAACCCTAGTCCATTAGCAAATTCTTTGTCGGATTTACTAACAGCTACAGGCGCGATTATAAACTGCCCTGTAATTACACAACCAGACGCAAGTGTTATAGGTAGTCAAATTGGAATACCATTAAATAACTAAAAAGAAGATTGAAGAATAAACTATTTTGTTTGTCTTTAATTTCAATATCAAAAAGCTTCGACTATTATTTGTTGAAGCTTTTTTTTATATAGTTAAAAGTGTAAATTCAGAATAACTCAATCAAAAAAACTCAGTGCCCAATCCTCAGCCTCATCGAGTTCTTTAAAAAAAGTAAAGGCTTCATTCCACAATGGTTGCTCCTGCATAGCTCTTTTTATTTCTTCAGGATTTTCAGAAACAATAGCAAAACCAATCATATTTTTTAGTATTCGTCCGTTGTAAACATTTAGATCTATATCGTGAGGATATTTCCTATGCGTAATAAACACGAACTTCTTCCCTTTATAATACGCTTCAAGATGATCCGTGATTTCTTTTGACGTTTCCATAGTAATAGCAGAATCTACTTTCATTACTAAAATAGCATAGGACTCTTTAAAAACAAGATTACAATATGACAGTTCTATTTCTTTCATTCTGTTAATTACAGATGTAAATATAATGTTAATTTTAAAAAATAAATTGAATTAATCGTATATCAATTCTATCCTAAACCACAAATGAAATTATTAATCCGTTAAAGAATTATTGTTAGCCGGAATAATTTAATATTATATTTGGTATCAGGAAATCCAATAACCCCATAGTCAAAACAAATATTATGACTGTAAGCTTTGGGAGAATTATTGACTAATTTTGTGAAATTAAAAATGAATAAGAATTTAAATAATAAATAACTATGGCATTAGAAATAACAGATGCTACTTTTGATGAAGTGGTACTTAAAAGCGATAAACCTGTATTAGTTGATTTTTGGGCAGCATGGTGTGGTCCTTGTAGAATGGTAGGTCCAATCATTGAACAAATCAGTGAAGAATATGACGGAAAAGCCGTTGTAGGTAAAGTTGATGTAGATGCTAACCAAGAATTTGCTGCTAAATACGGTGTAAGAAATATTCCAACTGTTCTAGTTTTCCAAAACGGTGAGGTAGTTGGTCGTCAAGTTGGTGTTTCTCCTAAAAATGTATATGCAGAAGCTCTTGATTCATTGATCTAAGAATTGGTATAACAAACAAAAAAGGGTTGACGGATTGTCAACCCTTTTTTTATATAAAATAGATTAGTTATACGTATATTGTTTGCATAATATTAATTCCATAGCCCTTTAATAATCAAGAAGGATGATGAATATCCAAAATGAAATAAATAAAACCGGAGGTTTCACAAATCTGGAGCTTTTAGCTAAGCAAGTAGTGGAGGGATTTATTTCCGGGATGCATAAAAGTCCTTTCCATGGTTTTTCTGCAGAATTTGCAGAACATAAAGTATACAACAATGGTGAGAGCACAAAACATATTGACTGGAAACTCTATGCTAAGACAGATAAACTATTTACTAAGAGATATGAAGAAGAGACCAATCTGAGATGTCACATTATTATTGATAATTCTTCTTCTATGCATTATCCCGAAGTGAAGGAACATCATTTAGGGTCACTAAATAAAATTAGTTTTTCTGCACTGGCCACAGCTTGCTTAATGAATATCCTAAAAAAGCAGAGAGATGCAATCGGTCTGAGTATCTATAGTGATACCTACGATTATTATACTCAGGAAAAAGGTAGTGAAAGACACCATCAAATGCTTTTAAGCAAGTTAAGTCAAATTGTAACCTCTACACCTGATACAAAAAATACGGATACCTATAAATTTTTGCATCAGATAGCAGAAAAAATTCATCGTAGATCATTAATATTCCTGTTTACAGACATGCTACAAGCTACATCAAGTCCTGAAAAACTATTTGAAGCGTTAAGGCATCTCAAATACAATAAACATGAAGTAGTATTGTTCCATACTTTTGATAGTACCAAAGAGTTAAATTTTGACTTTAGTAATCGCCCTACTCGATTTATCGATGTAGAAACTGGTGAACATGTAAACTTATACGCTGATAATATCAAAGAAAACTATCAGAAAGCTGTTTCATCTTATTTTTATGATCTTAAATTAAAATGTTCTCAGTATAAAATAAAATATGTAGAAGCCGATGTTACAAAAGATTTTGATAAAATCTTAACCACGTATTTGGTTGAGAGGCAGAAATTTGTATAAAATCGAAAAAAATAACTCAAAAAAAATCGAAAAAACATTTGTGAGTATTAAAATGAGGTGTATATTTGCATCCGCAATAAGGCAATGGTCTGGTAGTTCAGTTGGTTAGAATACCTGCCTGTCACGCAGGGGGTCGCGGGTTCGAGTCCCGTCCAGACCGCAAAATTGCAAAAGCTTCAACTACCATTGAAGCTTTTTTTTGCAATTAACGAAGTTGTGTTGTCCCACGCCTGTTGCGTGGGTGGTTTAGTAAACCAATGAGAAGCTTTTCCTGAAAATGGAGAGGCTTTTTTTAATTTAAGAAGATTATCAATTTAAAAAAAAACTGCAATACCAAAAAGTATTGCAGTTTCAACTTGGATTTATAACGGATCAAGACCAACCCGTTATTACGACTGCGAAATCAGAAATATTCTAAGATCATAATTTCCCATGCCTAGTTACCCATATCAGTGATAATAGGATCAAATATAAGTGCATCTGGTTCAGTATCTACTTCACCACCACCATAGTAATTATCTTCTCCTTTGATAGCCGATAAATTATCCAGTTTAGAGGTTGAAAACTTTTCTAAGAACAATTTTGTTTGTTCTGAATTTAGATTTTGTTTTTTCATAATATAATTATATTTAAAATTTAGCATTAATGTTTGTAAGAACAGAAATGTTACCCCCTCTCTTTTTTAAATAAATTTAAAAACCTCATTATAGGCTTATGATAGAAATTGCCAGATTGTTTATGAATTGTATTAAATTTTACGTTCAATCAAGTAATGTAATTTCAAAATGTAGTATTAATCTTACTTTTTAATCAAAATTATGAATTAATAATGTTAAAATGACATTATTTTACGATAAAATACACAAAAAGTTTGGTGGTTACGAGTTTTGTAGTATCTTTACAAAGTGAGTTTTAATTTTAGATTAAGCCCCTAAATTAAGATGATTTGTGTGAAGAAAAAGAGCGTGGAGACGCTCTTTTTTGTTTGTCTATATATTTCAGGAAAAACAATTACATTTTTAATATCTAAAGAACTGTTTTAAAATAGTTCTCCCCAATATTCCCAAACCTTGTTCACATATAAAATAATAAAAGCAATAGAAACTACAAATTTCACAAAAGTGCCGGCAAGAAACCCTAAAAATGATCCAAAAGCAGCTTTTAACGCTTTAGAAGAATCATTACTATCCTTAATCAACTCACCGATAAAAGCGCCTGCAAAAGGACCAATAATAATACCAAAAGGCCCTAAAAATAACAAACCAATAATAAGTCCAATAGAACTACCAATCATCCCATATTTTGTTCCTCCAAAGCGTTTTGTCCCCCATGCTGGAACAATATAATCCAATACCCAAACTAACACCGCAATTCCTAATGTAATCCCCAAAAAAGTCCAATTTTGAGGAATAACATCTGCGAAATGAAGTATTAATAAACCAATCCAGGATGTTAACGGTCCCGGCAATACTGGTAGAAAACTACCAATAATACCAATAAGACATAAAATAAAACCAATAATTACTAATGCTATATCCATAGTAACTCATTAGACTCAGAATATTGTTTTTTGTTACGGTTAAATAAAATATTACTCACCATAATAATTAAACTTTAGGTAACATCTAAAGGTGATAGACAAATTATTTTTGTTAGAGCAAGTATAAACTTTTAAACAACTAATCTACCCTCCAAAATCATGAAACAGTTTCTGAAAGTTATCCCTATTTTACTAATCGGATTTAATTCCTATGCGCAAAACAAACCTACTACGACTAGATGTAAAGACAAAACCATAGAACGTGTTCGAAAACATTGCGTCTGTAATGATATTGAAACATACGTAAAAGAAAACTACAATATTTTATCTGTATCTTCCTATGCCCAATCTGGTCTGAATCGTATTTATGTAAGATTTAATATTATTAATGAAGGAAAAATTAGTAATATACAGGTTAAAGGGTCATCACCAGAATTAGAAAAAGAAGCTTTTAGAACTTTACAGTCCTTTCCTGATATTATTCCTGCTACTTCTGTATCAGAAATTAATATAGATCCCCAAGATTTTTACAATATATTGATTCAGTTTGAGATTAAAAACACCATCACTAACCTATAATTCAAAATCTCTAAACCGTTTCAATACGCACTAAAAGAACTTTACAAAAAAAATCTTCTAAAAAAGAATACTATTTTTTTAACTAAAAACTTAGTTAAAATAAAAAAATACCTATATTTGTCATTCAACTAAAATATTAGTTGAATGAATTTAGTTATAGCTTAAATAATATTGGGGTCGTCAATCTGAGTCTACTTTTTTCTCTAAATAGACTCAGAATTGACATGATTCTCTAATAATTTTAAAATAAAAAACATGTTCCATTACCTACTTCAAGTTCTAATATTTCAGCTTTTATTTCTTGTTATATATGATGTTTTACATAAAAAAGATACCTTTTTTAATTGGAACCGATTGTATCTGCTTGCTGTTCCATTTCTATCTTTAATATTACCATTCATAGAAATTGATTTTTTAAATTCAAGCTCAGCAGAAACTTATGTATTGAATATAGAGAGAACTATTATAGCTTCTACCAAAACTATTATCCCCAACATAAATCAAACTGAAGCCATCTCAAAAATGTCTACTCAATCAGTTAATTGGTGGATAGTAATATATTTTATAGGGATCATTGTTAGCTTTATTCTTCTTATTCTAAAATTTCATAAACTACATATTCTGAGAAATGTTTCTAACATTACCAGAGCATTTGACAAAAGAATTGTAGTACTCTCCAATAGTTCCCACGCATTTTCATTTTGGAATACCATCTTTTTAGGCGACTCCTTAACAGAAGAAGAAAAGAAGAATATCATTTCACACGAGCTAGTTCATGTAAATCATAAACATACCATCGATCAAATAAGTATAGAAATATTAAAGATATTACTATGGTGGAACCCGCTGATCTATATTTACCAAGCACGGATCACCTTACTTCATGAATACATCGCAGACTCCGTTACCATTAGTAAAGTCAATCAAAGAAACTATATAGAACAACTACTTAATGCTGCTTTTCAGACAGAAAAAATAACATTCATTAATCAATTTTTCAATCAATCATTAATCAAAAAACGAATACTTATGTTACAAAAGTCCCAATCAAAATCTATTGCAAAATTTAAATACCTACTTCTAATACCAGTAATTACAGGTATCCTAACCTACACTTCTTGTAAAGATACAGATAACGCTAAGTTAACAGATGCTAAAGAAAGAATACAATCAAGCAATCAGTCTGATTGTCTAAATAAAGATTCTAAATACGATTACACATTAGATAACTACTTAAAAGTAACCAACGGAAAACATGCTAATATCATTGCGAAAATAGTTTCTTTAAAAACGTCAGAAGTTATCAGAAAAGCTTTTATAACCAGATCTCAGACTTACTTCATAAGAAATATTCCTGAAGGAGTTTATCGTATAGATGTAATTTATGGAGAAGAGTATGCAGAAAAAGACGTTGATGGTTCTTGTATAGGCTTCCTTAAAAAAGAAGTATTATTTGAACAAGGACAAGATATCCTTGATTTTACAGCTATTGTAACAAATAAGGGGAAACACGTTCCTTCATATTCTTTAGATATAGATTTACTCCCTGAAAATTTACAAAACAAAAATGGTCATTCTCTGGAGACAATTAACAAGAGCGGAGACGAAAAAAGTCTCGAAGTTGCTCAAAAACTTACAGAACAGTATCGTAATAAAATATCGCCAAGAGCCAATGAAATCTCTAAGAAAGAGGCAGAACCTTATTGCGCAAATCAAGGAGATACCAAATACGATTATAAAATTGACAACTATTTGAAATTTACCAGTGGGAAAAATGCCGACATAATTGTTGACATCGTTTCCAATGAAAATTCTAAAGTGGTAAGAACACTATATTTACCTAAAAACACAGATTATTATGCTCGAAATATTCCTGGTGGAATATATCATTTGAGAATTGTTTATGGAGAGGGTTATCAAGAAAACTCAAAAGATGGGAAATGCGAACTTTCTTTCAGAAAGAAATTAATGGAAGAAAAAGGAGCGGATATTCTAGACTTTAATGTGATTACAAATGCAAAAGGCATTAATGTACCTTCTTATTCGATTACATTAGATATGTAAGAAGAACAAAAAAATTGATAAGACAAGCAAACTATTAATATTAAAAGATATGCTTCAATACATAGTTCAAACCATATTATTTCAGCTAATATTTTTATTAGCGTATGATCTATTTCATAAAAAGGAGATCTTTACATATTAAAAATTCAATAATAAACTAGACGTAACACACACCATATAATTTAATAAATGAAGCAACTCACCAAGGCAGAAGAAGAAGTAATGCAACTCTTATGGGAGCTCGGAGAAGGAAATGTAGCCGCTATTATTGATAAAATGTCGGAACCAAAACCTGCATACAATACAATTTCTACGATTATTAGGATTCTGGAAAACAAAGAATTTGTTTCTCATCGTAAAGAAGGTAAAGGATACGTGTATTTTCCATTAGTTAAAAAAGAAGAGTATAGTAATCAATCCTTAAACAAGTTAATGAATAATTACTTCAATGGGTCTTTTAGAAATATGGTATCCTTTTTTGTAAAGAAAAACGATATGAATATCGAAGATCTGGAAACGATACTTAAAGAAATTAATAAAGAAGATAATAGTAACCCATAATCCATTAAAATTTTTATAAAGAGGGTATTTGTGAGAAAACAATAGTGACAGCAAAATTAGAAAAAGCTATTAAAACAAATAAAAAGATGCTAAAAAGAAATAATCTTGTAGATCTATCAAACTATTGCTTTCTAACTACAATTACATCAACCTTCTGAATAAAAAACTTTAATTTTATGCGCTTAGAAATACATCACGTATTTTTACAGCGAATAAAATTATCAATGATTAAAAGGGTTTATTATATATCTATTTTGATTTTCACAGTATGTTCCTGTGATAATTTGATTGTTAAAAAAGAGAATAGCGAACAGGTGTTAAAACAAATGTGGAGCGAAATTGATAAAAACCAAGTCGACGAACCTCCATTATTTAAAGCTTGTAGGCATGTATCTCAGGATGAGCTGGAACTTTGTTTTCAAAAAACTATAAATGAACAAGTTGGTGATTATCTAGCGAATCATATAATTACTGTAAAACAGGCTATTAATGACACTGTCTGGATTCCATTATTGATTACTAAAGATGGAGAAATTAAGCTCGAAGATTTTTTAACCCCCGATATAATTGCTTCTCAGGTTCCTGATTTTAGAGACATCTTAGAAGAAAGTATTGATAATCTTCCAGAAATAGAACCTGCTCATACTCGAAGCACTCCTGTGACAACACGATATAAACTTCCACTTGTAATTCGCATCAATTAAGAACCACTTCTTATTCTTAAATCCTTAGTTTTGTAAAAATTCATTGTTAGTTGGAAAGCGAAAAAATAATATTAGGTATTGATCCTGGAACCACCATTATGGGGTTTGGATTGATTAAAGTGGTGAAGAAAAAAATGTCTTTTTTACAACTTAATGAGCTACAGCTTAGTAAATATGATGATCATTATCTAAAATTAAAACTAATCTTCGAACGAACTGTTGAACTCATAGACACCTATCATCCAGATGAAATAGCTATCGAAGCACCGTTTTTTGGTAAAAATGTCCAATCTATGTTAAAGCTTGGTCGTGCTCAAGGAGTAGCGATGGCAGCTGGATTAAGCAGAGAGGTACCCATTACTGAATACTCTCCAAAAAAAATAAAAATGGCCATTACCGGTAATGGTAATGCTAGTAAAGAACAGGTCGCAAAAATGCTACAAAGTCTTTTAAAATTAAAAACATTACCTAAAAACCTGGATTCTACCGATGGATTAGCAGCGGCAGTTTGTCATTTTTACAATATGGGCAGAGCTAATATAGTTGGTAAAAGTTATACTGGTTGGGAAGCTTTTGTAAAACAAAATGAAAAGAGAGTGAAAAAGTAATTAAGAATTACGAATTTTGATTTCAGAATTAGAATCGTACATCATAACTCTAAAACCAAACATCATCAGCGGCATCTATATACATATTCCATTTTGCAAACAAGCTTGTCACTACTGTGACTTTCATTTCTCCACTTCTACTAAGAAGAAAGATCAAATGGTTTTTGCATTATGTAACGAAATCAAATTGAGAAGACCAGAAATTGATGATCACGAAGTCATTGAAACTATATATTTTGGCGGTGGAACTCCAAGTATCTTATCTGTTTCTGCATTAAAGTTTATTATTGATACGATCTACGAAAACTACCTCGTTTCTGATGAAGTAGAAATCACCATAGAAGCCAATCCAGATGATCTGACAGAAGCATATATAAAATCATTAGCTCCTACCGAGGTAAATCGATTAAGTATTGGCATTCAATCTTTTTTCGAAGAAGATCTAAAACTAATGAATCGCGCTCACAACGCTAAGGAAGCTTTGGATTGTTTATTTCTTGCGACTAGCCAGTTCGATAATATATCAATAGATCTGATTTATGGAATTCCGGGAATGTCTTCAGAACGATGGCAAGAAAATCTAAAAATAGCATTAGATACTGGAATTCCTCATATATCAAGCTATGCATTAACCGTGGAGCCCAATACAGCCTTATCGTCTTTCATTGAAAAAGGAATTATTTCTCCTATCGAGGATGAACTGGCACAGGAACATTTCGATATCCTTGTGGAAACGATGGAACATGCAGGTTTTGAATATTATGAGTTTTCTAATTTCGGAAAGCAAGGATATTTTAGTAAAAATAACACTGCTTATTGGCAAGGCAAGCATTATTTGGGTATTGGACCTTCTGCACACTCCTATAACGGAAAAGAACGCAGCTGGAACATTAACAACAACATAAAATATATCAAAGCACTTCAGGAAAATAAACTCCCAAGAGAGATCGAAACACTAACAACTACCGATAAATATAATGAGTATGTAATGACTGGATTAAGAACTATTTGGGGAGTATCTCTGCAAAAAATAGAAAATGATTTTGGAGTTAGTTATAAAGAATATTTATTGAAACAAGGGCAGAAACATCTTGATGAGCATCTTTTATTTCTTGATGGAGATATATTAATAGTCACCAAAAAAGGAAAGTTTTTAAGTGATGGTATCGCAAGTGATCTTTTCTTGTTAAATTTAGGGTAATCTATTCTCCTAAATTAAAATCTAGGTAATGCAAGAAAAATATGATGTCATAGGAACCAATTATAATACCACTCGTACAGCAGATCCTTATCTTTTTAATAGATTACTTACACTTCTTAATCCTTCAGCCAAAGGAATGTATTTAGATATTGGATGTGGCACGGGCAATTACACAAAACAATTTGACAAAAAAGGATATCAGTTTATAGGTATTGACCCTTCTTCGGAGATGTTAGAAAAAGCTAAAATCCCAAGTAATAATGTACTCTGGAAAATTGGAAAAGCTGAAATTTTAGGGCTTTCAGAAAATAGTATAGATGGAATAGTTGCAAGTTTAACACTTCATCACTGGGATAGTTTGGATCAAGGTTTTGCATCATTACATAAGGTTTTAAAACCAGAGGGGAACATTGTAATTTTTACGGCTACTCCAGAACAAATGAAAGGATATTGGTTATGCCATTACTTTCCAAAAATGCTGGAAGATTCTATGAATCAAATGCCTTCGCTAGAAACAGTTAAAAGGAGCCTACATAAAAATGGATTGGTTATAGAAAAAACAGAAAAGTATTTTATTAAACCGGATCTAGAGGATCTTTTTCTATATTCAGGAAAACACAATCCAAAACTATATTTTAATCCTAAAGTAAGGCATGGAATATCGTCTTTCTCATCACTTTCTAATGCTTTAGAGGTAGAAAATGGTCTAAATGCTTTAGAAAAAGATATAGATTCAGGCAAAATAAACGATATTATAAAAAACTATGAAAATACAGATGGGGATTATCTGTTTCTTGTAGTCAAAACTACAGACTAACAATTTAATGATTACTAGTATACATTATAAAAACGTCACTTATAAAGTTGATCTATCACAACCACTTGATATATCAATCCCATTAAGAGCGACTAATGAAAATGTGAATGCCTGGTATATTCCAGCTCCAAAAATCGAACCGGTTACGGATGGAGATTGGATAGGAAAAGTTTCTGAAGGTGCTTCTACAAATTTTAATAGCATCTACTTTAATCCACACGGACACGGCACACACACAGAATGTATTGGACATATAACCAAAGGGTTCTACAGCATTAATCAAACATTAAAACAATTCTTTTTTACGGCTGAACTCGTTACCATAAACCCAGAGAAACAGGGAGATGATTTTGTGATTACTAAAAATCAAATAAAGACAGCTTTACAAGCTAATCCAAAAGCTTTAATTATCCGAACGCTTCCCAATACCGAAGAAAAACTTAGCAAACAATATTCTCATACGAACTGGCCGTATATATCTAAAGAAGCGGCTCTATATATGCGCGAAATAGAAATTGATCACCTCTTGATTGATTTACCATCAGTTGATAAAGAAAAAGATGACGGAAAACTATTAGCCCATAAAGCTTTTTGGAACTATCCAGAAGCTCCACGACTTGAAGCTACTATTACTGAAATGATTTTTGTAAAAAATGAAATCCCAGATGGTACTTACATCTTAAATCTTCAAATTGCCTCCTTCGAGAATGACGCTTCTCCAAGCAAACCAATTTTATACAAAACACTGAAGTCATGATGAAAACTACCTTGCAATTAGAAGAACTTGCTATGTTAGGACTAGGAATCTATCTATTCAGCCTATTGTCTTTTTCCTGGTGGTTATTCTTGGCCTTATTTTTGGTGCCGGATATAGGAATGTTAGGATATATTATTAATAACAGAATTGGTGCATTTACCTACAATATATTTCATCATAAAGGTTTAGCTATTTTCATGTTTTGCTTTGGGATATATTTATCAAATGAGCTTATACAACTATGCGGAATTATTCTATTTTCGCATGCTGCCTTTGATAGAGTTTTAGGTTATGGATTAAAACATGAAAAAGGATTTAAATTTACACACCTTGGTGAGATAGGTAAAAGGAATTAATATGGAGTTATTATTTATTGGGTTATTAATAGGTTCTGTTTTGGCGTATTTTATTTTTTCCAGATTTAACGCGGCAAAAAAAAGAGCTGGTATACAAACACAATCTACTATCCTAATGGAAAAAATCAGAAGTGTTTGTAAGCTAGTTACTGTGGAAGGCGATTTTGCCGAAATCTATCATTACGAAAGTGTAAAAGAAAAATTCTTTAAAACCATTAGAGGGAAGAAAAAAGCTTTAATTCTTATTGATGCTAAAGCACACGTGGGTTTTGATCTTTCTAAAATAAAATTAGATAGTGATACTAAAAACAAAAGAATTGTATTAACTCAATTTCCAAAGCCAAAACTACTAACCATAGAAACCGACTTTAAATATTATGATAAAAAAGAAGGCTGGCTTAATCCGATGACTTCTAATGATCTTACTGATATAAATCAAGAAGCTAAGCAATTTATCATCGATAAAATACCCGAAAGTGGATTAATCGAATCAGCCGGCAAAGAATTACTTACTGTTATTTCACTTATGGAAACTGTTGCAGAATCTATTGGTTGGACATTAGATTATTCCGCACTGGAATTAGACAATGATCCTGACCAAAAGCTTATAAATTAAAACTAATGAGCATTATTATTTCTACAGAAAAATCGGAATTAGATATCGACTTTATTCATCAATTTTTAACCAATTCATACTGGGCAAAAGGAAGAACAAAAGAAGAAGTAAGAACAAGCATAGAACATTGCCTTAATTTTGGCGTTTATCTAGATGAGCAACAGGTTGGTTTTGCCAGAGTACTCACTGATTATACTGTATTTGGTTATCTAATGGATGTTTTCATTGCGGAAAACCACAGAGGAAAAGGATATTCGAAAAAATTAATAAAATCTATTATAGAACATCCAGAATTGCAGAAAGTTAATCGATGGATGCTAGCTACGGCAGATGCCCATGGATTGTATAAACAATTTGGATTTGATGTGTTACCAAACCCAAAGATGATTATGAGTAAGGGTAAAATCAATAGATAATAATATATAACAATGAATATAGAAGCTTTTAGAGATTATTGTTTATCAAAAAAAGGAGTAACCGAAGAATTTCCTTTTGACGAAACAACACTGGTTTTTAAGGTAATGGGAAAGATGTTTGCGTTAACAGGTTTGAATAGACTTCCTTTTAGTGTAAACCTAAAATGCGATCCAGATAAGTCCATCGAGCTTAGAGAATTCCATCCAGAAATCGAGCCTGGATATCACATGAGTAAAAAACATTGGAATACTGTTAACTTTTCGGGCAATTTAGCTACTAACATGCTATGCGAATTGATTGATCACTCTTATGATTTAGTAGTAAGTGGTTTAACCAAAAAAGCAAAACAAGAATTAGAGAATTTATAAATCAAAAAAGAAGGAATAAAAGAGAAAACATAGTCATATGAAGTGGAGTCAAAAGTTTTTGACAACTCCAAACAACTATCTCTCGACTCCGCTCGAGATGTCATAGGTAAACATTTTTTTGCGCTCTCTTTTCGAATATATAATATGAATAATCCGCAACAATTTTATAGATCACAAATTGATCTTCATAATATATCATTAAAAAAAGTAAAGAAACAACTTGCTGTTTCCAGTACGATTCGACTATTCGTTTTTCTAGGTATTATAGCAGGTATCTATTTCGGGTATCCTAATACACAAATCATTATAGGTAGTATCGTAATAGGTATAACAGGCTTCATTATTATGGTAAATCGTCACACAGATCTGTCTTATATAAAAAATAAGCTTCAGAAATTGATCGACCTTAACCAACTGGAGCTTGATGTTTTTGAGGGTGATTATAATAAGCTATCTAGTGGAATAAAATATGTTAACCCTTCGCATCCTTATAGTCATGATATTGATTTATTTGGAGATCGATCTTTCTTTCAATATACCAATCGCACAACAACAGCTGCCGGAAAAAACAAACTAGCCGCTATACTACAAAGTAATAATATTGAAAATATAGAACGGAAACAAGATGCTATTAAAAACCTATCTAAACTACCGGAATGGCGCCAGGAATTCAGTGCAGTTGCCTCTCTAGTAGATGTATCTATTTCTGTATCTACTATCCGACAATGGCTTCAGAATTACACTCCCTTTGTACCAAAAATAATGCGCATACTTCCTGCAATTGTATCTGGAATTTCTGTACTAATGATTGTATTATTATTTTTAAATATAATTACATTCAACATCCTCTTATTATGGTTTTTTATCGGCTTAGGAATTACGGGATCTCAACTTAAAAAAATCAACGTCTTATACAGTAAATCTAATAAAGTAAAAGATACATTCGAACAATATTACAAATTAGTAGATCAGATTGAGAAAAGTAATTTCGAATCAACTTTACTTCAAGAAAAACAACAAGATGTAATCAATGAAAAAGAAAAGGCGTCAGTAATATTGAAACAGTTTGCGGGTATCCTCAATGCTTTAGATCAACGAAATAATATGATGTTTGGGGTTTTAGCTAATGGTTTATTTCTTTGGGATATCATTCAGTGCTATCGTATTGAAAAATGGATCGCTACACATCACGATAAAGTCGATCAATGGTTCGAAGTTATCGCCTTTTTTGATTCGTATAACTCCTTAGGTAATTTTTCTTTTAATAACCCTAATTATGTATACCCAGAACTAACTACAGAAAGCATAATTCTTAATGCTCAGGAATTAGGACATCCTATGCTTAATGCCGAGAAACGAATAGATAACGATATCACTATTGGCAAAGAAGAATTTTTTATCATTACAGGGGCTAATATGGCTGGAAAAAGTACTTTTCTAAGAACTGTAGCATTACAGATCGTAATGTCTAATATCGGTCTGCCGATTTGTGCAAAATCTTGTATATATAGACCCATCAAATTGATCACTAGTATGAGAACATCAGATTCGTTAAGTGATGATGCTTCCTACTTCTTTTCAGAATTAACTCAACTTAAAAAAATTGTTGATGCATTAGAAAAAGATGAATATTTCATCATTTTAGATGAAATATTAAAAGGTACAAACAGTAAAGATAAAGCAGCGGGATCTCGTAAGTTTGTAGAGAAGCTGGTCAAAGCCAACGCAACAGGAATTATAGCTACTCATGATTTAAGTTTATGCGAAATAGCATCAGAACTGGATGAAGTAAAAAATCGATTCTTTGATGCACAGATTGTGAATGATGAACTATATTTTGATTATAAATTCAAAGATGGTATTTGTCAAAATATGAATGCTTCCTTTCTACTAAACAAAATGGGAATCGTATAATCTCTTTTTATAATGAGAAGGAGTAATACCTTTTATTTCTTTAAACTTTCTATTAAAGTTAGATAAATTTTTAAAGCCGCTATTATAGGAAGCTTCGGATATAGTGATCTCCACTTCTTTAGATAGTAATCTGCAAACATTCTCAATTCTAACTTCAATCAAAAATTGAAAAAACGTTTTGTTTGTACGTTGTTTAAAATAACGACAAAAAGCATTTGGAGTCATATGCGCAAGATCCGCTACCTCCTTAAGCGAAAAATCTCGGTTAAATTCATTCATCACCGTCTGAAAAACTCTAGCCATTCGTTTCCCCTCATTATCTGTATACGCTCTTTTCGAAATAAATGAAGATATAGTTTTAATCTTTGCTGTTTTTAATAGTTTTAAGATCTTCAGAAAAATCGTAAAACGATCTAGTCTTTCCTCTGCCTTAAGAATTTTAAGGAATTGTCTTTTTAATTTTTGTTTTTTTGAAAGCACTCTAATTCCATATACCGAACTTCTAAAAAAACTGGATAAATCTTCAAACTCTGGGAGTTCAAAAAATGTATTCCCAAAAGATTCCTTCGTAAAAAAAAGAGAAATCATATAAGATTCCTGGTCTGACACTGCACTTTGTAATACATGAGGGACATTACTTCCAAAAACCAAAATGTCATCTGGTTTATAATCAGTAATCGTATCACCAACAATTACACTACCTTCTCCTGATACAATAATAGAAATCTGTATTTCCTCATGTTGATGAAATTTATCATATAAGACAATTTCCTTATCTTCTTGAACGATTAAAGTATCTGTTGAAGATTTCGGTATTTTAAAAGGTAAAACTTTCATTTATAGCAATATATACTTCAATATTAATCATAAATAAGTAAATCAACACAATAAGAGGTAATATAATATCATTATAGGATAATTTCAGGATATCCTTACATTTAAATTGACAATATATTTGAACCAAAATTATAAGGAATGGTTATAGATTGGAAAGGCGTAATGCCAGCTGTTACTACAAAGTTCACACATGAAGACACTTTGGATCTAGAAATGTTTACTACTAATATCGAAGCACAGCTAAATGCTGGTGTTCACGGTATCATCCTGGGAGGAACTTTGGGGGAAGCCAGTACTCTGGACAATGCCGAGAAAAGCACCTTGGTAAAAACTACGGTAAACATTGTGAAGAGTAGAATTCCGGTAGTTATTAATATTGCAGAACAAAGCACAAAAGGCGCTATTAAAGCAGCTCATAAAGCCGAAGAAGATGGGGCAAATGGGTTGATGATGCTACCACCAATGCGTTATAAAGCTGGAGATAGAGAAACCGTGACTTATTTTAAAGAAGTTGCTAAAAACACGAATTTACCTATCATGATCTATAATAATCCAGTAGATTATAAAATTGAAGTAACCATGGATATGTTCGATGAACTTATTGAACTTGATAATATCCAGGCGGTAAAGGAATCTACCAGAGACATTTCTAATATCACCCGTTTAAAAAATAGATTTGGAGATAGATTAAAAATTCTCAGCGGAGTTGACACTTTAGCGTTAGAAAGCCTATTGATGGGTGCAGACGGATGGGTTGCTGGATTAGTTTGTGCTTTTCCAGAAGAAACAGTGGCTATTTACGAACTACAAAAAGCAGGAAGAATTAAAGAAGCTATAGCTATCTATCGTTGGTTTTTGCCATTGCTGGAATTAGATATAAACCCTAAATTAGTACAAAACATTAAATTGGCGGAAGTTGCTACTGGTATAGGTACAGAAAATGTGCGTGCCCCCAGACTTCCTTTGGCTGGCGAAGAACGTAAAAAAGTATTAGAGATTATTGAACATGGTATAAAGACAAGACCAACACTACCAAATTATAAATCATTAGTTTATTAAATCGTCATAAAACTAACTCACTAAATCATCAATCATGATCACTGGCAAAAACTATATAGGAAATGAACTTTCTTCTGAAGGGCTCAAAACATATACAACTTTTAACCCTAAGTTAAATATAGAAAACGAACATACTTTTTTTGAAGCCTCTCCAGAGGAAATAGAAAAAACCGTATCTCTTGCTTCAGAGGCTTTCGAATCCTTCAAGAAAGTATCTGGTAATAAAAAAGCTGAGTTTCTTAACTCGATTGCAGATGAAATTTTGGCA
Organism: Aquimarina sp. BL5; assembly: GCF_003443675.1. Taxonomy (NCBI): domain Bacteria; kingdom Pseudomonadati; phylum Bacteroidota; class Flavobacteriia; order Flavobacteriales; family Flavobacteriaceae; genus Aquimarina; species Aquimarina sp. BL5. Next base: position 4,002,820 of record NZ_CP031963.1, on the reverse strand, counting down.
TTAGACCAATCCCTTATAGAAACCTATGTGTCCGAGACGGGCTTACCAGAAGGTAGAGCGAAAGGAGAACGTGGCAGAACTATTGGGCAATTAAGAATGTTTGCAGAATTAGTAGCACGCGGTTCTTGGGTAGAAGCTACTATCGATACTGCAGATTTAGATAGATCACCAATCCCAAAGCAAGATATTCGCAAAATGTTAGTTCCATTAGGCCCAGTTGTTGTTTTTGGAGCTAGTAATTTTCCTTTGGCTTATTCTACAGCTGGTGGAGATACTGCTGCGGCATTAGCTGCTGGATGCCCGGTGATTGTAAAATCACATCCTATGCATGCCGGAACCGGAGAATTAGTTGCATCTGCTATTATCAAAGCTGTACAAAAAACCGGAATGCCTAACGGTGTTTTCTCTAACCTTAACAGCTCGGGAATAGAAGTTGGTGTTCAATTGGTAAAACATCCCAAAGTAAAAGCAGTCGGATTTACAGGAAGCATTAAAGGAGGTAGAGCACTTTTTGATTTAGCATCGCAGCGACCAGAACCTATTCCTGTATTTGCAGAAATGGGAAGTATTAATCCTGTAATTCTACTTCCAAAAGCAACAGCATCAAAAGGTGAAGCGCTTGCTAAAACATATGCCCAGTCTATCACACTCGGAACTGGACAATTTTGTACAAATCCAGGACTCATTTTAGGAATAAAAGGCGATTCACTTGATAATTTTATCAATATCCTTTCTGATGAGATTATAAAAATTGAACCATCTTGTATGTTACATCCTAATATCATTGGTAATTATGAAAAAAATAGATCTAATGCATTACAGCAAAGTGGATTAATCGTTACCGCCCACTATCAAAATGATGTAGCGTCCAATCACGCAAGACAAACAGTAACCACTGTAGAAGGAAAAACTTTTTTAGAAAATACTACGTTACATCAAGAAGTATTTGGACCCTTTTCTATGGTAGTACAATGTGCAAATGTAAATGAATTAGAAACTATTATCAATAATCTGGAAGGTCAACTAACAGGAACGATATTGGCAGAAAATGATGAAGTTGCCATATATACTTCGGTAATAGAAGCACTCCAAAACCGTGTGGGAAGAATCATTTTCAATGGTGTTCCTACGGGTGTAGAAGTTTGCCCTGCTATGCTTCATGGAGGTCCGTATCCAGCATCAACGGATAGTAGATTTACGGCAGTTGGGATTCATTCTATAAAACGCTGGGTAAGACCATTCAGCTATCAAAGTTGGCCGAAAGCACTATTACCCGATGAACTTAAAAATGAAAACCCCTTAGGAATATCTCGTTTAGTAAACGGAAAACAAACTCATGATAAGATCTAGGAGCCATGTCCAAAACAACTTATAAATGTATCGATGCCCATACCTGCGGAAATCCTGTACGAGTTGTTACAACAGGACATCCCAATCTCCAAGGTAATTCTATGAGCGAAAAACGACAGCATTTCTTAAAAGAATACGATTGGATTAGAACGGGATTGATGTTTGAACCTCGCGGTCATGATATGATGAGCGGTAGCTTTTTATTCGAACCACAGGATCCCGTAAATGATTTTGCTATTCTTTTTATAGAAACATCAGGTTGTTTACCTATGTGTGGACATGGAACCATAGGAACTATTACTATTGCAATAGAAGAAGATTTAATCCAACCTAAAGTTCCCGGAGAAATACGCATGGAAGCTCCTGCAGGATTAGTTGAAATTGAATATCAACAATCAGGAAAAAAAGTGGATTGGGTAAAACTAAAAAATGTAAAATCTTACCTGGCGGCAGAAGCATTGACGATTGATTGTCCTGAACTTGGTAAAATAACCTTTGACGTTGCTTACGGCGGTAATTATTATGCTATAGTTGATACCCAGAAAAACTTTAGAGGACTACGGAATTTCACTGCTTCTAAATTGATACAATATTCTCAGGTTATTCGAGATCGAATTAATGAAAAATATCCTGATTATTTCATTCATCCAGAAAATGAAACCATCAGAGATGTTAGTCATATCCTCTGGACAGGAGATCCGATCGATCCTAGTTCATCCGGAAGAAATGCAGTTTTTTATGGAGATAAAGCTATAGATCGTTCTCCCTGCGGTACAGGAACCTCTGCAAGGATGGCGCAATTATACGCTAAAGGAAAATTAAAAAAAGGAGAAGAATTTATTCATGAAAGTTTTATTGGTTCTAAATTTATAGGAAGAATTGAAGAAGAGACTGAGCTTGCTGATCAAAAAGCTATCATTCCTAGTATACAAGGATGGGCAAAAATATACGGATATAATACAATCATTATTGATGATCAAGATGATCCCTATGCACACGGATTTCAGGTTATATAAAAGTCTTCGACAAGCTCAGACTGACAGAATAACTAATAATTTATGAAATAGAAATAAAAAACAATATGTCACACTGAGCTTGTCGAAGTGTTTGCAACTATGAGTAAAAAAGTAATTATCATCGGAGGTGGAATAATTGGACTTTGTTCCGCATACTATTTGCATAAAGAAGGTCATAACATAACCGTTATAGATCAGTCCTCTATGGATTATGGTGCCTCTTATGTAAACGCCGGATATCTGACTCCCAGTCATATTATTCCTTTAGCAGCTCCGGGAGTCATGAAAAAAGGATTAAAATGGATGTTCAATCCTGCTAGTCCACTATTTATAAAACCTCGCTTAACATCTGATTTCTTACAATGGGCTTGGGCTTTCAATAAATCTTGTTCTTCAGAAAACGTAGTTCGTAGTATTTCTGTCATTAAAGATATAAATCTATTAAGCAGAGATTTATATTCTGAAATTAAGGAACAAGAGGATTTTAACTTTCATTTAGAACGAAAAGGATTATTAATGCTTTGTCAATCAGATAAACTGCTGGAGGAGGAAATTCTCATAGGAAAAATAGCCCAAGAAGAAGGCTTACCGGTTAAGAATCTTTCTTTTCCTGAATTAAAACAACTAGAACCTAACATACAACTACATGCTAAAGGTGCGGTATTGTATGAATGTGATGGACACACCACTCCACATCTATTTATGAAAGAAATGAAAGCTTATCTAGAAATTGCTGGCGTTACATTTCGAAAAAATGAAAAGATCAATGATATTGATGTAAGAAATAATAAAATCGTTTCGATAACAAGTACTTCTAATACATATACCGCTGATGAATATATACTAGCTGCAGGTTCTTGGTCTAAATTATTGAGTAAAAAACTCGGAATCAAATTATTGCTTGAAGCAGGAAAAGGATATCGAATAAATTCTAAAAGAGATTTAGGAATTACTATGCCTACGATTCTTGCAGAAGCTAAGGTAGCAGTTACACCCATGCAAGGATTTACTCGTTTCGCAGGAACCATGGAAATTGCCGGAATCAATCATGATATTAATAAAGTGAGAGTCGAGGCCATTGCCAATGCCGCTCATAGATACTATCCAGATATTATTCTCACTTATGACGAAAAGAATGATGCTGCCTGTGGTTTACGACCAGTCTCTCCAGACGGCATGGCTTACATTGGTAAATCTAGTAAATGCAAAAACCTAACCATTGCTACTGGACATGCAATGATGGGTTGGAGTATGGGACCAGCTACCGGTAAATTAGTTTCGGAACTAATTTCGGATAAAAAACCATCCTTAAATTTAGAGGTGTATCACCCTGATCGACGGTTTTAAAAAAAACCTTTATTTAGTTAGACCTAACAGGTTTTGGAAACCTGTCAGGTCTTTTTATTATATGCTACAATATATCCGTTTGCCTTTTATAAAAAGCATCTTGTTGTTTCTGCATTAGTTCTCTTGCAATTTTCTTTTTGTATTGATACAATTCATCTTCTTCTGCAATATCACCATATACTCGATCATTCACAGTATGATCTGTTGCTAACATAATTTTGCGTTGATCAGCTTTCTGTGCTGTCCAGGTTTTTACTTCACCCTCTATATCCTCAATTTTAAAATCATATTCTCCTTTTGGCGAAAGTAACTTTGCAAAAATAGGCGAGGTCTCTATAGCTAAAAACAATAAAAAGATAAAAAATGAAGGTAACCAAGGCAATTCATTAAGTGCATTAACTCTGGCCATCAATCCATCAAAATTATCAATGATTGGTTGAGAAGTTTCCACTTGCTTATCATAGGCTGATGCCAATTCCGTCTTTTGTGCTTCTAAACCAGTGATTTTTCCGGCATTTGTTTTCTTCAGCTCCACCAACTCAGCTAGCATTGCATCATGCTTTTCTCTTTTCTCTTTATAAACAGGACCTTTACCTACAAGCTCTGTACCTTTTCGTCCTTCTGCCTCAGCAATATAAGTTTCATACAGCTCATTTACTTCTGTTTCCTTTGCACTTATTTCTTGTTTTAACCCAGTTATTTCGGTATCAATTCCTTCTACAACTGGAGTATATTGAGTTGCGATTTGTTCTTGATTAGCTAAGGTGAGATCGTTCTTTTGCTCTAGAAGAACTTGGTCAATTTCTTTTTCAAAAATCTTTAATTCTAAGGGCTTTGAAATAACAACCGCAATGATAACTGCTAAAATAATTCTGGGAGAAGCCTGTAAAAGTTCATCCAGAAAATTATCCTTTTTCTTAATCGTAGAAACTATAAATCGATCTAGGTTAAAGATCAATAATCCCCATACTAATCCGAAGAAAATAGCAGTAAAATAATTATCAAATACAGTATATAGCGCATAACTCGCCGCTAAAAATGCCATAAGTGCAGTAAAAAATACAGTTGCACCAATACCTGCATACTTATTTTGTTCTCCATTAGAGCTATCAGCCAGTATATCGGCATCAGCACCAGAGCACATAATGAAAAAATTTTTTAACATAATCTAAGGGTGTTTTTTGATTGACAATAGACTTATAACGCTGATTTCTAACTAAATGTTGCGCAAAAAACCCCACCAAGGTGAGGTTTTAGATAATTTATACATTTAATAATAACTAAATGTTTCGATCAATCTTTAAGTTTCACTTTTGATTTTCCATTTTTTGTAGACGCATCTATCGAAAGATTCTTATTAGAGTCTTCAACAAGTTTGAGTGCTTCTTTGGCAGAAATTTGTTCTCCATTGTAATAAAATTCAGCATCTTTTTTAGCCATCCTTTCTATTAATTTATCAGGTGAATGGTTCCTGGCTACTCTCATTGCTTGGAGTTCTGCTTTTCTAGCTTCCATTTCTGCTTGTCTTGCACTTTTTCTTGCTTCCATCGCAGCTTTACGAGCTTGCATTTCTGCTTTTCTCATTGTTTTTCTAGCTTCCAACTCTACTTCCATAGCGTTTTTTCTCGCCTCCATTTCGGCTTTACGCATTTCTTTTTCAGCTTTACTAGTTTGCATTTTAGCCTCTCTCATTAACTCTCTAGATTCCTTTCGGGCTCTTAATCTCGCTTCCTGAGATGCTTCCATAGCTATTTCACGAGCATTTTCTGCAGCTCGTCTAGCTTCTTCTGCATTCAGCATTGCCAATTCCGAAGCAAGTTCTTGCTCTCTTCTAATTTCTTCAACAAGAACCTCTGCTTCTTCTCTTTCAATTTCTGCTCGTTCTCTTTCTTCCTCTGCTTCCTCTTTTAATCGTTCATTTTCTTCTTCTGTCCAATCTTCTTTTTCTGATAAGAGAATTTCTGCGTAGCCATCATTGGTTTTAATTCTTTCTGCTTTTTTTGATAAACCGTTTGGAGTATTTTTTTCTTTTGGTGGTGGAGGCGGTGGAATGTTACTTTTTTCACCTTTTTTTACTTTTGGAGCTTCTGGTGGTGGTGGAGGTGGTGGAATATCGCTTTTTTCTCCTTTCTTTACTTTTGGTGCCTCTGGCACAGGAGGTGGTGGCGGAATATCAGGGAACTGTTCTGATCCTTTACGCTGCTCAGCAGTCATATTTCTATAAATATTTATCATACGATAAATCTCACTCTCTCTAATAGTAATCGATTTATTCGCTTTAATTTTAGCATTTAAATCTTTTGCCCAGACATTATATTCTTTTACCATTTCATCTGTTACACCATCCTGAAAATCAGTTACATTTTCATCTACAGAAATACTTCCTTCTTCGCTTTTCACAACCAGTGTTGAAACTTTCTCTTCTGTATGAAGGTTCACAATCTCATCAAGTGGTCGTTCTACTTCTTTAGCCACTATTTCGTTATTAAAAAATAATACGCATAGTGATAAAACAGGCGCTAAAGTGACTAACTTTAGCATCGTTCTTTTTTTCGAAAATTCTTTTGTCATCATCTGTAATCGCTTTTTTGTTAATGAATAATTAATAGGACTCGATAATACAGCTTGATTAGAGCTGTTGGGATAATTAAGGAGTAATTCAAAGTAATTTTGTATTGAAAACCTTTGTTTCAATACGCTCTGGTCTGCAAGAAACTCATGGTTTAGCTTAATAGATCTTTTTATAAAAATAAATAAAGGGTTAAACCAAAAGATTACTTGTAGAACCTCTACAAACAGTATATCTAGTGTATGTTTTTGCTGTACATGTGTTTTTTCGTGAAGTAATACTTCTTCTGGGATGTTTTTATTTTGGAATTCTTTTTTAGGGACAAAAATGTAACTCAGAAAGGTATGTGGAATTATTGAACTACTTAACAACACATTAATATGTGATGGCTCTTTTAATCTTTCATTGGTTCTGATCTTTTTAGAAATAGCAATTACATTTCGGATAAATCGGAAACCAAAAACTAACACACCAATTCCGTAAACAATCCACAAAATAATTGGTAAATAATCAACCGATTCTTGAGTGATTTCTGTTTCTGGCACTATCAATAAAGGAGTTGTTATTTCTGAAACTGTTTCTGATTGGGAAATGACTTCTGCTTCATAAGTCAGTGTAATCAAGGGGATACTGAATGCAAAAACCAAACTAAAAAGAAGATAAAACCTCTTTACAAAATGGATGTTTTCCTTTTCTAAAAACAGCTTATAGAATGCCCATAAGAGCATCAAACAAAGTGATGATTTAATTATATATGCTATCATTTTTGTTTCTTTAAAAGTTCTTGGTCTACAATCTTTTTAAGTTCTTCTAATTCTGAAGTTGATAAGTTCGTTTCTGAAGTAAAAAAGGATGCAAACTGCGATGCAGAGTCATTAAAAAAATTCTTTATCAAGCCGTTTACATGTTTAGAAAAATAATCTGTCTTTTTTACCAGAGGGTAATATTCTCTAGACTTTCCGTACAACGTGTATGCTATAAATCCTTTATCAGCCATTCTCTTAAGCAAAGTAGCAACCGTTGTAGTCGCTGGTTTTGGCTCCGGAAAAGCATCTAGTAAATCTTTCATAAAAGCTTTCTCTAGCTTCCAGAGGTATTTCATTAATTGTTCTTCTGCTTTGGATAACTGCATTACTCTACATTGTTAGAATTAACTCTACAAATGTAGAGTAAAAAATTATAATTCCAAATATTTTAATAAAAAAATACCTGTTAGGCTATTAAAACCTGACAGGTATTTTACTATTTGCGTTAGGGATTGAACGGCTTGTTTGAGCTCCTTTTAGTGATTTATTGAAATCCCTAAAAGAGCGAGCAGTGAAAGCCCGACCTCGATTAAAATCGGGGTAACGCCCTAATTATTTTTACTCAACTCCGTAAAATGTTTATAAAATAATGGAATCGTTTCAATACCTTTTAAGTAATTCCACACTCCAAAATGTTCATTAGGAGAATGAATCGCATCACTATCAAGTCCAAATCCCATTAGGATTGTTTTACTTTTTAATTCTTTTTCGAATAAAGAAACTATAGGAATACTTCCTCCGCTACGTTGCGGAATTGGAGTTTTTCCAAAAGTATCTTGATATGCCTTGCTTGCTGCTTTATATCCAATATTATCTATCGGTGTCACGTATCCTTGTCCTCCGTGATGCGGAGTTACTTTTATTGTTACTGCTTCTGGAGCTATACTTTCGAAATGGTTTTTAAACAATTCTGTAATTTCATTCCAATCTTGATTAGGAACCAAACGCATAGAAATTTTAGCATACGCTTTACTTGCTATAACCGTCTTAGCACCTTCTCCAGTATATCCACCCCAAATACCATTTACATCTAACGTAGGACGAATTGAGTTACGTTCATTAGTTGTATACCCTTCTTCTCCATAAACGGCGTTAATATCTAATGATTTTTTATAAGCATCCAAAGAAAATGGCGCTTTCGCCATTTCTGCACGTTCTTCTTTAGAAAGCTCTTCTACTTTATCATAAAAACCAGGAATAGTAATATGATTATTTTCATCGTGTAAAGAGGCAATCATTTTGGTTAAGATATTAATCGGATTCGCTACTGCCCCTCCATACAATCCACTATGTAGATCCCTATTGGGACCAGTAACCTCTACTTCTACGTAGCTTAATCCTCTTAATCCTGTAGTAATTGACGGAACATCTTTAGCGATCATACCTGTATCACTTATAAGAATTACATCATTCGATAATTTTTCTTGATTTCTTTCTACAAACCAACTTAAACTATTACTTCCTACCTCTTCCTCTCCTTCTATCATGAACTTTACATTACAAGGAAGTTGATCTGTTTTGGTCATTAATTCCATCGCCTTGACGTGCATGTACATCTGTCCTTTATCATCGCAAGAACCTCTAGCAAAAATTGCTCCCTCAGGATGTAATTCTGTTTTTTTGATAACTGGTTCGAAAGGGGGACTATCCCAAAGATCAATTGGATCTGGAGGTTGGACATCATAATGACCGTATACTAAAACCGTAGGAAGATCGGGATTGATTATTTTTTCGCCATATACAATAGGATACCCCGGAGTTTCGCATATTTCTACAAGATCGCAGCCAGCATTTTCCAGGCTTTTCTTTATTTCATCAGCTGTTTTAATAACATCTTTTTCATATGCTGAATCTGCACTAATAGATGGTATTTTAAGTAGTTCTAAAAGTTCGTTGATGAAACGATCTTTATGTTCCTGAACGTAAGAATTCGTATGTTGCATTTGGATTGAGTTAATTTTGTCTAAAAGTACTAATACCAATTATTATATGAAATAATAGCATAAAATAGTTTCTTTTGGTTTATACTTAGCTACAAAATATATTGACACCTAAAACCATCCATAAATTTTCTTTGTTGAGACTTTTTATTTTAAAAGTATTGTTTATATTTGCACTCGCTTTTACAGATAGTCCTAAGTTTTGTAAAAGTTTTAATGCGGGCGTGGTGGAATTGGTAGACACGCTAGACTTAGGATCTAGTGCCGCGAGGTGTGGGAGTTCGAGTCTCCCCGCCCGCACAGCAAAAGAAAAGCTTCTTGGAAACAAGAGGCTTTTTTTTGTTTATGTCCTGTGCTTTTTTGAACATCATCAACTTTTAATTTAAACCCCTACTATATCGACGTATTATATGCTTGTTCATCTTATATACATATAATGTTATAAATTCTGTTATTTTTATAACATATGAAAAGTCATTAAAACCGATGTATCGGTTAAAACCTAATCGCATTAAGTTGAAATTTTATGAACTTAAACCTTACAGCTACTTTAATCCTTTTTGGTTTATTCCAGAGTACAATAATGATATTTCTCATAATCAGAAATAGAAATTGGAAACAAACACCAAATAAATTGCTTATTGGGCTTTTAGTAGTAGTTGGTCTTTCTCTAGTTCCTACTTTCTTGGGGAAATCGGGATTATTGGAAAAAAATGATTATTTAAGATTTCTACCATTCAATTTGGTAATTTTTATCTTTCCTTTATTGTACCTCTATCTTAAATCTCTTTTGAGTTTCTCTTTTCGGTTTGATTCTAAAAGCTTCCTCCATTTAATTTTGCCTCTTGTTTTCACGGTGTACTACGTTCTAATTTGGATAGGTAGTTTGACTATTTCTCCTGAAATGAAGGGAGTATGGATCTTGCGATATGGGTATTTCGAGATTCAACTACTACATAACATTGCCCTTTTGCTATTACTTTTTACTTACACGATTATGTCATACCTGGAAGTAAGGAATTATGAAGCAATAAACATATCGAAAGTAGCTGATACATATCGTACCTGGATACTGACTTTGCTTGGTCTATTTTTCATTGGAGTGCTATTCGAATTAATTACCACTCTTCTGGGTAAGATTTACGGCTACTGGAAAAGTTCACCCGTGGATGAGTGGTTAGGCTTTTCATTAACCATGATAGTTAAAATATATAACGGCATAGTATTGTATATCATTTCTTTGGTAGGCTATTTATCATATTCAAATCCTAAATTGAAAAAGCAGACAGTGAGTAGAACTTTAGTTGAAGAGCAGATAAAATCAGTTTTACATATAATGAAGGATAAGAAACCTTTTTTAAGCAAAGACTTTTCTTTATCAACATTTGCAGAACTAATGGAAATAACTCCTAGTGTTTTATCTAACTTGCTCAACAGTTATTTGGATACTTCTTTTAATGATTTTACTAATAAATATAGAATTGAAGAAGTAAAAGATAAACTTAGAAAAGGATTACATAAGAGTCTTACGTTAGAATATATTGCAGAAGATTCGGGATTTAAATCTAAAACCACCTTTTATAGAGCATTCTCCAAGTTTTCCTCACAGACACCAAAAGAATATATCAAACAATTGGAAAAGGAGAAAAAAGTTTCATAATATAATTTGAAACTTTTTTTACAAGAACTTAGTGTTTACTTACCATAACAATTGTTGATTTTTGAGGTAAAACAATTACTTATGCAATTTTCAAGAATACTATTAACATGCCTATTATTAGGTTTAACAACATTGGTTTACGCACAAAATAAAAATGACCAAATCTTAATCGAGGATTTCTATCTCGATTTAGCAATACGCAATTATTTGGATAAACCCACAGGCGAACTTTTGAAGTCTGATTTGGAATCATTGACACGCTTCGTTGCTGTTGGAAAAGGAATTACTTCACTTAGCGGATTGGAACACGCAAAAAATCTGACATATCTTAAATTAGATTATAACAAAATTGTTGATTTAACTCCCTTGTCCGGGTTATCCATGCTCAAGAGTTTATTTATTAATGGAAATCAGGTCAAATCACTATCTGCCATTGAAAACTTAGTCCTTTTGGAAACCTTTTTTTTCGATAGAAATTTCGTTTCAGATATAAAACCGTTGAAGAATTTGAAGAAACTCAAAGGGATTTCAGGAAACTTCAATATGGTAAAAGATATATCAATAGCCCGAAATTGGACCGAGTTAACCCATTTTAATATGGCCTTCAATAAATTGGAGACTTTAGAGCCATTAAAAGATTTAGTCCAGCTTAAAGGCATTTGGATACCTGATAATAATGTAGCAGATATAAAAGCTGTATCGAAGCTAAAAAAACTTGAGATTCTCATATTGGAAAAAAACCCTATTTCGGATATTTCAGCCATGGAAGGCCTCACTAAGCTCATTCAGGTAAATCTTATGAATACCAAGATAAAAGATTTTGAACCTTTATCAAACCTAAAAAATATAGGTGTATTGGTATTAAGACAAAATCAAATTAAAGAATTGAAATTTCTTGAAGGCATAACCAACATTGAATGGCTCGATTTAAGGGAAAATCAAATCGACAATATTGACGAGCTGAAAAACCTGAGTAGGCTAAAAAAATTATTCTTATCAGGTAACCAAATAAAGTCAATTGTTCCTATTGCATCTTTGGAAAATCTTGATTGGGTTTTGTTGGATTACAATAAAATAGATAACCTATGGCCATTGTACAATTTAGAAGGTATCACGGATGTCTCCTTACATAACAATCCATTGGATAACACTACTGAATTAGCCAATATGAATAAGAAAATAATCAAAAGTATTAAATCAAAACGCAAGAATATTCTAACAAAAGAAATAGAGATAAATTCCATCTACCAATTAACGCCAAGTAAAAAAATAATGAAATAATATACGCCTAATCGATCTAAAATTAATCGTCTTAATTAAAAACAAATATCCTACCATGAGAATACCGTCGTATCTTTTTCTTTTATTTACAATTTGCTCATTCGGGCAACAGGAAATATCATTTGATTTCGAAAAAACATTACCTACTTGGCAACAAGAGTATAAAGTTCCTGCTGTTGCAGTAGGCATTATTAAAAACGGAAAAGTCTCATATACTAAAGTTTTTGGTGAACAAAGAATCGGAGTACCTGCTAATTGTGAGAGTATTTTTACCGTAGCCTCTCTCACCAAACCTATATTTGCTACTGTAGCATTACATCTAATATCCCGAGGAGATTTGTCTTTAGATGAACCGCTTTATAAATATCATCTAGACCCAGATTTAAAAGTGGATACCAATCTCAAGAAATTGAATGCCAGATTCGTGTTGAGCCATCAATCCGGTTTTGTGAATTGGCGAAATATGAATCCATCAAAAAAATTAGCTTTTAATTTTGAACCTGGTAGTCAGTATTTATATTCTGGTGAAGGTTATGAATATCTTAGAAAAGCTATTACGAACAAAATGAGTAAAAGCCTACCAAAATTCGCTGAAGATTTACTTTTTGAGCCTTTAGGACTCAAAAATATTTCATTTACTTGGAATCCCAATTGGGATATGAATAAAGTCGTATATCCGTATGACAAAAATTATGAAGAATACAGCTATGCTCCAAGAACAGAGTTAAACGCTGCAGCAGGATTACTGACCACTATAGAAGATTACACTAAGGTTTGCTCCTATATTTTGAACGGAGCGGGTTTACCGGAATCATTATTTAACGATATGATGACACCACAAGTGAATGTCAAAGAAAACCTTTTTTACGGCTTAGGATGGGAGGTCATACCAGAATTATCCAACGGTGAGTCGGTTATTATGCATTCAGGGGATGAAAATGGAATCAAGACGTTTGTGGTACTGTTACCTAAATCCAAAAACGGAATGGTCATTTTTACTAATGCTGACCAAGGTTTTAAAGTATATCAAAAAATAGTAACATCTTATTTAGATGAAGGTGAAGAAATTTTCGAAATCAAAAGTAAAAAGTTAGTTCCTACCGAGAGATATAAGATTTCTACTGATCATCTAAAAAATTATATTGGTACTTTCAAAATAAAAGAAAATGTCAGCTTCAATATCGAAGAGGAAAATGGGCAACTCAAACTTGTTATTCCTGGACAAAAATCTGCTAAGTTAGTAGCACAGTCGGAAAAAGTATTTTTAGTTGATGAAGAGTTGAGAGTCGAATTTATAAAAGACGAAGAACAAAACTTTAATACTGTTATTCTTTATCAATATGGTGTTAAGACTTATGGAGGTAGAAGAGTGAAATAAAATTAACTTTGATAAATGAGATATCTGATTATGATATGATATGTAGGATCGCAAGATGTGAGAGTTCAAGTCTATACTGCTGCAACAGCAAAAAAGCTTCTCATCCCTAAGAAGTTGTTTTGTATTATGATGCTTCTACCAAAAAAAATTGTTTTGATTTCTGTAGCAATTAAAATAAATTGATAATTGATTTAGGATGAAATTAAATCTGATGGACTTACTGAAAATTCCTTTTTAAAGCATTTAGAAAAATACGAAGGACTAGAAAAGCCTGTTCGAAAAGCTATTTCAGCTACTGTGTTTTCTTGATCTAAGAGTAATTCTTTTGCGTGATGTAAACGAACAGAAGAAATAAGCTGATTAGGAGATTTATTGGTAATCGCCTTAAGTTTACGTTGTAATTGACGTTCACTAACTCCTATCTCTCTGCATAAGGTAGTTACACCAAAGCAATCATTACTCAAATGATTATAAATATTTTGAAGTACTTTTTCTAAAAAAGAATTGTGTTTCGCTAGTCTGTGTTGATCCGTGTCTTGAAGCGTATCTAATTTTAGGTTTTCAACTACTGTATACAACGAAATACATTCTCCAGATGCTGTTTTAAAATTAGTTTTATGAGGAGCAAGATTTACTCCTGATCCCAATAATAAATTCTTTACAGTTTGTGTGAGTATAATTTGATAAGGCACCGATTGTTCGAATATTGCTACTTCAAAATTTTCTGTTTGTTCACAAATACAATGCTGCACAAAACACTCTTTGATATCTATACCAAGCGATAATGGAGCATGAATAGCTTTCATAGCTTTCACTAAATCAGAGCCGCAAAAAACAGCTTTACTTGGACCTTCAAAAGTGGCTATAAATGTTTGTGAAGTGTATTCGACTATATTTCCTTTATATTGTTTTATGTAATTCCTAATAACTTCTTGATGTTCTGAATTATTAAGGCCAAGAGAAATAGTACGACCAACCATTACTGTAAATAGTTTTTTCTCATAAACAGGTGCTGGCTCTATATCATTTATAAAAGCCTTCATTGCTTCTAAAATAACATCAGTATCTCCTACCCAAAATAGATGATCGCTTCCTTCTAGTTCTAAAAACTTTGAGCCTGGAATACGCTCCGCAATAAATTGCCCTTCCTGGATTTTTACATCAATATCATCTGTACGTTGCAATAACAAAGTAGGTACTTTTATAGATCCTAGAATACCTATGATATCGACCTGAGTATTCATTCTTGTTAATTTCAAAGCTGCACTGGGACTAGCACCTAAACGAAAGTAACTAGCTAACCAATCCATAAAAGCTTGATCTTTTGCTTTAGAAGGCGCCAATGATGCTAAATTCATATCTCCACTGCCCCAATCATTCTCGATCATATCATAAACAACCTGACGCTCCTGATCGGTTGGTGCCCAAGGATAGTCATTAGAATACTTCCTCTTTGCAAAAATACCGAAGGTGATTAAAGAAATAACACGATCAGGATAAGTTGCACTAAATAGCGCAGAGACACTTCCACCCTCGGAATGTCCAAAAAGAACTGCTTTTTCAGAACCTACAGCATCCATTACTGCTGTAATATCTTCCATTCGCTCTTCGAGAGTAGCGAATTCTACAACTCTATCAGAAAGTCCTGTCCCTCTTTTATCAAAAAGGATTACCCTGGCAAACTTACCTAGTTCTGTGAAAAAATCAACCAATTCCGGACACGACCACATCCAATCGATATTAGATACCCATCCCGGAATATATACCAAGTCTACAGGACCAGAACCAAAAACTTGATAAGCGATATTAACCAGACCACTCTTAGTATATTTGGTTTCAGGTTTCATAAAATATATCCTATTCTTTTAATTTGACAAAACAGTATCATGCTTCTTAAGTAAAAATTATAAGTAGTGAATAATCTTATCTAAAGTTAGACGACACATTGTTAAACAAATAAATGTATAAGGAGTCTACATTGCAAAAAAAAGAGGGTAGCAAATGAGTATCAAGTATTTTAAGATGCTGATTTACAATTTTTTATACAGAAGTGTAATTTGTTGAATTTTATTTATCTCTTTAAGAGATGAATAAAATATTACTTCCAAAATATGGTTTTAATAAATTAAAAAACTGTGTATAAATAATCCTTTTAACACCTTATAACGTAATATCTTTATTTTCAATAAAAGCAATAATATCCTGTTCAGAACCTAAACCAAGTTTTTTACGAATGCGATATCTTAAAGATTTTATAGCAGCTACTGTATTGTTTTGAAGCTTACTAATTTCTATGGTACTGAGTTCCATTTTCATAAGACAAAGGAGCTCTTTTTCCTTTGGTTTTAATTCGGAAAAATGTTGATCAAGTAGTATTTTAAAATCAATATTTACCTCATCGAGGTACGTTTGTAAGTTTAAAGATGATCTTTTAGAACCTTTCTCTGATAATAATGAAGCCGATATGGAGCGTAATGCTGACTTACGTTCTCTCTCATCATCTAAAGCCGTAACTTGCTTAATATCATCTATTGTATTATTAAAGACTTCTTCTCTAACAGAACTTTCTACCACTACTTTTTTAAGCTCTCGTTCTCGATGTGCGAGTGCTAAGGCTGTTTTTAATTTTTCAACCTCTGCTAGTTTGGCTTTATTTGCGACAAGTTCTAGTTTTTGTTTATTATTTTTTCTAATAAAATAGATTAAAAACAAAGCTGCCAGCGCGGTAATAACGAGTAATCCTAAATACAATTTCTTTTTAGTAGATTCATTCTTGAGATTTATGGCGACTAGCTCCTTTTCCCTCTTATATTGATATGCAAATTCTAAATCGGCAAAACGTTTTGTTGTACTTTCCTTTACTAAAGAATCTTTGTACTTATCTTGAATTAAAAAAGCCTCGTAAGACTCTGAGAATTTTTTATCGTTATATGCTATTCCAACTTTAGCGTGGTATGTCGATTGTATCAAAAATAATGCGTTCACCTTTTTTGAAAAGAAAATAGCACTATCTATATGTGCATTTGCTTTACTATATTCTTTTTCATTGTCATATACTTTTGCTAGATTAGAATGGTTATGTGCTCTGATATTATACGCAGTCGGATCTAACAGTTTTAAGTTTTCTCTATAAATGTTACCCGCTAGATCGTATTTTCCTGCATCTGCATAGATACCAGCCAAATTTCCCTTTATTTGTAGTCTTAGTGTCTTGGCAGTATCAGCTTGTATAGCCTTTTTCAAATAATACGTAGCAGAATCCTCTTTTTTCTGTTTATTAAAAATTAATCCTATTCGATTCAATGTAAGTGCTTGACCACGAGTCGATTTTGCCTTTTCATGGAATACTAATGCACGTCTATGAAATCGTTTTGCTTTCTCAAAATCCATTTGTCTTGAGTATGTATTCCCTAGATTACTTAGAGCCCGACCCACGATCATATCATACCCAATCTCTGTTGCAATATCTATGGACTCATTGGCATATTGCAAGGCTGCTGCAGTATCTTGTAGATTTAATGATACGCTTGACAGACTATACAATAATTCTGCTTCTAACTTTTGGTAATGATAACTATTATATCCTTTGTCTTTAATGATTTTACGAACATCCAGAAAGATTTCTTTGGCAATATTGCCATCAAAATAGGCCAATTGACCTGCTAATTTCAACCTAAGTGGTAATCGTAAAGAATCTGAATCGGTATTTTCTATTTGTACTTTAGTCGCTTCTATTTTTTTAGTGCGCGCATCTGTAACCTTATTTTCTTCCTGTGAATAGGAAAAGAGAGAGATAAAACATAACAAAAGTGACAAAATTCCAGTTTTCAAAATAGGAGGGTTTTAAGTAAATATATTATTGAAACTTTAATTTTAGCTAAAATACAACTTCATACAAAAATTAATATAACACATTTGTGTTTTCCACATTGAACGTCATTAAATAATTAACTTATACAGTTATAGACTACTTATCATTTTCCTAATTCACAAGCTCTGATGGGCTCATTGCAAATTCCCTTTTAAAGCATTTAGAGAAATAAGAAGGACTAGAAAACCCTGTTTGAAAAGCTATTTCGGCTACGGTATTTTGTTGATCCAAGAGTAATTCCTTGGCGTAATGTAATCGAACTGAAGAAATGAGTTGATTAGGTGATTTGTTGGTGATTGCTTTAAGCTTACGTTGTAATTGTCGCTCACTTACACCGATTTCCATACAAAGAGTGGTAACACCAAAACAGTCGTTACTTAAATGATTATGAATATTCTGAAGTACCTTTTCTAAAAAAGAATTATGCTTTGACAGGATATGTTGATTTGAATTTTGGAGTTTATCCGGTTTTAGATTGTCGACAACAGTATACAAGGATATAGATTCTCCGGATTCTGTTTTGAACCTCGTTTTGTGTGGAGCCAAACTTACCCCAGATCCAAGCAATAAATTCTTAACAGTTTGCGTGAGAATAATTCGGTAAGGTGCCGGTTTTTGGAATATAGTTTCTTCAAAATCTCCTGTTTGTTCACAAATACAATGTTGCACGTTACACTCTTTGATATCTATCCCAAGGGATATCGAGGTGTCATTAACTCTCATCAATTTTACCAAATCAGAACCGCAATTTACCGCCTTACTAGGCCCCTCAAAGGTTGCTGTAAATGTTTGTGAAGTATAGTCAATAATTTTTCCATGATGCTGACGTAAATTTTCTTTAATAAGTTCTTGATTTTTGGAACTATGATTATCAGAAGCAATAATATGCCCAACCATTACTGTAAATAGTTTTTTCTCATAAACCGGTGCTGGCTCTATATCGTTTATGAAAGCCTTCATAGCTTCTAAAATAACATCAGTATCTCCTACCCAAAATAGATGATCGCTTCCTTCTAGTTCTAAAAACCTTGATCCTGGGATACGCTCTGCAATAAATTGCCCTTCCTGGATTTTTACATCAATATCATCTGTACGTTGTAATAACAAAGTAGGTACTTTTATAGATCCCAGAATATCTATGATATCAACCTGAGTATTCATTTTTGTCAATTTCAAAGCTGAAGTGGGACTAGCACCCGAGCGGAAGTAACTAGCTAACCAATCCATAAAAGCTTGATCTTTTACTTTAGAAGGCGCCAATGATGCTAAATTCATATCTCCACTGCCCCAATCATTCTCAATCATATCATAAACCACCTGACGCTCCTGATCGGTTGGTGCCCAAGGGTAGTCTTTAGAATACTTCCTCTTTGCAAAAATACCGAAGGTGATTAAAGAAATAACACGATCAGGATAAGTTGCACTAAATAACGCTGAGACACTTCCACCCTCGGAATGTCCAAAAAGAACTGCTTTTTCAGAACCCACAGCATCCATAACCGCTGTAATATCTTCCATTCGCTCTTCGAGAGTAGCGAATTCTACAACTCGATCAGAAAGTCCTGTCCCCCTTTTATCAAAAAGAATCACTCTAGCAAATTTACCCAGCTCCTCGAAAAAACTAACTAATTCCGGACACGACCACATCCAATCAATATTGGATACCCATCCCGGAATATATACTAGGTCTACCGATCCTGAACCAAATACCTGATATGCTATATTGATATCTCCGCATTTGGTATATGTAGTCTTTGGTTTTGTCATATCATTTCAGTTAAAAGGTAAATACAAAAAGGCAGAGAAGCCTACCGATTGTAAAACTAGAGAAAGCCCTAGCTATCCCAATAAAAACGATACCTACAATGTGTATACTTTAAAGTTTAAAGTGTTAAAAACAGATGTACAAAATGTAGACAAACAAAACTAAACAACTGAAAATCAATTATTTAATTTTTTATTTCAGTAAAGATCAAACAAACCTCTACATCCACTCTTTTTCTTGTTCGATTTTTACTAAATATGTGAAAATTTCCTGCTCTGGAGTCAATTTTAGCTTTTTCCTAAGGCGATATCTTGCGGTTCGAGCACTATCGGGAGATATCCCGAGAATACCTGCCATTTCTTTAACATTGAGGTTAAGCATTATCAAAGAACAAATTCTTAAATCATTGGTACTTAGATCTTCGTGTTGTGATTTTAACTTTGTGTAGAATCCCTGATGTGCATCTTCAAAAAATCTGCTGAAATCATCCCAATCTTTATCAATACTCAGGTTGGTACGTACTATTTTATTAAGATCAGCAATTAATTTTCTTTTTTCTATAGAGGAAGACTTTTTAATATTTTGGATGGTTTGCTGTATTCTCTCTATGATTTCATTCTTCTTTATAAAATTGAGCGTATATGAACTGAGCTCTTTGTTCTTAAAATCCAATTGTTGTCTTAATTCTCGTTGCTTTAGTTCAGAATTTTCCAGTTCTTTTTGTGTGAGGGTATGAGCCGCTTCTAATAATTCTCTAGTTTTAGATGCCAATTCATTACTTTTTTTAGCTCGTTGTCTGGAAATGACGTAAATCATAAGCCCACAAATCGATATAATAATAACACTAAGCATCAAAATGAGTTGAATAAGATCATCTTTTTTTTCTTCCGCCTTAAGCATTATCAATTCTTTATCTTTCTTTTCTAACTCATTTTCAAATTCCAAATAGGCAATTTGTTTTGATTTTTCTAGATTGAAAAGAGAATCTCTAAGAAAAAGATATTTATCATAAAAAACATACGCTTCCTCAGGTTTAGCTTGTTGTTTTCTAAGTTCTTTCAATTCGTCATAGGCGAACAACTCGTATTTCTTAAGGTTATTTTCTTTTGCCAGTTGTAAACCTTTATCTACCTCAACAGCTGCCTCATCGAGTTTACCAGAAAGTCTTAGAATTTTACCGTTAATAATAAGATTATTTGTTAACCCATCAATATCATTTACTTTACTTCCTAACTCTTTAGATTTTTTGATATGGTAATACGCTTGTTCTATTTCGTTTTTATGAAGATATAATATCCCAAGTTTGTTATGTGCTTCTGCAATACCATAAGTAAAATTATTATCCCTATGCATTTTTAGTGCATCGGATAAATACCGTAATGCTTCTTCATCTTTATGCTCTTCAATAAGCATGGTGCCTATTTTGGTAAAAGTAGTCGCAATCCTTCCTTTTAATCCTAGTGCTGTAAATTCATTAATCGCTTGTTCATAATAATGCAATGCTTTTGTATACTCTTTAAGATCTGCGTAGACCATCCCTATATTGAGTCTGGTATTAGCTAATCCTTTTTTATCTTGTATATCTTGGTATACTTTGTTTGAATTATTGAGGTATTGCAAAGCCATCGTTAGATCTCCTTGTGCCCAATGAGCTACACCAACTATTCGATAAGCTCTGGCTATGCCTTTTTTATTGCCTAGTTCTTCTGATAATTGTAGCGCTTTAGAGCCAAAGTATAAAGATTTATTAGCATCTACAATCCAATACTCATACCCAATTGCATTAAGAAGATTGACTTTGGTAGTATCTTCTTTGGTATGTGCTTTTAATTTTTGTTCTAAACTATCTATTCTTTTAGTTTTCTGTATTGCAAAGGAACTATCTATTATAAAAAAGATCCCAAAAACTGCACAAAAAACCAACTTTTTACCGCATAAATATCGTTCTAACAGAGGTAAAGAGGTTTTAATAAAATTCATTAACAACAGGGATTACAGGAAAAAGTGACTTTTATAGTCATAAAACTACTCATCCTTTTTTTAATCTAACCTGTAATAACTGTTAAAACCTTTATAACACAAAGGGTTTTGAAAACCTATTAATAAACCTTCTATTAATTTAATAAAAATGTATTCTTAATTCATTTTTATCTGATTCTTACTTAAAGTGAAACTCCCAATAAAACTCCAGCTCCAACTCCGGCAACACCTATCAATATTTTTTCAAAAACGGTCTTTCTTCTTTGTCGTTTAGTAGCTTTTTCAACCAATTCTAAACTATTGGTTGCTTTATCTAGGCTGTTAATCGTATAATCCAAGGCTTTGTGCGTATTGCTTAAAGTCGCTTGAGTTTTTTGATATACGATCTGATCGAGACTATCACTTTTAGTAAAGTTGATGTTTAATTGGCGCTCCAGATCGATATTTCTTCGCAAAGTTTGAGTGTATTTTTCTACCAACTCTTTAGTCATTTTATCTTGATCAATCGTACTCTGATACACATTTTTAATAGCTAAAAAAGATTTCTTATTCACCAGAAAAACATCTGGTGTTCTAAAAATATATAAGCTATCCTTTTTTACCGAAAATGGTTCTCCCAAGCGATTAGCATAAGATTCCTGAATTTCTATTACTTTTAATGAGTCAATTTCCTGACAAAAAACTTTGCATACCGAGAATATCAATAATGTAAGTACTATTTTTTTCATGTTTTAAAATTTATTTTTAATAAAACTTCTATTGATTTAAACCAAAGAGACCATCTAATAACGTGCGCTCTTTTGCTAATTGATCATTCGTTAATTGTATAGAATCTTTAATATTCTGCAATTCATCCCAATCTTTAGCATTCTTCCTTTTAAATGAAAAAAGCAATGAATCACGCTCATGGATCATCAAATCCTTTTGGATTTTCATTTGTTGAAATTCTAACCTTGCATTTTTCAAAAGATCTTTTGTGATTGCCAAGGTATCTTTTGATATCTCAAGCTCTTTGTTTGCTTTCTCTAATTCTGATGTAATAATTTTCCAGTTTTCACTACTATTAAAGGTCAAATAACCGATAATAATTAGAAAAACTAATGCTACTATCTGTAATACCGTACTGATATTTATATTTTTCATATCCTCGTCTCAATCAAAATTATCTAATAACCTTTTATACTAGCTCCCGTTATAAAATTGAACATTGGTAAGTATATTTTATTTTCTAAATAAGAGGTAACAATCTCTTTTCCTTTGGGCATTAAAAGTATAGAAAACCCATTAATTATGCTATTACAAAACCGCATAATATTGATAAAAACCCGACAATCAATTAGTAAAATTTTTACTCTTAGTCACTATTATCAACTACAATAAATTTCTTAGCTATTTTAATGAAAACAAAAAAGCCCTGAGCATTACGCTCAGGACTTCATCCCCCATTTCAATCAAGAATTACTTGATTAACACTTCATAACTTAGTATACTAATTTATAACTACTAAGAGATTCTATTTTCTTATCAATTGCTTAGTAATACTACCTTGCTTTCCTTCTATAATTACAAAATAAGATCCGCTTTCTAACCTAGAAATATCTAAGGACACATCACTTTCTGATACACTTTTTTGATCAGAAATGATTAACCTTCCATTCATATCATATACCGAAATGTTGTTTAACACTACTCCAGCCGGATTAGAAAAATGTACTACATCACTTGCCGGATTAGGGTACATGCTTATGCTTCCTAATTGCTCCAGATCCTCAGTACTCAATGTGGTATCTACAGTGATTTCAAAACTACAGCAAATCTCATTTCCAAAAGCATCTGCCGCACAAAGAGTGACTATAGTAACTCCAGAATCAAGCAAGGTACCTGCTATTGGATTTTGAGTAAAAGTTACCAATGGATTGGCACAAGTACCTGTAGCTAATGCTTCTCCAGAAGCAAAGTAATCCGGTAAAGAATACGTATCGCTTCCTTCATCTGATACCACAGTTTGGTCTACAGGACAACTGATTTGTGGTGCTGGAATGTCTTCTACCGTTATGGTTGCAAAACAAGAAGCAACATTACCATTACTATCAGTTATCGTTAGCGCTACTTCATTGCTGCCAATATCAGCACAGTCAAACGTAATCGATGATCCAGGTCTCGAAGATTCGTTTACTGATATGTATAGTAAGGACTTAATATCACCCGTAAACCTATCTGGGCTTAATACTGGTGCAACCACTTGTGCATTTATATCAATTGTATAGATTTCTGAACAACCAAAAGTAGTACTTACCACAAACTTTCCATTTCCGACATATTCTAAAGCTTGTGCAGTTCCTCCGCAACCTGTAATTCCCTGTACAAAAGAAAATAACAAAGTTACATCACCATTTGTGGTATCAATTTCATAAAGATCTACTAGTGATTCATCCTCATTCAAACTTGTATAGATAAGGCGATCCGTATCATAATCATATCCAAGACCAATACCTCCTCCATTTTTCGGAGCGGAAGCCAATGCAGTTGTGGTCATTGTATTTACATTAAGAACATTGATTGCACCATTTCCAAAAGAAACATATAGTTTGCCATCAGGTGCAAATACCATAGAATTTGCTCTTGGATTCCCATTCGCTGCATTAATATCACCTAATTCGGCTCCAAGAGTGTTTGTCTCCAAGTCATATAGAAATAATGCCCTGTTATCAGTAGTCGGAGAATCAGCAATAAGATATACCTGACCATCTATTGGGTTAAAATCCATATGAATTGTATTTTCCAGCGAAGTTTCCCCATAAGGATTATCTACGATAGCTATTGCATCGGTCGATGGATCGTAGTTATAGCGTGCCAGGTTATTGGTAGAAGAACGATCTAATGCATAAAGTCCGGGCAAAGTTGCTGGTTCTACCACAGAAGAACCTATGGATAATGATCCAATACCAAATACATCAGAAGATCCGCCATCAATCTCTGTTGCAGAGACAACCACTTGCCCATTTGCATCTAATTGAACTGTAATATCCTGACATACCACAGTTGGTATAGCAGCATCTATTACATTCACTATAGCGTCGCAAGAAGAGGTACTGCCATCTGTATTGGACACCGTAAGTGTTACTACATTAGCACCAATATTAGAACTATCAAAACTATTAGGTATAACATCAAACGTAGCCGTATTCGTGTCATCAATATTACCACCAAAAACATCTTCTCCTGTAATGGTAGCTTGCCCATTTTGGTCCAAACTGATGGTAATATCCTTACAAGCTGCTACTACAAAATCATTAGGAACTACAGTGACAATACTATTACAGGTAGCTACATTTCCGCTTTGGTCTGTTACGGTAAGTACCACCGTATTTTCTCCTATTTCTGTCAGCCCAAAAGTATTAGGAGTTACCTCGAGACTTGCTATACTACAATTAGCAACACTCCCACCATCAATATCTGCCGCAGTTATAGTTATTGTATCATTTTCATCTAACTGGACAGTGATATCTGTACATATAGCTTCTGGAGCGACACCTTCACTGTTGACAATAATCGTTTGTAAGCAGGTAGCTATGTTTCCAGAAGTGTCTTCAACACTCCAAGTAACTTCAGTAGTTCCTACAGGATAAATACCCGATGCATCTGCGCTCCTAGTATAATCATTGAACACACTTACATTTCCAAACTGTGGCAAACGAAGTCTAAAGAAATTAACGGAACCACTATTGCACAGATTCTTGTCAACTTCTAGATTATTTTGAAGGGTAAAACTCAGATCATTGCCAAAAATAGTTACCCAATCATTCCAAGTGTCTTGGGGTATGGTAATACGTTCGTTTATTTCCACACATACGGGGTTAAAACCAGTATCGCTAAAAACAACTGAACTATCCGGTCCTAATAAAGTAAAGTTTTCGTTCGACTGATCATGGTCACCGCTAAAATTTAATTGCAAAAGGACATCTTCTGTTGCAGAAGTAACTCCGGGTAAAACACTCGGAGTATCTATCAAATCTCCGTCGTCATCAAAAAGATAAGGTATAATTCCTGTATCAGGCATTATTGTTGAGCCACCACAATTATCAATTACATCTGTCAATAGAGGTATTGTAACTTCAGCCTCACATAGGTCAGTTTCATTAGGAATCGTAATATCTACCAGACACGTAATTATCGGAAGTATACTGTCTTCTACTGTTACTATTGCTTCACAACTTATAGAGTTTCCTAGGGTATTGGTAACCGTTAATGTCACAGTATTTTCTCCAATATTGGAACAATCAAAACTACTTTGACTAATTGACAAAGTATCAATACCTGTCGCATCAGAAGAACCACCATCTACATCCTGGGCTGTTACGTTAACTGAACCGTTTTCATCTAACTGCACGGTAATATCCTGGCATATTGCAATTGGGAAATCATCATTGATCACGGTTACGATGGCAGTACAGGTGGCTTCATTACCATTTTCATCCACGACTGTTAAAGTCACTTCGTTATCTCCTAAATTATCAGCTGTGAACGTATCCTGACTAACCGATACGGTATCAATTGCGCAATTATCTGTACTCCCTCCATCAATGTCCTGGGCTGTAATTATTGCCTGCCCTGTGTCATCCAAACGTACTGTTATATTCTGGCATACAGGATTAGGAATTTCTGTATCATTTACAGTAATAGTCTGTGTACATGTAGTACTATTACCTGACAAGTCTACTGCAGTCCAGGTAACCGTAGTGGTCCCTACTGGATATATGGCAGTAGCATCTGATGTTCCTGTAAAATCATTAGAAAGTGTAATATCTCCAAACTGAGGCAAACGCAATCTGTAAAAATTATTGGGACTACTATCACATTGATCGTTATCAACTTCACTATTATTTTGAAGGGTGAATACCAAGTCGCTTCCAAATGCAGTAATCCAAGAATTCCAGGTACTCTGCGGTATAGTAATATGTTCGTTTACCACCACACATACCGGACCAAAACCTGAACCGCTAAAAATAATAGAACTATCGGGTCCTAATAATACAAAACTTTCACTTAAACCGTTATGGTCTCCACTAAAAGTGAGCTCTAACAATACATCTGTATCACTTGAACTTAGATTTTTTAAGATCCCAGGTGTATCTTCTAATTCTTCTGTGGTAGTATTGAAGATATAGGGAACATTAAACGTATCTGGTACTAATGCTCTACCACAATCATCATCAAAAGTAGGTATCGGTACACTTACATTGGCTTCACATATATCTGGTTCTGACTCGAAAGTAATTGCTTCAGCGCAGGTTAAACTTGGACCTGTTACGTCGTTAATAGTAACATTAAAAGAACAGGTGATCCCATTTCCTGCTTTATCTTCTATATAGAACGTATTGACCGTAGTACCACTGGTAAAAAATCCTCCGGAAGGAATTCCCGAGACTTGTATAGGTTCTCTCGAATCATAGTTATGAAATTCAATAATATAAAGTCTACTATTTTCGCGTGATATATCATTCCATAACCCTGTATCTGAAATCAGTACTACCATATCTTCTCCGCCAACATCATTAGGTTCTCCAGCATTAAAATTGGTGAAGGTTGCGGGCTGACCACTTTGCCATTCAAATACTCCTTCAGTAGTAAGATCGTTATACCCTATAAGTACAGTTGATACTCCCAAAGGAGCAACTTGCGATCTAATAAAATCATTTTCTTTTTGATTATTGATGGTAACTATTTCATATCCTTTTTCTTGAACCTCTGCAAAAGCTTGCTCTCCACTTATTGGTAGATTAGAGATAAAATACGTACTGTTCTCAAAAGTCCCCAATAGCCCAAAACCGTCAACAGCAGTAGGAACTTCTATAAGCCCACAAATATCTTCAGAAAAAGTAGGTAGCGTATATGAAATAATGCCTCCGCAATCCTGAACAACATCTGCCGGACAGGTGATAGCAGGAGCAGTTGTATCTTCAACAGTAACGATGGCAATACAACTAGAAGAATTCCCACGAGTATTTGTTATGGTCAGCGTAACCTCGTTACTACCAATATTTGAACAATCAAAATTATTGGGTGTAACTGTGATAGAGGCAATACCTATAATATCGGTAGATCCTGCATCTATATCCCCTTCTGCAATTGTGACCAGACCTGTGGCATCTAATTGTACTGTGGCATCCTGACATAACGCAACAGGAAAATCGTTTGCAACTACAGTCACCGTAGCAATACAAGAAGCAGAATTTCCATTTTGATCTATCGCAGTAAATGTCACCTCATTTTCTCCAACATCTGCTGTACTAAAAGCGTCCTGATTAATACTTTTACTAGCTATAGCACAATTATCTATACTTTCTGCCTCAATATCAACGATTGTGATAAAAGCTTCACCATTGCTATCTAGTTGCACTGTAATATCTCTACATTGAACCACAGGAGGAACCCCATCTTCTACAGTTACAATTGCAGTGCAGCTAGATGTATTTCCGATCACATTAGTCAATGTTAAAGTAACTTCGTTGTTCCCTATATTAGAGCAATCAAAATTGGATGGTGTAACTGTTATTGATTCAATACCTGCATTGTCCGCAGATTCTGCATCTACATCCGTTCCCATAATAGAGACTTGACCATTAGCATCTAACTGTACTGTGATATCCTGACATACTGCAGAGGGTGTAATCCTTGAAACAGATCTAAAACCTGTCCAACCTGCATTTTCATAAGAGGTAAATGTATTATCTGGTATGAATAAATTTATACCACTCCGATTTTCAAAACTACTACTAGTGATGGTAGCAGGAGAAATGCCCTCCGAAATAATTACGGTTAATTGATTGCCTTGAAAAGTACTATTACCAATTGATATAACACTATCCGGAATTATAACGCTAGTTAATTGATTATCCCTAAAAACATCATTTCCAATAACAGTGATATTGTTTGGAATGACAAATGTACTTAGATTATTATTTCTGAAAACAGCTCTTTCAAGAGCAGTAACATTTGTGGAAATAGTAATACTTGTCAATGCATTACGAGCAAAAGATCCTTCTCCAAGAGAAGTAACACTATTGGGAATTATAACCGCTGTTAGCTGGTTTATGAAAAAAGCATCATTTCCAATAGAAGTAACACTATTGGGAATCGTAACATCTGTCAGCCCTTTATCTCTAAAAGCATTTCCACCAATAGTAGTAACAGTGTAGCTAAAACCATCAGGTGCTACTACACTATCGGGGATTATTAATTCGTCAGTAACAACTCCACCTATTATCTCTACAGTACTTGGACTTGAAGAAGTTACCCTATAATTTAAGTTGTTTACAAAAAAGTTGCTGTTAACAGGAAGCATTCCATTCACTTCAGAGAAACCAGTCCAAGAAGCATCATTATAGGCAACTTCAGTACCAGTTGGAACAAATAAGCTGATTTGGCTTCTATCTCCAAAAGTTCCTCTTGCTATGGAAGGAGGAGTACTGTTTTCAGAAATCACTTCGGTCAACGAATTATTTAAAAAAGATTCATTCCCTATAGAAGTTACATTTATCGGTATGGTAATGCTAGTGATTCCGCTGTTATCCCTAAATGCCCGAAACTCAAGCGTTGTCAGGGTTTGAGGCAGAATAACACTGGCTAATCCTTTATTTCTAAAAGCTTCTCTACCAATGGTAGTAACTGTATAAGAAATACTTGTATTCGGATCAGTAACTGTTTCAGGAATTATTAAATTACTTGGTAAGGAAGATCCGCCTATCGCACTGACCGTATTCAAATTAACATCAATCACTTCATAATTGATATTGTCTATGGTAAATGTTTGTGAAAAGCTTACTGCAGCAGATAACAATGCAATAAGCATGAGTAATTTTGTTTTCATTTTTACTTTTTTTAAAATTTACTTTTTTTGTTTATAATTTTGAATTCATAACACCTAATAGAAAAGATAAGTGAACCGTAAAAAAATTGTTATTGTAGAAGAAAAAGCTTGGGTGATAAAAAACTTATTACCTAAAGCCGTCACAAACACACTACCCTTTTTCTTCCGAGTCAAAAGTATTGGTAACCTTGTAAATCAGATATCACATAACCGCATAATACTGGTAAAATCCCGACATTTTACGCTAAAACAGTAGTTGTTAATTTACTTTATCCGAAGTTGTGTTTTTAATCTATGTTATATAAGGAATTAGCTTTTTTATATATGTTATCTATGTTGCGCATAACTGACCGCTGTAGGAAATTCTTTTATGAAGTTTATAGCTGGTATAAAAAGCACTTTTAATTTTAAAATCGTTTTCATAATGTAAGATGTTAAGTTTAATTAATTTTTTGGCTAAACTATGCTAGATGAGGACTGCGTGACAAAACAAATCTGGCGAGAAGGAAAAAAAAGCCTTGAGAGTGAAAAATTGACGATGAAAAGAACACAAAATTTTATCCCTAAAAACGAATAAAACCTCAATCTTTCATTTGTTGGTCAAAAGTATAACTACCCCAAGGTTCTGTTATGGAAAAACCGAAAAAACAGTGTATAAAAACTAAGATTGTTAAGCCAAAAAAGACGTTTTTATAAGTACGTAATTGTGTTTCAACTTTATTGATAAATTTCAGGACGGTTAGATCTTAAATCGGTACTATGTAAATATGAGAAGCTTAAAAAACTTACTGCTATAGTAGGTCTTACTGACCTTTAAATTTCAATTAATTTGAAGAATGGTTACAAATCGATGCGATATTTTTTAATACTATAATCAATTTAATATTTAGGAAAACTATGAAGAAAAAGTATAAAATATTTCAGTAATAATCTAAAAGACTGTTGTGTCGGAGCTAACTGAAGACAAAATACTCACCTGCTCACAAAATAGCATACCGAGAATACTTTTTAACCAACAATTCTACGCTCGATGGATTTCTCTAAAGTCGAAATTTGAGAATTTACAGAATTTTGGTTCAAAAAAAATGTCTAAATGAAAACGAGCATCACATTATTTTTTTTCTACTTTAATCGTATACTTATCTTTATAGAGTATCATCAGGTTACAGAACGAAATGATAAAACCTGCCGATAATAAATAACATAAAAATAAAAGTACTATCAGCTGTATCCTATTAGATGCAATACTTTCTTTGGTCCAAGCTTTTTCTGGATCGCCAAGAATAATCATCATTTGCTCATTTCTAGCTGGTAAAAAACCATGAGAATCTTTAAATGCTTCGAAAGGATTTGTTTCTATTAACTCATTACCAATCACAATATCTTTATCCAGATATGGTAATGTTTTGCTTTCTCGTGCAAGATGATATGCCGCATAAGTTCCTACAAAAATCACGATGAAATTAATAGATAAACGCATCCATACACTGATGACTTTATTTTTTAAGGAGTATAAAATCAGGAATCCCGCGAGGGCAGTAGCAATAAATACCCCGAACTTCATTAAGAAAGTGGTATTGTCATCGGATGCATACCAAGAAGGTAAAGGGATTATAAAAGCCCCCGCAACAGATGCTATCCAAGTGCTAAGCAGTGTGATCTCTTTCCAGACTTCTTTAAATTTATTAACCAACATTGTTTCGTTATTTTGGAGCTTTTAGTACCAATTGTTTTTCCTCTTCACCGCTATTACTCATAATTAAATGCAGTTCTGGTTCTCCTACACGATCTTCTTTTTCTAACCAAAAAAGATAATACCCAGGTACAAAATCCTGAATAGCATTTTGAGTAGGTTGGTTAAACCGAAACCTTTTAATATCCTGTCCCTGCTCGTAGGACAATTTCCCGAAAACAAAAAAACCTTCTTCTTCATTAGAATTTACCGTTACTTTAATTTTTGTAGTAGCATTATTAGCTGCTGTATTCTTAATCGTTTGTAATTTAGCATCATAGTCTTTATAAATTGCACCTAAGATAAATGCCTTATCTGAAGTTGTTGTAAACTCTTTGTTCACTCGACTTACTGTTTTCTCTATTTCTTTTAATGTGGTTATATATTCAGGAGCAAGTGCATACTTTTCATTACACTTTTCTAAAACCGGAAATAATTCTGATCGCTTTTTTTCTAAGGTATCATAGGCACTGACAAGTTCCTTATCTCCATCTGCAACTATTTTTTCTCCAATACTAGCCAAGGCTTGTTGTGTGTTTGACAAAACTATTGCGAGGCTATTATCTTTTGGACCATAGCTTGCACACCCGCTTATAAGAACCAGTATGAAAACTATTACCGTTTTTATAATTATTTTTTTCATGAGTAATCATATTTAATATTGTTGGTCTATCATATTGAATAGTAAAGATATATTTCGAAATGGGTATCGGACTATTACAAATCCGACATATTAGAGTAATTTACCGACTCTTTACTTTAATTATTAAAGCTCTTCCATAACTTTTTGCCAATCAAATGCGGGCCCTATATCCCATTTTCCAGAAGATCGATAATTTACGTGAGATGTAATCCCTTTAAAATTGACTAACTCATTTTCTGCCACTATATCATATCGTTTATCCTCTGGCAGGAATACTGCAGGTATTTTATATTCTGCAGTTAAATACCGAAGTAATAAAGCCAAGCTTTTATATTGTCTGATCGTATATCTGGCATAATATTGTTCACCTCTATACGGTATGTCTAGCTTGGTATAAAATCGTGTTTCATTCATATGGCAGTATACGTCTGTATCACTATATACAGTAACTAGCTGGTCTCCAATTCTTTTCAGAAATCCAATATTAGACATTTCTATCGCTATAGTCCTCTTGGCACCATTAGTGTTTCCTCCTACGGCTCCAGAACCTAAGTGATATGCCCAATAGGCAGAAGACCACATATTAAGAATAGTACCATTTCTGGCAATGATAAAAGGTACTGATACCCGATAATTAGGCTTGGACAAAGCCGCCACGTCTCCTTTTAAATAGCCCGCGGTATAATGCAGTACAATCTGTGTTTTTGTGTTTTTCTCTTGCTCATAAAATGAAGTATCTCCATTTTTTTGCCTACAACTTATATAAGGCATGGACTCGTTAGTTCCTTTAATTGGAACCGTATTTGGAGTTAATACAAATTCTTTTCCGTCTGAGTCTCTTCCTGTTTCAAAAAAAGTATTCTCATGATTTGCTATACTAGTTGCCTTCATACCTTATTTAATTTGTGATTATAATGATATCAAAGGTACCGCTAGTCGTATCTCTATACTATCTCAAAACCGCCAAATACAGGGAAAATTGCGACACTTCTTCTTATATTCAAGAATCAATATTTTAACAGTATTCTACAATTTAGTTCCATTAAAGTTTTTGGATTATCAGTCTGAGCCTCCTCCAAAGGCGGACAGGTGTCGAAGATCTGTTGGGCTTCGAGAACCTCAGCACGCATTTTTCCAATGCCTCAGTCCGTATTTTTCGAACCCTGAGGTCTCTCGAAGGGTGAGCTGTCATACTGGGACTTTCAAGGTACAATATACTAACGCTTCTCTATACTTTTTTCTTGATTAAAGGTCTTCATCATATTTTCAAAATCTTTATGAATTCTACCTTTTACTAGCCAGGCTACTGCAAATGCATATAACGCTACCCACTCTAACCAAAAGGTGTAGGCAGGAAGTATGGTGTCAAAATTTATCCCTAGCATTGCTTCCAAAACAAAAATCAATACCAACGCACCTACAGATGCCCAAACGATAATACCACTTCTGCGGAACAATCTGTTTCTAGAAGAAGATGCATCGTGATTTAAAACAAATTTGAAAAAACTCATATACCCTAGCAAAAAGAAAAATGAAGCCGCGCTTAGCAAGTGAATTGCTCCCAGAAGTCCATTAGATGCGTGACCAAATAGATACGGAGCATCTGTAAAAAACAAAGTGCCTAATGGGTTTTCTGATTTGGTAGGAATCAATGCAGTAACAAGAATACATATTCCGGCAATAGTAGTGATCAAACGATCACTCATCAACTCTCCTTCTTGTTTTGGGTATCCTCTATAATTTATAAGAAACAAGCCAAAGGCCGAAAGGATTAAAATAAAAAATACCCCACCTGATGTATAATAATAATGACTCATACTAGAGAGTAATTCCTGATGTGTTACTAAGAGCAGTATAGGTAATGCTAACCCAAGGATCCCTATTGTTTTTCTAAGCGAATACATTGATTTTTTATCTTCCATAATTGTGTTATTTATACTTTTTTCAAATGTATAAAGAGAACATATCTTATAGTTATAACAAAAACGGCAAATCAAGGGAATTTTGCGACAAACTAATGATCTAGACCTGTCAGGTTTTAAAAACCTGACAGGTCTGAACATCCTCTCCTAACCTATCCTTTGGAAGGAGAGGAACTATATCTTTTGTAAATCAACCAATAAGGGTAAGTAGGGATTGGAAATTTAATATGCTACATTTTACAGAGCATTGATCTGATACTTAGCTTATAACACGCCATATTTTGATACATATATGGGTCGTAGAAATCCTGCTTACCCCCTTTGATTACCATTTCGAAGCGTTAACGAACTATTCCGAAGGATTAAAACAATACTTCGAAGCAGTTCTATAAGACTTGATTACCAAAGGTGATCGTCGAAGTTGATTGTTATTTTTTGCTTGTGCTCTGCGAATGTCTGTGACTTCGCCACACTACACATGTCCTTTTCTATACACACCTTCTCACTGTTAACGCTACGAAGTTCCAAACTTCGCAGAGCAGGTTACTTTCATACTTGTTAAATTGAATGGTTAAAAATTCAATGATTGAAAACTTTTAGTTTCATTACACCTTTATAATTAGAAAGTGTAAATCTGAAAGATCAGGTGATTGCTTATTTTACATAAAAATAATACTATAATTTCTTTGTTACAGGTACGTTATCCTCTACTACTTCTCTCTCCTAGCAATTATAATTTTAAAGTGTGAAGCCGATTGATGCAACACTAAATTTTCAGGTTCAAAAGCAGTATCAGGCAAAGTATCCGTCCTTGTAACAGTGGCTCCATTAATACGATTTATCCTTCCGTTATCTTGAACAAGGTATATAGTTTGGTCTTTCATTGCCGAAAATGCCTTGATCTCTTCCAATCCACCCCAAATTCCTTCTTGTCGCATTAAAAGATAATATGCGGCTACTGGAATTCCTTCTCTCCCATCTACATCCCTAGCTAGATTTCGTAAACCTTGACTATTACTACTTCTTAACATTCTTCCTATTTGGTTGTCCACATAACCATGTTTAATAAGCCCCTGCGCTTCTTGGTAACTTACAATATCTTGACGTAATTTAAAAGCTGCGGGTGCACTATTAGTTCTTCCCAAAGCATAAAACAAACAATCGCCTTTTCCTTTATTATCTTCAAATAACCACGGACTTTCGGCATCCTGTATTTTCTCTTTTGGAGCTTCATTAATATTTTCGTTATTTAACATTCTTGCAATAGCTTCTTTATTCATTTTTCGCTGTGACTCGGTTTCATACGATGCCTTAGGTGCTTCTTTTGTTGGTTTACTTTCGGCGATATGATTTCTCATTAAATGTACAATGCTATTCACCGTTTTACCTTTTTTAGGTTGAAGCTTTTCAGGCATTTTTTGCTTAAAAAAATCAATTACTGTGGACTTTGATGTATTTGTAGTATTTTTTTGTGCTTGTAAAATTCGTAACTCATTTTTTCTCTGACCTTTACTAACAATCGTAAATGTATTTAAGGTTCTTTTAATTACAAACTGACGTAACGTTTCATCATCATTTTCGTTTATTGCTTTACCAATGATTTGCCTATAATCGTAAGCCGCAATTTTTATTTTTTTACTAGTAAGATTCATAACTTCAGAAGCTAAAAATCCTTTTTGAAAGTCATTTAATAGATGTAATGGGAGCTCAAAATTTGCTGGTAAATCGTTTAGTGTTTTTTTCTCTTGTTTTGTACGTTCATTAATTTTATCATTTACAAACTCTAAAAATTTATCATCGCCCCGAGTTGCATAG
This sequence comes from Aquimarina sp. BL5, assembly GCF_003443675.1. NCBI lineage: Bacteria > Pseudomonadati > Bacteroidota > Flavobacteriia > Flavobacteriales > Flavobacteriaceae > Aquimarina > Aquimarina sp. BL5. The sequence continues at coordinate 3,967,875 of NZ_CP031963.1, read as the reverse complement.
GAAGCGTCCTCATCAATCAATTCTCGGAGTACAATCAGAAAATTAGCATACTCATCAATCTCTCGTTCACTTTCTAACCCAGGATTTATGCGAACTCGACCACCAGGACCAGGAATAAACGAAATATTGGTATATGGAAATCCAAAACTTGCTCTTTGCCCTAATCCTTTATTATGGTTTTCGGCCCATTTTTTAATTCGTAACATATAACGATTACTTTGCTTATTCTCTGGATCTATTTGATCTGTTCTAATGTCTATAAAAACAGCATTTGGGTCGCTATTTTTTGCAATGTATATGTTTTCCTTAATAGTACTTTTTTCGTGTAAACCTGCAGCAGCCAATTTATTATAAAAACGATTTGTACTTCTCATCAATGCTTGCCTATATCGTTCTTGATGGTGACTTCCATGTGTAGCTACATGTGTAAGTCCTTGGTGGGTTAATCCTGTTGCATGGCCTTCTTGCTTTAAAATACGCTCATTAAACTCTTGGTAATCATCTTGATTGTTAATGGTTACACTAAAACCACCATAATAATTATCTAGCCCCAACATATCAAATTTTTGAGAACTTCTATTTAAGACCACATTTAAGGCACCACTTTGTATGCGTTCTTTCTGAGATACTAAAAAATCATAAACTTCTTTAGACCGAACATAATCTATTGTACAATCAATAGACACCGTAAATTTATCTGCAACTTTCTCTTCTGCATATAACTGATTTACTTGAGCTATAAGATTTTCGGTAGCATATTCTTTTCTTGTAGCCGAGATGTTGTGGTGGAAATCACAAGCATATATATCAAATTTCTCCTCAGATTCAGGAACTTTTCTTTTTCCGTCCCAAGTATAACTTTTGTACGCTTTTGACTTTTGAACAAGTCCAGCATATCCTTTACTCCCAACAGTTTCGTAATAATTATCTTTCAGTATTAAAATATTCAATACATTACTTCCTTTTTGTAATTCCACACCTGAAAGTGTGCTACTAAAAGAATGCATATACGAAGGTTGGTGATGAATCATTGTATGAAACTCTTCATAAATATTTGGAGATACTTCTTCCGCTTTTACTGATTTCTTTGGTGCTACTTTTTCTTCTTTTATTGGTTTTTCTATGGCTTTTTTAGTTCCTTTTTTCTTCTTAAGTCCAGCCATATTAAGCAACCTCGACATAGTAGATTTATGATTTGTTTTTTTTGGTGCTATGGTAGGCGCTACAGTTTTTACTATTGCTTCTTCTTGTTTTGGTTTGCGTTCCTGATTTTCCAAGATATCATAGTCAAGTCCTTCTATGGGTGATTTTGTATGTGCTGCTAACATGGCATTGTGAAAATCTATATCTTGACGATACGGTTTTACAATAGCCAATATCATTTGAATATAATTATGAAGTAGTTCTATGGCATTTATAAAGCTATCCATATTGTTTATAGAAACCATTGCTGATAAAATTCCTAAGTGCATACGCACGTAGGTCATTTTTAATAAACCAGAAATTCTTTTTCGTTCAAACACTTGGTCTATGGTTTCTCCAATAGGTAATTTAGTTAAACCTTCTATTAGATCCGCAGTAGCATTGCTATAAATCTGTACGTATGGAGGATGGTCTTTATTATCAGATAATGCTCTAAACTTTTGAAAAATAGTTGAGCTTACAAAAGCAGTTAAAGAATTGTATAGATTTACATTTTTAGTATTGATTTTCGCTTTTGTATTTGCTTCCTTAGTACCATTTTTTGCTTTAAACATTTCTAAGATTTGTACCAATTCATTTCCTTCAAAACCTTCAGCTAACGTTACAGGTGAAATGCCTTGAGCTGCTAGTACATTTTCGAAGCTACTGAATTTTAAATTCGCTTCTTTAGCACTCATCGGATCTATTTTTGTACCAGCACTTCCTAAAGTTGATTTAATAGTTGATTTAAAATTTTTAACATTTAAGGTTTCCGCTTCAAATTCATCTTTCGACTGTAATGGGGTCACCAAATCAAATTCAAGGTAAAAATGAACTCCTTCATGAACATCGATAGCGAATATATTTAGTTTTTCCAGACACTTTTTTATTAATACATTCCTTGTATTTGCTTCTGTATCTGTTTCTGTATCAATCTCTATAACTTCATAAATTGTAGTAAATAAAGCTTCACTTAACTCACCTTGAATTTTAGTAATTACATCTTGTAATGTTGTTTCTTCATCCTTTTCTTTTACTTGCGCTTTGTAATATGGACTGATATCTAAAACAAAATCTTTTTCTACAATCTTTCCTACTTGTAATTGCGTACAAAAATTGATAACAAATGCTGTAAAATTAGCTACAGAACCTATCTTGGTTTCTTCTGAACTCGCTATTGTATTTTCTCTTTCTGTGTATATTAATGGATACTCTCCTAGAAGATCGTCCATTGTGACATCGCTATCCACTTCTTTTTTGCGATTAGGAATCTCATGAATGTCTGTAATGCCTTTTTTTGTCTTTAATTTTTTTTTAGTTTTCTTTTTTTCCGTTGGATCTTTTATCTTCCTCACAGGAGGGTTATTTTTTTGCTGCACTGGGGTTATTTGCTCTGGTAAGACAGCTTCAAACCCTTTATTATTCCTAACGGCTTCATTCAAGACAAATTCTACTGCATAATAATAGCCAGCATCAGCTATTAAACCTGCTATATACATTTTACTTAAACAGCTTTCTAATAAGGTTTCTTGTTCGAGTTGACTTGTTGTTTTCTCTTTTACTATGCGAGTTAACACTTCTGCTAAATTATTTTGAACTTCAATAACTAGCGCTGAATGATTGATTGGTGCTTCTTTTGCTTCTTGTAAAGATGTATAATAATTACTAATATCTATAACGAATTGATTAGCTACAGTAATTCCTCTCATGATTTGGTCAAAAAAATTACTTATAAGTTCTTCAAAGGTTTGTATACTGTCAATATTGATGGCTTCAATTCCTACATTATCATCGGTTTTTATAGTGTATAGTAGAGGAAATGCTCTTTTCGCAGTTTCTAGTGCAAGTGAATCGCTAACTATAACAATATTATTATTTACGCCAAGTTCTGCTCTAAGTAATTCTTCTACCGAATCATTAATTGGATTTGTTCCATCACTCCTGTAATAGCCCCCTCCGTTAAAAAAAGCAGTGCCTTGTTTTCCTCTATAATCGCTATGAAATTGTTTGTTTTTTTCTTTTTTATCGTGGACAGCTAAGGTATCAGGAGCTGTAAAGGTTGCTACTTTGGAATAGTTTTGTAATGCAGCTAATGCAATATCGCGTCTGGTTTGCTTAGCTTCTTCGTCTCCTTCTTCTTCAGCTTGTTCTAAAGATCTATAGGCATCCATTAAAATAGCCAAACCTAGATACCACTCACGATTTCCTTCTTTATACTTTTGATTTGGATGAGGATTTCCTGCGGGTCTTACTAATTTATGTGGATCAATGTAAACAGGATGTATTCTTCGGTTATATGGAGGCCAATCTTCTGCGTTGGTAAACTCGTCTCGCTTTACATAACCTGATTTTGAAATCAATGCTGTTTTACCATCTTTAAATGTGAGTTTTCTTCTAATTCTGATAAAACTAAAATCAGGATGATCAATAACTTCACAGGAAGACACAACTTGGTCATCCTCAAAGAGTTTTATCGGTATTTTAGTAAATTGTTGTTGCTGATTGTTCCAATTGTAGAAATAAGCAACTGGCTCTCCTTCTATTTGAACTATTGGCTTTTTTTTCTTTTTGTTTCTTCCAAAATTTAAAAAACTCTTTTTATTTCCTAGTAAATCTGTTGCGTCTGGCGGAGTTGGTGCCTCTGGTGGAGTTGAGGCTTCTTGTGTTATGCCTAAATACACCTTTTGCTCTTCAGGTGTATTTTCATTTGTTGCTTCTACCTCTTGAGTTTCTTCTTCAAATTCGTTTATTTCTTGTATTTCTGGTTGTCGTTGTGAGCCGTTTTTTGATTGCTCTTCTTTAGTGTTTTTTCCTTGTCCCATTGTTGAATTTAATCGTATTTAAAACTCGAAATTTTGTGTGTAAAATGATCTGATTTCGATATCACTAAATGATAATTCTCAATACAATCTCGATTGATATTGAGATTACTAGACATGATATTCAAAAATCATTAAAATTTATAACTATAACCCGTTGTGCATTTAAAAACTAAAACAGCCCTAAATTGTAAGTTCGAGTACTTTTGAGGTACGAAAAAGTGTATCGAGGACTATTTTAAAGTTAAAATTCTTATTCTCGATACACAACAGAGTTATATATAAATATATAGGTTAACTTAATAAAATCCCCTCTTTTATTAATTCTAATTTTATGGCATTTTCTAATCGATCTTGCGTAATTGTTTTCTCATTTTTGGCAAGCGTTTGTAGCGTACATCTTCTAACCACATTCATCATTATACCTCCCGAAAGTTTATATTTTTCAGCAATGTACCATAGGTCTATTTCGGCAGCTAAAGGAATTTCTTTTGCAAACGATTGTTTCCAAAGTTGATAACGCTCTGATACATCAGGAACTTTAAATTCAATCATTGACTGAAATCTACGTGTAAAAGCATCGTCGATATTATCTTTTAAATTTGATGCTAGAATTACAACGCCTGGAAAATCTTCAATACGTTGTAATAAATACCCGATTTCCTGATTTCCGTAACGGTCATTTGCCGAAGAAACTTGTGTTCGTTTGCCAAATAGTGAATCTGCTTCATCAAAAAATAAAATCCAGTCGTGTTGTGATGCTAAATCGAAAACTTTGGCAAGATTTTTCTCCGTTTCTCCAATGTATTTTGAAACGGTCAAACTTAAATCTATTCTATATACTGGCTTTCCTGTACTTTTTCCTAGTATAGCAGCAGCCATACTTTTACCTGTTCCCGGTGGGCCATAAAATAAGCTTTTATACCCCGGTTTTATGCGCTTTCCTAAATGTAAATCTTGTAAAATTGTGGTGCTAAATTGTATCCAGTCTCGAATCTCTTGTAACGCTGTTCGCAATGTTTTTGACACTACTAAATCTTCCCAATTTAGTGTTGTGCTTATGGGTTGTGCTGGAAAATCTGGTCCGTATTCAGGACTGTAGGTAGTGCCATCAATCAAATATTGTGCATGTGCCTGTGTTACTAACCAAATCGTTGCCATAATAGGCACTATTTTTTTAGTATCTGAAATACTAATTATTTCTTTTTGTACAACTTTAGAGTTTTTTGTAAAGAGATATTGATAACGTATGCGTTCTATTATATTCTCTCCTGCTAACAAAAACATAGCTGTTTCAGCAGTGGGTATAAAACCATTGTGTTCTTTTATAATAACACCTCCAAAAGCGGTAAAACGTCGATTATATTCGGTGTCTTTTTTGGAAAAAACATCTAATATCGTAGGTTGTATGTGCGGTGTTAATGCTAATATTAATAGCAAACGCTCTTCAAAACTAAGTGCTTCTTTTTTAATGAATGTACTGTAGGGTGTTTGATAAGCAGTAATAGTTGGAGGCTCAACTTCCAATATTGATGTGTAAATGATTTCTTGATTAAAATGTAATGCTATTCGTACGTGTATGATTTCATATAACCAGTCTAACTCTCTATGGAGTACCTCAGCATTTTCAGATACAGTATTTTGTTTTGTTTCATTCAGCAGTGCTTGTACATTCATTCTTTCGATGATTTTTATATGAATAATTATATAATTTTCGCCTTGTCAACTTTCCAATAGCAAATGTAGGGATCAAGCCCAGATGCCCTTCTAACAATAATCCTCCAAATTCGCTATAACGACGATTATAGTACTTGTTTTTGGTCAATAATATGTCTAGAACCTCTGGTTTTATATGAGGAACCAATGCCAAAATAAGCAGTAATCGTTCTGCAAAGTTGAGTTTGTGTTGTTGGATAAAACGGGCATAAGAGCCTTCTTTATCTACTATATTTGGTGGCACTAATTCCTCAATGGATGTATATGGTGTTTCTTGTTGGAAATGGAGTTCTAAACGGGTTTGCAACACGAGACTTAACCAGGATACTTCGGCTTTTAAAACTTCGGCATTACTATTATTTGTGTTTCTAATAACACTATTGTGATGTATCGTTTCTATGATTGCTGATTTTTCCATATTGTTATTTCTTTATACTTTATTAAGGTTCTTCTTTGTAAATCGGACTTCGAGAACCTCAGCCCTCGTATTCCTATTTCTTATTTATAATTCATTCAATTCTTCAGTTTTAAAGTCTCTCTTCCATTTTATTACTCCCTCCCCTCGGGGGAAGGGCTGGGGATGGGAATAGTTGCTTTCTAATCCCATCCTAAATCCTAAAACCTCATACCCGATACCTCATCACACACATCTTAATACTCTTGCTAAATCGGGCTTCGAGAACCTCAGCCCTCGGAATCCATATTTCTAAATCTCAAAAACTCAATACTCAATACTCAATACTCAATACTCAATACCTCATCACACACATCTTAATACGCTGCATAAACCGGGCTTCGAGAGCCTCAGCCCTCGGAATCCATATTTCTAAATCTCAAAAACTCGCGCACATCTCAATACTCAATACTAAATACTAACCCCTCACAACCACTCTACCACCAACACTTCTGTCATCCAGGGGAGCTTTACGGTATGAAAACCCCAAGGCAATTTTTCTAAGGTAATATCATGAGTTTCTCGTTGCACCTGTAACAACCAATGACCATCTCTGGTACGTAAAGATCCGGGGCGACATAGATAGGAAGTTCTAAATCCATCTATGGATAGGTTCTTCCAATGTGGGCCCTGTCCTATCACCGCGCTTAACAATCCTTCTGCCATTTCCTTTTCCTCTTCTGATAGTGTAATTGGGGATATTACCTCTTCTATAGCCACACCGCATAACAATTTGTTTAACGGTAGTGCACCTTCAAACAGTTCCTGATCCTCTCCTTCACACAGATACTGTAATGCACAAATAGCAGTATGCCGAGCGGTTGCATTAGTAAAGGTTTTATCGGTGATCAGCCCCAAATTTTCAAAAAAGCGTACTAAAAATGGCCAGAAAAGTACCAATCCGGCGTTTTTTATGGATATAAAATCGGTGTCTTCAAAAGCGGCCGGCAACTGATCTACGATCGACTTCGGCTTTGATGCAATCTGCTGTACTTGTTTTTGTACTCCATTGATATAGGTTGCCAAGGGTATTAATACATGATTGGCATCTATCGCTTGGTCCTGTGTCTTTCCTACATCTCTTAGCAATTGTATACATTCCTGTAAGGTCTGCGCAGGCAACTGATCGAAAAAAGGGGTGTTTATGATGGTTGATAGTTGTCTAAAAAATTCTTGCCATACGGTATTCTTAGCTTGCCTGGTTGTATAGCTAGCTACTAAAGATTTGATCTCATAGACATCGTATGCTTGATATTTTTTGCTACTTCCACCATGATCTATTCCTAGTCCTGCTAATGTACCTTGGAAGCATTCTTGTTTGAAGGACTTGAAATCTTTAGACGTATCAAACTTCTGAAACGCTGTTTTCCAAAAAGTAGCCTGTATCTTTTGCGATGTGATGCCGTATTTTTTGTGAATTCTATGTTGAAATTTTTCTAAAGCAGTCACTATTTCTTGTATAGGGATCTCAGAAATCAACTGAAAAGATTGAAGCAATTGTGTCGCCGTACTTATATGTACAAAACGTTCTAGCTGCTGGGTACTCCATCTCAATTGTTTTAGCAAGGTGATGAAAGTGGTGTTCGGCTTTTGCAACAATTCTTCTAATTGCTCCAAAACATATGCTTTGGTTGTGTCCTTTGCCCACCACGGCAATATCCCGGTTTTCAGATAATATGCTACTGTTCTAATAGGTGTTTTTTCTTTGAGTTGACTGACCTCATCTTTTTGTTCCACTTCATCAGATTGCTGATATCCAGTGAATGCTTCTTGAAGTTTTTCTTGTAATTCTTCCTCAAAAACAGTCGCGAAATCTTTTACAGATACCTTTCCTAAATCTAATGTAAGTCGATCAATCTGCAACGGTTGATCACCCATATTATTAGTAGTATTCCCAAATATACGATCCATAACCGTTGTTAACTGATGCCGACACAGCGCACTTAGTTCTTGCTGTACAGCAAAAGTATCTGCAGTAGAAGGCAAGTGAATTTCTAGAATCTGTTTATTGATGATATGTTTTTGCTGTGTCATAATACTACTTATCCATTGTTGATTTCTTTTAGAAAACGATGATGGGCATGGTCAAATCGTTGCATTTCTTCTTGATCCAACCATTGGATATTGGTCTTGATATGTACCGGGGTCTCCTCACGTATCGTTAATGCAATGAATTTCTTAAAATCTTCATCTTGATATTGTTCTATCCATCCGGGTAGTGCAAAGCTTACTTGAAGGGAATACGGATCATTAGGAGCCGCTGTTGACATCCATCGGCCTCCTTCTTCTTCTGCAAATGGTACGGCGATGTCAAACCCTTCTTGTGATACCGAAACGATGGTATGTACCCCATTATAAATAGCTGTTCGGCTAATCTCCACCTGATCTCCGGGTTGTAAGCTATGTTTTCCTATCCTACAAAATGTATGATTTGATTCCGTTCCTGATACTTCAAAAGTAGTAATTGGAGCGGATTGCAGATAATAGCGAATATCGGGAGTACGCTCCCAGATTCCTCCTGTTTCGGATTCCTGAAAAGGGGCTTTGATTTCGAAAAAATCATCTCCTACCGCCAAGACGGTATAGGTTCCATTATAGGTATCATTTCCAGTAATTTCTATTTCTTCTCCTGCTAATAGTTCGTGTTCTCCAATAATACAACGCGTAAATTCCTCGGTAATAGCAACTTCGAATCGCTCAATTGTAAAAGGTGTATACGCTGTAGTAAAGGGATACGGGTACGGTTTTCTGTGTCTTAGCAAAATATGTTCTACCATGTGTATCCCTGCCGCAGTGCCGTCCCCCAGGTTTCTACGGCTATAGTCTTCTATTCCTATTTTTAGTGCAATGCGTCGCTCTAATCCCGAAATATTTTGAGTATCCCAAACCGCTTTTGTAGTATCAAAGGCTTTAGCTTTACAGGCACTCACCACTGGATATTCTTTTAGAAAACGGGCTTTATCCCGGATCAATTTTTTATCCATCGCAACAGTATCGTTGTTCAGGTCTTTTAAAACCATACCATAGCCTGTGAATTTTTCTGCAAATCGGGCCAACAAATGATTTTGAAATTTATTTTTTCGCAATAATCCGGCAGTAGCATCAGTGGTCATTTCGCTTAGATAGGCTTCATAACTTTCTTTACTACCGATCACTTCAGACACTCCGGGAATACAGTCCAACAGCGATTGATTCCAATAGGTTTTGGTATCTTCTCCATCAAAACTCATTAGTTTTTTAAAGTGTGCTAATTGCGAAAAATAATTGGCCAATGTTTGCTCAAAAAACAGCAAATACCCGCTCAATTGCTTAGCCTGTGCTTTTCTCACAGGAGAAGCAGAATCTGGTAATCCTATTTCGCCAACCCCATAATTATCCGGAAATTGATTTTGTATCGGATCATATTTTTCCAATTGCTGTACCTGAGTTTCTGGTAGAATCATATCCCGTTCTTTGGGCGCTATTACTTTTGTTGCTCCTGCTATTCTTTTTTGATTGTATAGTGTTTTGATCCTTTCGGGATCGATCCCTACCGTAAGTCCTTTGGAGGTAAATGATACTTGTGCCAAGGTGCCGTCAACATCCAAAATAGGAGTTTTGGAAGGATCTAGCGGTAATATCCAATTTTTTACCGTATTAGTTCCCGTCGCTAGGGCAATTGTATCAATAGCCAGCACACCGTTCTGATCCATAATTTCTTTGATCACATCCGAGGTTTGCAACTCTGTTTTTCGGTAGTTATGGATCAGGTCCTGATCTTCTATAAACCCATGATCCAATCGAGGGCCTTCAAAAATTTCGTCGGTTGTTTTCCCTTTTTCTAACTGTTGTTGTAGGGTATAGAAGGGAATACGAGGCGAAAAATGAGTGCTTATACGATGTAATATCCCTGCTACCATTTCATTGACATCATCTACCGTATCTGCAATTTCAATAACACCATGTAATCGGACATCTTGTGGATCTAGTGATTCTATTTCTGCAAAATCTTCGCAAACCGTTCGGCATGCATACAATCTCTCTCGGACGGCAGGAACAATTTTACTCCCATTAAGATCCGATAAACCATCTATTTCTATAAAAACCTGATACAATCCTTTGGGAACAGTTTCTCCATCGTTTACTGAAATCGCAGCAGATCCTTTTTGTGTTACTTTTTCTATCCAGGCATTTTTAACGCCCTCTACATCAATCGCTACTTTGCGAATATCCAATACCGTTACTGGATTTGTGGTTAAAATGGTAGCGGGACTATAGAGATTTTCATAAGTACTGGCAGTATCACTGGCTATAATATCCTGGATATTGTAATCCATACGATAGGCTAAATCTGTAATGGCATAGCATACTTGCTCTAGGATGGTAATCCCAGGATCGTGAATATTATGATCGGTCCAGGTATCTCCTGCCATTTGTTGTATCAGTTTGATCCCTTCAGCACGAAGAAATTCATAGCTCAATGCGCTGTTTTTTGGAACTTCTCTGGGTATGGTGATTGTCTCTGTCATGGTGTACTGTAATTCGATTTAGTAGTATTCTATTGAATATAATTTCTTTAATAATCCCCCTTATAATTTCATTATATAGGCTAATACAAAATACGGCGGACGGTTTTCATGGGGTTCGTTGCCTCCAGAGGATTCTAAATTAGTTTTAGCCGATTTGACTGTAATCCCGGTTTTATTACTCTGAATGGTACCATAATTATTTAAGGCAAACTCTCTACCAGCACCTTTATTATTATCCATTGTATCGGTAGTATCCTTACCGGTAAACCTTACTAATCCATTAAAATTTCCATGATTATGATTATGGCCTGGATCGTTTACTCCATGTGAATGTCCAGGATCTGTGTGGGTGTGTTCAGGCATTTGTTCTTTGGTAAGGGCAATGAACTCTTCTCCTCCTTTTTTTCCGATCTGGTACTCCGTATTATTTTTATCCATTCCTACAATGAATCTTCCTGATAAATCAGGTGTATTGTTGGTGCCGTCGCACAGCACCCAGCCCTTTGGGATATCCTGTCCGGACCACATAGAAATCAACCCTTTTGGCAAGCGGGTATCGATATAGGTTTTTACTGCTTTTTGCGTAGCAATCTTACCATGACTTGTAGCTGTATTATCCAATTCTTCATTATCTGAAATATTGGTTGCCTTGAGATTTCCTTCTACTTGTAACGTTCCCTTTACGGTAACCCCTTCTTTTTGTGAAACTTCTAAAATTGTATCAGGATTATTCGTCGTATCGGTTACTGAGAATAATGAAGCTGTATTTTTACCTTCTACTGATAGTTTAGCTGCTGGTTCCAAAGTTCCGACGCCTACATTACCTCCATTTGATTTGATAAATAAACGGCTTTGCCCAGTAGCATCCTTGATGTTAAATCCATCTTGATTACTGGTAGGTTCTGCCGGATGTATCCTAGGATTCAAATTAATAGACCATTTTGGATTATCATCAGTTAGGCTTTCATATACATCCAATACCTCCTGAGTCCCCACAGTTTCTCCCTCTGCCTGTACCGAGAGTGGATTGCCCTGTACTTTGGCGATACCATCTTCTGCCTGGTTCAGTCCTGCTTCTATAAAATCTGCAAACTCCTCTTGAGTCGGTTTGTCATTGATCTTAAAGTATTCTTTGAGTTCTGTTCTGTTTTTTTTATTGATTTCCACGTCTTTTATTTTTTATAATGATTCCTTTTCTGTAAATGGACTCTTATTGTATATCTTTCTAATATCCTTATAATTTCATAATGTATGCCAATACAAAGTATGGGGGTCGATTTTCATGGGGTTGGTTGCCTCCTATTTGGTTGGTCGTAAAAGTATGTTTATGACTACCATCTGTTCTAGTAAAATGATCGATGGTAGCTCCACTTTCTCCATCAACCACTAAAGAATTTTTACCGCTTCCTGAAGTGTTTCCTGAGAATTTATTGTCTATCAAATGTTTATGACTACCGTCATTATTGGTCGTTCCTGAGTGACTATGAGCTGGGATTTGACTTGTATTGAGGGTTACCTTGTTGAGTCCTCCTGTATTTCCGATAGTATTATAATCTTCTGTACTTTGATGAAATCCAACAATAAATCTACCTGATAAATTAGGGGTTCCCTGCGTTCCATTACATAAAGTCCACCCCGCAGGAATGTTGTTTATATTTCCGGACCACATAACTATGACTCCTTTAGGCATACGGGTATCTACATAGGTTTTTACAGCCATTTGTGTAGGGATTCTTTCGTGACTGGCTCCTTCCTTATCCAAATCCAGATTCGAAGAAATGTTGTCTGCCTTCAGGTTTTTTGTGGTAATCTCACCTTCTACCGATAACGGTCCATCGATACGAACACCTCCATCAGCAATGATATCTAACTTTCGTGTTGCAACATCTTTATTCGCCGTTTTTCCATAAATAGCAAAGGTATTTTCGGTTACCTCTATTTTTGCAGAGTCAATAGTTTCATTAGAGTTTACCCCTCCAAACTGAATGCTGTTTTCAGCTATTTGCATAGCATTATTTGGTTTTGCAGCATGAGTCCCTTTGATGGTCAGTGGAGCTGTGGGCTCTATAGTACCAATACCAACGGCTCCTTCTCCCGATTTTATAAACAACCGGCTTTGCCCAGTAGCATCCTTGATATTAAATCCTGGTTGGTTACTTGTTGGTTCTACCGGATTTACCCTAGGATTCAAATTAAAAGACCATTGTGGATTATCATTACTTAAGTCCTCGTATATGTCCAGCACTTCCTGAGTACCTACAGCCTCTCCTTCTGCTTGAATGGATAGGGGATTGCCTTGTACTTTGGCTATTCCATCTTCTGCCTGGTTCAGTCCTGCTTCTATAAAATCGGCAAACTCTTCTTGTGTGGGTTTGTCATTGATCTTAAAATATTCTTTGAGTTCTGTTCGGTTTTTCTTATTAATTTCCATTGGATTGTTTTCTTTTATTTTCCTACGTGTAATTCCTTGTTTTTTACATGATTTCCCCTTCGACTCCGCTCAGGGGGACAGATACAAAAAATATCATGTTGATCATTACGTATTGCTGATCTTCAAATTTTTAGCGAACTATAAAATCTTTATTGATTTCCATATAGTTAATCCCTTCGAAACTGTCTTCTTCGAATCCACCTTCATTAACTACATATACCTCGTGGATTTGGGCAGCGACCATGATCATATCAGGTTGAGATGGAACCACTATGGATTTTCCATTATTTAGACTTCGCACATCAGTAAAGGTCTTGCCGTCTTCACTCTGAAACAATTTCAGATTGGCTACATAATCGATATAGGGTCTTTCTGCAATAAAATTGATGATCACACTGGCATGCAGGGATCCTCCGATCTGTATTTCTCTATCCTCGCCATACGCCCAGGGTGACATAAATCGCTTGATCTCTTCGATAAGTTTATTTTTATAAAAACCTTCATCATATCCTTCATAAAATTTTACGATACACTCTGTAGATACTTGCAGGTACAAGGGATTGGTTACCGCTATATCTGCATAAGTAGGTGCATGCATTTGTGTGTATTTTTCTATCTGAAACAGCGTATCAGCTGCTACCTTTGGTGCAAAGGGATCAAAAGGTAACTTTCCTTTGATATCAGGTACTACAATCACATCCACTCCTCCTGTTCTATCGTTTGCTGGAAGACACTTGGTCTTGTATATCTCCGGAAACTCATTTAATATTAAATGCTCATAATCCCACATGGTAAGCGCTCTGTTTTTATGTCGTAACCGCTCACTAACACGTTTGTATAGTGCGTTTCCTTTTTCGGCGGATTTTCCTTTGCTAGAGGTAAAAGGTTGTGTAATTTTAGCGACCTCAGGGATCGGATTAAGCGCCTCTGTAATGGTATCAATGGGTAATGGATTTTCGAAATGTGTGGGATCTACTCCAACTCCAGAAAGTGTAGCACTGAGTACCTGACTTCTAATATCAATAGTATCCGATATACCATTAATATTTTTAAAAGCGGATATTTTAATCCAATGTAAATCGTTTGGCATTAAGGTACCACCAGTAGTGGCATCTTCAGGTATTTTTATTTTTACGATTCCTGTATTGACCAATCCATTGGTTGTATCTTCTAAAATCCCTGAAGGTGTCACGATTACCCATTCATTATTTCGCAGATAACTCCACTGCAATTCAGGTTTTGGCACATCAGGATCCGCACTCCCTTCTGCCATCTGAAATAAAATAGCTAGTATCTGTGGCGTTTTTAATTGATCGACTCCTATATACAACGAACCTTCATCCGTATATACAGGTATTAGATCGGTCTGAGTTCCTGGGATTACGCGATCATATCCGAATGGATGTATATGAAACAGCTTATTTGTGCCAGTTTCAGATGCATCCGCAGTGATATCTTCACAAGCGGTATAAGAAATTCCAAGTTTTTTTAGCTTCGGCTGATACGGTGGATTGATCTTAAGGCTTTTTATATCTTTTTTCTCGGATACAGCTTGCTTTGTAAATAAAGTATTAAATGCAGTATGCTGAAAATTGACTGGGGTCAATTCTATTCTAAAATAGCGCTCCCAAGATACTACTTCTTCCTCTTCTGTATCAATACCAAAACGCTCTTTGTATTGGTAATCGGGACTTGTTTTCTGCATTCGCGAAGGGATATTGGTCACTTTAATGGTTCCTTGATTCGTAAACAGTGGAAACCCTTCACTTACTATAGTGCCCTGTTCATTTTCTACCATTGTGGAGAGCAAGACTTCTGCGTTTCGATCTTGAAAATAAATATCAGCTCTAAAGTCGCTATCGTTTTCTATAATAGCAGCATGAGTGGCAAGTTGTTGCGCAATCAAATCAGACAACTCCTCATCAGTAAGCGCAGCAAGCTCCACTTCTGTAAGATCTGCCTGAATCAACCAATAATTTTTATAGTAATCTACCATGGATTCTGGTTGCTGCATCCATTCCATATCCAGCTTTAAATCCTTGATTCTCTTCTGTGCTATTTCTGTATTCGTCAAGTATAAGCTACTTCCTATGTCGGGTTGAAATCCAAAAGGCTCGAAAGGTTTTTTGACATCAATTGTACTCTGGTCGTTTTGTAAAATACTTTGCTGCATGCCCTGTACATCTACCCGGATATGTGCCTTTTCTACGCTGAGGTCAATGAGATGTTCATAATTACTTTTGAAAATTTCCTCCCCGTTAACTTCTTCTAAAAATGGCTGTAACGTACAGACCAGCGTAGGATACTCGGATGCTATAAAAAAAGAGGATTCTAATCCAAAAGGTGTAATGGCCAAATCGGTATCCTGAAGTCGTATTTCTATTTTTAAAGCATTTATATACACCTGATCCGTAGCATATTTTTGAGCCTTTTCGACCTCCCCTTCGATACTACCGATTTCTTTAACCTCCACAACTGTTGTATCCAAAAGCGCAGTGATTTCATATATTGTTTGGGCAGTATCTACTATGTATTTACCTATATCAGTACTGTTAAAATTTTTGGTATCCGTGATGGTAATAGTATTATCAGAAACAATGATGTCCAGATCGGTCTCAGCACTTGCTCCTACATAATTTCCTAAAGAATAATGAACTGCATCTGGTGTAAACCATTGCTCGGCAGTACTTATATACGTTTTGAAGGGATCATTTTTATCAAAAACTGATTGTAGATTTTTAATAGAACGACCTTTTTGTCCCAAATCCAGTAGTATTTCAATAGTACGTTTACCATCTTGGAGCAGTAAGGTAGGAGAACTGATGGCAAAACCAATCTCAGATGGTTTTAAAGAATGATCCAATATACCTGATTGTCTATTACCAAAAGTCTTAAATCGCTTACTTTCTTCCTCTTCATCATATTTGCTAAAAACAAATTCTTTGGCATCAGCAGTGGCGTAGATATCTGATAACTTTCCTATGCTAGGCGGAAATATAAAGACCGATCGTATCTGGCGCTCAGCGAACTCTAAAATACGATATACTTTATCCTTATCTGCTTCAGAAGCCGCAGAATTTGCTTGGGTTTGCATAATATGTATAAAATCAGGCTTCTCTAATTGCAGTTCTACTGTTACATATTCTAATGCTTTTTCTGCTGTTTCATCTGCAGTCTGTATATCCTCGAATACCTGATCTAACAAGGCTTTTTCTCCATTATATAAGGGCAATGCATCTCCGGGGCTTGGATTTCCATATACTTTTCTCATCATTACATCGAATCCTTCAACATCCTCTAGTTCTTTAAGGTTTTGTTGTCTTTGATGTACGATTTTCTTCTTATATGCCTGTTCTAAGTGCTCATAGATAGGTTCCCAATCTGTAAGTATGCCTTCTTTTTCTTCTTGATGTTTTAGAAAAATAAGATCAAAACGCTCTTTTTCTAAAAACAGCTCTTGGGTTACATAAGAAATCGCAGCTGCATTTCCTTTTTTTACTGCTGAATTTAGCTCAAAAACATCTGTAATCTGATCTCCTGGGAAATCCGGAAGTGCATCTCCAGGATTCGGATGTCCCAATGCCATTTCTATCATGTCGATAAAGGCTGCATCCTTCGTTTTACCACGTTCTTGATGTGTATTTTGAATAGTAAGAAACTCTTTCTCTACAAAAACATTTTTAAGTTGTGTGATTTGAGCCTTACTAATTACTGTATCTTCATTGGTGATGTACTGCAATTGATTGCCTGCAGCGTCTTCTCCAGCCTCTAATACAGTTCCCTTATGTACTTCTAAGTATTCAGTATTCTCTTCTAACGCTAATACTACATTGACCACATCCGGCACGGCTTCTTTTGTAGTCAATCCAAGGCGTTCTCTAAAATAAAAATCAAGATGCCTTGCCGTAAGTCCATTCATTTTGGATTTCACGTGATTTAACAACTTTAGGAACGTTATAAATAATGCGACGTGAGGTTTGGATAGTTTCGCTTTCTTTTCTGGATCATTATAAAAACGTTCTGGATTTTCTACATATGCAGCTAATAGATCAGCCCATCTTTTTTGTTGAATCCTTCTTCCTTCTGGAGAATTTTGATTAAATGTTTGCGGATCGTCAATTAAAAAAGACTCCCAAGTAGTAGTAGGTCTGTTTTCTATATCAAAAAACTGAAGCTCTTTGGCTATACGCTGTGCTTCGGTAATCAGTTCTTCGATACTACGATCTTCTATCGCTACATAATCTGGACGAATCGCATCTGTATTGCGATCCTGCTGACTGGTTCCGTCTCTAAGGAGTATATTATCTGAATTTTGAATATGAATCATTGTTTCTACTACTTTACTAGGTTTAAGTGGCTTGTATTTTTGTGTTTGCAGGTATTAGTTTTCCTTGTCCCGGATACATCGGTATAGGATCTGGTACGTTCGTTGGAGGCGGTTGTTTTGCCTGCGATGTGACTTTGAACTCTGCTATAAACATATTCCCTTTCAGAATAATGCTTTTAGTGCCACTTTTGCTTTTTTTTGTTAATTGATCTGGACCTAATTTTTTTATGGTTAAAGTTCCTTGACCGGGAACTACAAAAGGAGGTGCTATATATGAACAATTGGCCACTTCTACTTTTGCTTCATCACCATCTACACAAACCTTTTTCCCTTTAATCGTTGTCTTTCCTGAAGCGATCATTTTTCCGGGTTGTACACTTACCAAAGCACTCCCAAATACAGGAAGAAAATTAACCTGATCTCCATCTATAATTATTGCATCCATTTTTTTGTTTTGTAATTTCTTTTTAAAGATCAAATGCTACTCCAGAAGCTTCATTGATATAAAATGGATAGACCAGATTAAATCGATTGTTAGTTGTTCTAACTATATAATCCACAGCGATCTGCACCATGCCTTTTTCTGGATCTATGTCTGCGACGTCTACTGCATTTACCTGAATTCTTGGTTCATGTAATAATAGTGCCCGGGATACCATATTGCTCAATTCGGTAGCAAATCGCTGATCCAGTTCCTCAAACAAAAACTGAGTAAGATCACACCCAAAATCAGGATGCATCATACGCTCATTCAGCGAAGTAGATAATAAAATCTGAAGACTTTGTTTGATATCTTCTTCTCCTGCTACCAATCCTACCTCGGCGCCTCCTGCTGTAAAAGTTGGCGGGAATCCCCAACCGTTTCCTAAAAATTTATTGTCCATCTGCTATTGCTGTTTTAAAGGTTTCATTATTTGCTATCAGACCATTCCCTTGGTGTGATTTTAATTGCGAAGCTTCTTGTTGTTGTATTTTCTGAATTAAATCCGCTACTTTGATATAGAGCTGTTGTCCAAGTGCGGCAAGTATCATATTAGCTTCCGTGATTGTTAATTCGAGTTGTATTGTATTCGTATCCATACTGTGCTGTTTATATTAAATCCACCTTTTTCCCTTTGACTTTAATTTTTCCTTTAGCATTAATACTAAGATCTCCCTTAGCATCTATCATAAAATCTTTAGCACTCATTATCTTAATACCATCCTTGCCTAACTCTATTATATTTCCGTGAGCATCTTCTATAGTAATCTTCTTTTCTTTTTGATTGATACAAATCGCTTGTTCATTTGTATGATCTGTATCTGCTGTAGATAAGCTTACTGTCTCTTTTTCCTCATCAAACAGCAATTGGTAATTCGACTTGGTAAAAATCCCTTTATAGGTATTTTTCTTTTTTACTGTATTTGGTATTTTATTACTATGCATTGCGCCCAATACAATGGCTTGTCTAGGATCATCATTTAAGAACCCTATCACCACACGATCTCCTTTTTCTGGAGGAAAGAAGATTCCATGATCTGCTCCTGCATCCAACGAAGTAAACATCGCTAATACTTCTGTCGGTTTACCTTCTTGATGAAATGCTGGTATATGTACCTGAAGCCTAAAGCCGTGATCCGCATCTTCGATATGACCTAAAACAGTACCGACCTGAAGGCCATTTACACCCGGAAGCAATCCCGCTGCTTGTGTTTCGACAATATCCGATTGCGCGCTAAACCAGTTTGCACTCATACCGATTTGTAGATAGGTGTACCATCCTAACCCCATAACAAATGTATTACGAACACCTGTGATGATGTGATTTCCGTTAAATCGACTTACATTTTCAATTTTTATTGTCTGTCCCACCTTAAGCTTCCCATTTCCATCAATTCTAATGGTGCCCTGTACTGCAGAAAGTCGGGATTTTATACACTGTGCATCCGACCAGGACTGAAGTTCCAAGGGATCTGTGGGTACCGCATGAATTAATTGGGCTTCTGTAGCTCCTACTATATTCGATAGCAATGGTATGTCATATCCTATACTCCCTAATGTTTGTGTTTGTTCTTTGGCTTTTTTAGGAAAGCTTAATGCTAATTCTTCTTTCTTAGTATCTAAACCAAAAGTATGAATCTTCTCATATTGGCCCCGACTACTCAATTTTAAATCAAAATGTGCCAAATCAATGCCAAAGGTTAAGGTAAGATCTGGATTATTGATGTTTGGGGTTTTCACCGATAGTTCTCCATTATCAACTGCTACTAACTGCCCATTAGCTTCTGCTCTTGATATCATAAAGTCCCAATCCGACACATAGTATTGTACCATTTGCGGATGTTTATACGATGTATTCTCAATTTCTTTTACTTTTAGATCTTGGTATTTGCTAATCAGATTTTTTATAATTTTAGTGTCTGTAAAATCTTTATAAACCCCATTTTTTCGTAAACTGGTCATTTTAACACAAGGATCACAAAGTGCTATGGTTAACTCTGATTGGTATTCAGATCTTTCTATTTCCTGATTGATCACAATCCCTTCAAAAATCTTTTGCTCCTCAGTATTCTTACCTTCGTAGCGCATAAAAATTTCAATCAGCGACCCTGGAACAAAAGCTTCTCCATCCAGTGTTTCGAACTTTTGTTTCGCTACACAACCATCATGTAACTTCAGTTCTGCCATGGGTATTTTATTAAACTCTTTACTGGTATCCAAAGACATCAATTGATACGTCCCCAAAGGAATAACCCTGCCGTTGCTTTTGATGGTATTTGTTACTACTGTTGATGCCATATGTTATTTTTCAAGGGGTGGAAAATAAATTTCTTGTCCTGGTGTAAGGTTTCTAAAACTCTTAAGTTTATTAACACGTGCCACTAGCGGATAATACAAAGGAGAACCATATATATCCTGACACATTAAGGGTAATTGATCACCGGCTTTTACCATTCGATAATGTGTTAAATCAGGAGATTCTAATCCTAATTTTTTCTTTTGTTCATCAATTGCATCATCTTCTACAAAAGAAATATTGAGCTCTGCACGTAACGGATCTCCGCTCCTATCAAACAGGGTATAATTAATATCTAAGCTTGCCAGTCTACAATTAAAGTTTATTGTTTTCCCCCAACTTAATACCAAAAAAGGTGGTTCGTGAAGTTTGCCTTTGACTTTTACAATGTTTGTCAAAAAATAATCTATTTGATCTTTTACACTTTTTTGGATTCCTAATGCAAGTTTCGCTATAGTTTCCGCTCCATATTGATGTACGTTAGTTCCATCAAAAATCAACTTCATTCTTACGGTAGATAATGCACTGTAGGTAAACTCAGCATCTTCCTTATTCAGAGGATTGTTAGGGTTTCTAGCAAACTTATTAGTAAAATTTTGCTGCACTGATTCTGGGTTATACATCACCTCAAAATCAAGTCCGTTCGCTGTTCTTTCCTGATTATCAAAAGAGGTAATTTTAAGTTTTTGGAGTTTAAAGGGTCGTAATATATCCAATACTGACATAGCTATCTAAGGTTTTTCTTTTTCAATATTTTTAATACCTGTTGTACACATTCCTGCACCATCATTTGTTGTTCATTTCTAGTATCCCTTGGTGGATCCGATCCTTCTGATTCCACTGTATCGGATACAATTGCCCTGATGACAATCTCTTTGATTTCTACTGCCATTTTTATATTCTTAAAATTTGAAATCGTGTATATGCCAATTCCAGGGTGTCAATTGCTACCGTATTAGATTGTGCATCCAGATCAGAGACAGACCATTTTACCGGATATGCTTTGAGAAACATCCACCCGCCCATTGGAACCCCTTCTTCATTAAATAAAGTAACTAACACATTAGATGGGTTAAACTTGAATAATGAAAATGTCGCATTGAATTCTACATTCAAAGGAGAGAATAATCGACCTCTGCCTTTATTACTGGATACATACCCTCTTTCTAACACCAAATTGTTATAATTCATTTTCTTTGGCATGCGATGCGCATGCAAATTTTCTCCTCCTTCATTAATAGTTTCTAACTGCACATCTGTGCTGATACCACTCACTTTCTGAAATCTGAGATCAATAGGATTAGGAAGTAAACCTCCTGCCAAGAAGAACACTCCGAACCTATGTGATAACGTAGGTTCTTGATCCGCAAAATTGATTGCTTTTAAAACATCTAACATATTGTAAATCTTTAATTGTGTTTTATTCGTAAATCATGAGCAATTAGATTTAAACTTTCTAACGCAATATCGCTAGTACTGGCACTAAATGATGGTGCATCTAACTTAAAGGGCAACGCTCGGGAGACCTCCCAAACCACGATACCCATCCCAGCTTCATCACATAGTTCTATTCTAATATCTTTTTTTTCACCAGATTTGACCCAATCGTAGAGATCGCTACGCCTCTTGACGATACCTCGTTTTAGGGTGATATTAATCGGTTTTCGCTGGCCTCTAATCAAATGATCCCCTACCGCAAAGCTAAAGCCGTGTCTGTACAACACATGATCATGATCAATTTCTAAACCTGAAATCTCTGAAAAAGACATAATTTCAACCCCATTTATCGTTACCTGATAATTGTATACCGGTAAAGGATAGGTTTCACTAATTTTTTGTTTGGTAATTGCCATAATTCCTTTTTTTAGCTATTCACGAACTGACTTTAGTAAGCCGATTCCGATGATAATACAACTGCTGCGTGTTTGGTGTATGTAGTGTCTGTTCGAAAAAAGTATAAACTCATCTTCATGCTATTCCCGACAAGACACTACACTCTCCAATCAATTAATGATTACGCTTCTTCCATGGTTACACGGAACGCCATCAAATCCATTGATTCTATAGCAACATCATTAGAACTCGCGTCAAAAGAAGGTGCTGTGAGCTTGGTTGGGAAGGCGTCAATCACTTTCCAACTTACCATAGTACTACCAGTCTCATCTAACAGATGTACTACGATATCTCTTTTATCAATCTGATTGAGTTGTGTGCTATTGATCCAATCGTAAAAAATCGGTATACTTTTGCCCTTTACCAATCCTTTTTTCATAGAGATATTTACTGGCTGGATTTGTCCCGGCATATACATAATATTAGGTCCTACTTTACCTCCTGCAGCAAAACTTTCTTTATAAGTGTGAGTTTCAAAAGATAATTCTAAGCCTGAAACCTCGGAGAAGCTAATAGACTCTCCATTAATGTCTACCCTGTAGTTATAGGTTACCAAGGGGTAATCTGCTTTTATTTGTTCTTTAGTTAAAGCCATTATTTTTACTTTTTATAGTGTTATTAAATCTTATGAATAGGCTATGCCTCTTGCAGTTTATGAGAGAATTTTAGAATAATAAACTCTGCAGGACGTACTGCAGCGAGTCCTATTTCTGCAATCATACGACCTTCAAGAACATCCTGTTGTGTCATGGTTTTTCCTAATCCTATATTTACAAAATAGGCTTGTTCTTCTGTGGCTCCTGCCAAACCACCTTGTTGCCAGATTCCGTAAAGAAAACTCTCGATCATCGCTTTAACCTTGAGCCAAGTAACTGCATCATTGGATTCGAAAACAGCAAACTGAGATGCTTTTTTAGTAGATTCTTCTATCATATTGAATAATCTTCTTACGGATACGTATCGCCATTCGTTATCATTTCCGGCCAGCGTTCGAGCACCCCATACCAAGGTTCCTTTACCTACAAAACTGCGTATAGCATTGATAGATTTACCATTATTAGCATCTACATTCAATCGTTCCTGATCTTTGGAAGTTATTTTCTTTACAGGTGCTATTATCCCGTTTAGACTTACATTCGCTGGTGCTTTCCATACGCCTCTTTCACGATCGGTAGTGGCATAGGCTCCCGCTACTGCTGCACTCGGTGGTAAAATGATACGTTGTTTAGACACCTCACTAATTACTCTATTGTATAATTCGGATTGCGTTTCTTTGATTGTTGATAAACTAGTAGATGCTCCATCACCTCCAGTTGTTGTCAGACTGCGATTTCCTGTAAAGGACTCTACAGTAGCTGTACCATCTATTACAATAATGTCAAAATCACCTTTACCTGAAAATGCATTCCAAGCATCTACCACTTCGTTGGCCGATACACCTTCTCCAACATTAGTAATGGTTAACGTGGTTCCGCTAATACTGAAAGACAGCGTACCAGCCGATCCTTTATTAATCGTTGTTTTTGGTTCATCCTGTGCAGATCCCTGATAAACAATTCTAATAGCATCATTTACTTCTAACTGAATGGTTTCTTGCGCTGAAGAACCGGAAATGATAACACTATCTTCTTGATACTTGTATGTAAGTGAAGTCTGTAGATAAGGCGTATACGCCGCTCCATATTTTAGATTGTTGGTGCCAATAGCGGTTCTAAAAGAAGATGCATCTTCATCATCTTTTTTTACATCAAAAATGCAAAATCTGTCTTTTAATTCCTGGCATTGTGCTAGTGCTGCTACACATAGGTCGTGATAATCGACAGCATCTAATTTAGTGGCTTCTCCTAACATGAGTAAAGTAGGTTCATCTTCTTTGCTTACAGCTTCTATACCTGCCATAAAAGAAGCTGCGTTATACGTATCTTCATAACTACCTACTGATACAATATAACAATCTCCTCCGCCATTTCTAAAATATAACTCTATGGCATGATATAAAGTATGCTGTGGAGCTGTGACCTCAACATTTTCTATAACTTCTTCATTTATATTAACCTTAAAAGATGCTGGTTGAGCACCTCCAAAAAGCTCTTTGAACTCCAACAGTGTGGATATTCTGTAAGCTTTGTTTTTAATACTTTCCTCGTTTTTTTTGGTTTTCTCGGTATATCCAATAAACGCAGGTACTGCTGTGGAAACTTCTGCTACAGATTGTGGTAAAAGAGGTACTTCCTCTGTATACACATCTGGTGTTAAAAATCTAGACATATTTTAAAAATTTTAAATGTTTATACTTGGCATTTCTAAAACCTTATATGAGTCCCTCGAGCTGCCTTTTCTTACTTAATTTTGATGATTTGAATACCTTGTTGTTGTATTTTGGGATTTGGTAAATGACTCATAAGCACATCGCCATTTTTGATCAATTTGATATTTTTTATAGGTTTATTGCTGTAGGGAACCGAATCTCTAGACTCAAAAGCTCTTATCTGGGTATTAGGAAAATTTAATTGTAATGACCTTATGATCTGATCTGAGACATTTTGATCCACAACCATTTCATTAAAACTAATTTGCTCGTCTCTAGATTCTAGTGTTATGGTTGAATCATCCGTATTAGAAACAAAATAGTACTTCCATTGTACTGATTTTGCCTTAAATAGTATTTCATAGTTAGTAGACGGTGCGCTACTATTTGTATTAATTTTATTTCCAGCAATTACGATACTTGCTAAAGCAGGAAAACCACATAACACACCATTTTGTTCTACTTGGGTAGAAATCATTTCAGCACTTCCTATCTGTCCTTCCTGATTTGAAAAAGAAAGCATGTTTCCGTTCTCTATTTCAGACAAATCAGTAACTTCCTGAATACGCACTGATGTAGGGTATACGTAAAACGTAAATACATCATCTTCACCTAGGCTTATAAAGGTATCGCTATCTTGAGCTACAAGAGTCAAAATCTTTACACCACTAGTCGTTTTTTTTAGAATATAACCCAGATTATTTAGACGTGTTTTCGTTTCATTTTCTGCAACAAGTAAAAGATCTTCGGGTATCCCCGAAAAATAGTTGTGGGCTATAGTGATAGAAAAAAATTCTTGATACTTCATAATTTTATTTTTATCTCAGCTTTATCAGCTATTTTTTATAC
This sequence comes from Aquimarina sp. BL5, assembly GCF_003443675.1. Classification (NCBI taxonomy): domain Bacteria; kingdom Pseudomonadati; phylum Bacteroidota; class Flavobacteriia; order Flavobacteriales; family Flavobacteriaceae; genus Aquimarina; species Aquimarina sp. BL5. The sequence continues at coordinate 3,942,611 of NZ_CP031963.1, read as the reverse complement.
TTAGTTATTTGTGCTATTTTCTTGCTCTATTTCCTCAACTTCTTTGGTTTCGGGGATAGGGTATTTATCTCCAATCTTCAGATTAACATCTTGTGTTGGAGCACCCACAAACTCTATACTTTGTTCATCTATGAATGATAGTAGGCGAACTCTATACAACACTGAGGGCAAATAGGAGGTATTTAAAGAATGCCATACCTGATTTTGTTCTTCTAAGGGGATTGAAATTAATTCTACAACCAATTTCTCTATATTTTCATCAGATAATTGAGGAGAATTTAATGGATTAAAAATCCTGTTCACCTGAAAAAACTTAATGACGTGAGATAGAAATTTAAGCGCCTGATCATATTTACTGAACTTAGACACAAAAAGAATCAACAACTCAATTCTAATTTCTGGATTTGTTTGTGTACGTATTCCGTTTCTTACAATACCCGAATATTGATCTGGATTTCTAAATTTCCGATCTTCTGAAATATTAATTAAAAATGGGGTGATTTTATCATTGGTAAAAGAAACCGGATCATTACTAGTAGTACTAATAAATTCTATAATATCAGACTCCGTAGTACCAACTACATTTTTAAAATATTCATTGAGTTTATCTTTCAAAACGCTTAATACAACATCAACCATAATACTGCTCTTATAAATTATTGATTTTAATAACTCAAAATTACATTGGAACGCCACATCGGGGTTAGTAAAAGTCCGGCAAATTCTTAGAGATTTCCGACAAGATGGTAGTACAAAATCGTCAAACTATGACATTTCCGACAAAATAGAGGTAAACCGATTAATTATGATATATTTTCCCTAATCAAAAAGGGAAAATGCACACAGCATTGTTTTTAAATATATTATAGAATATAGGAAGATGTTTATCTTGTTTACTTACAATAAAGGTCAAAAGTATTTGTCTAAATAGAGTCTAATTTCTTGTCATTATTTAAAGTAGATACAAATAAAATTCCTTTCGAATTTTCATCAATTAATAAAGACAGACATCATTTTTTTATAAAAAAAAGTAGCTGTTTGGCCAAACAGCTACTTCTCAAACAATCAATGATGAAAGCATCACTAATAGAAAACTATAAAGGGCGATTTATAGTTCTCGTACTAACCCAAATTCTTATATAACTTTACTTTTCTTTTATCTAATTGATCTTTAAGATCTTTTATGGTATTATTTATCGCATTTTCAAAACTGTTTTCGTCAGAAGATGCGTAAATCCTAGGTCCTGGAAGACTTAGTCTAATTCCACAAATATTACCTTTTTTGAAATCATTATGCTCCTTGTTAAAAAAGATGTCAGCTCTAATAATAAACGCATATTTATTTGCGAGTTTTAGTAGTTTTTTTGCTGCAAAAGTCTCTAAATATTTGCTTGCTTCGATGCTTTTATATTCGAAAACTGTTTTCATACTTTTAAACTTAAAGGTTCATCATTACTTACATTTAATACTCTTAGATCGCGTACTAAATAACTAAACGTCCACGCAATCTTTTATCTATTTTACGTTTTTTCTCAGTAATCATTTTCATGAGACTCATGAGATCAGGATCTTTACTTCTCTTATATATTTCATTGATGCTTAGCACCAATGATTTTGCTTCTCTGGATGCAGAAACTCGATCGCTTGTACTCATATTACTCATACTTCTTTGATGAAATTCTCTCGCTTTTTTTAATAACTCCATAAGAATACATTTTAGTGAAACATTAGACTTTAGTTCGTTATTATTCTGAAATCAAGTAATACATCAAAATCAATGGTAACTTTTTGTTTTTGTTGTATTTACATCTCTTAATTTTTACTAACAACACTATAAATATATATATTACTTTTCATATATTTTTATTTATATTTGTAATCATAAACATTAATATTATTTATGAACTATACGTTGCATCAATTACAGATCTTTCTTAAAATAGTAGAAAAAGAAAGTATTACTAAAGCTTCCGAAGAGTTACATTTAACACAACCTGCGGTATCCATACAGCTCAAAAACTTTCAGGATCAATTTCCTATCCCTCTTACAGAGGTTATTGGCAGAAAGTTATACGTCACTGATTTTGGAAAAGAAATCGCTCTTGCCGCTCAGAAAATTATAGATGAAGTAAATCAAATTAGTTATAAGACCAAGGCGTATCAGGGACAATTGTCTGGTATTTTAAAAATTTCTGTTGTTTCTACAGGAAAATATATTATCCCTTATTTCCTGTCTGATTTTATGAAACAGCACGAAGGAGTGGATTTGGTTCTTGATGTTACGAACAAACAAAGAGTAATAAATAGTCTGGAAGAAAATACAGTTGATTTTTCGCTAGTTTCCGTATTACCCAATAATATGCAAATTGAGAAAACAAAGCTCATGGAGAACCAATTATATTTGGTAGGTAGTACTTCAGAAGAATTTACCAAGAAAAGGTATAATAAATCTATTTTTTCTGAACTTCCTTTGATTTATAGAGAGCCTGGATCAGGAACAAGACATACGATGGAAAAATATATTGAAAAGAACGATTTACCGGTTAGAAAAAAAATGGAACTTACCTCTAATGAGGCAGTAAAACAAGCTGTGATTGCGGGACTAGGATATTCTATTATGCCACTCATTGGAATACGAAATGATCTAGATGCTGGGCGTTTACAAATTATTCCAGTGCAAGGTTTCCCTATTAAATCCATCTGGAATCTTATCTGGTTAAAAAATAAAAAGTTTTCTCTTGTGGCAGAAGCTTTTCTAAAATATGTAGAAGAAAAAAAGGATGAAATAATAAAAGATAAGTTTCATCTTTTTGATCAATAAAAAGAAGCTTAAATACAGTTATAATTTTGGTTAAAGTGTCTCGTTAAGAAAAAAATAAACATAACAAAAATTTATAATTATCATCATAAATATAAATAATAATATATAGTAAATTATATTGATTTTTGCATAAAAAAGGGAATTAGCCTAATTAGGAATTTAGTACCATTATTATGAAAAAGGACAATATCAATATTGTATTACTAAAAAAGGATCTTCGTTTACAAGACAATCAAGTACTCTATGAAGCAATTTGTTCCAAAGATCGGACACTTTTGTTATATACTATAGAAAATAACTCTAGTGCAGGCTTTAATCACTCTAAAAGACAAATAGATTTTATCAAAGAATCTTTATTAAATTTAAACAATATTCTTAAATTATATAATACAAAAATATTAATAGTACAGTCAGAAGCTACCAAAGCTATTAGTATTTTACAACAATTTTGGAATATAAAAAGAATATATTTCCATAAAGATTATGACGCTCCTTTTTTAACTCAACAATATCGAATGTTATATCGATTTTGTAAAAATAATCTAATTCAAAAAATAGAAATAGATCCATATAAGGATTTATGTTTTGATAAAAACAATATAGAATTCAATACGTATTTTAACACCAAATCGATCCCTTTTATTCCAACAAAGGATAGTTTTATTACTTTGCAGAAAGTGCAAGATTTGGAAAAGTTTTTTTCAACTGTAGAGCTTACAGTAAATAAGAATTCTTTTATATTAAAAGGAGGTCCATCTTCTGCACAAAATAATTTAAGTAACTTATCTAGGTTAGACAAAAATCAGATTAACATTCAAGAATTAATTTATAAATTATCTCCATTTATATCTTGGGGCAACATTTCTTTAAGACAAGTATGGCAATATCTCAGCGAGGAAACTGATCAAATAGTAAGTTTAGAAAAATTTCTACATACTATAAGGTGGAATATTCATTATATACAACACAACGAATTTCTTAAATATTCTAATAAGATCGACACTTATAAAAAATCTAATAACAATTTACCATCCCAAAATGCTTGGGAAAAAGGCATGACTGGATACCCTATTATTGATGCTATAATGCGCTGTCTCCAAAAAAACGGGAACATCAACTATAAAATGCGAATGTTAACTGTTTTATTCTATAAACAATACTTGTTATTGCCCTGGAGTGATGCTGTAGAATTCTTATCTAAAAATCTATTAGATAGTAGCCCTGGAATTCAATTCAATTATTTTGAAACATTAAATAAAAATAACGCTCAAAACAAAAGAAGGATTTTGTTTAATATAATTAAACATAGTAAAGATATAGATCCAAAAGGTTTTTTTATCAGAAATCATATACCTGAATTAAGAAATATCCCAAATGAATTTATTTATAAACCTCATAAAATGATAATCACTATTCAGAAATTTCATCAAACAATAATAGGAAAAGATTATCCTAAACCTATTGTCAGAAATATTATTAATGATAAGATACAGCTTTATAACCTTGAGAATTATCTCAATCTGACAAAAAACTAAAGAATGACCAAAGCATTTATTTCTAGGCATGAGTTATATGAATTGTGTATCAAAAAATACTATGTACTCCCTAAAATTTAAGCAATACATAGTATGAAATAATCTTTATTGTTTTTTGTCAAGGTATTACAAGTTATGTGTGGAAACTTTACAATAGTTCCGTTAATCGGAATATTCATCAAAATCGTTTGATTATAGGATAATTGTGTAAACTCTCCTCCTCGTATAAATGCCTGTAACCAATAGTTAGCGCTATAATCTACTACATTCGCCTTTTGTTTTTCGAATGGAATATTGGTTACAGAACCTTTTGCTACAGGATTTTCGGTATAAACTCCCCACTGAATATATTGAACACAAGGATTAGCCGCAACTCCGTCCTGTAATGTTTGATTAGGATTATTGTTTAAAGAAGAGAATGGATTTCCACGAATAGGAATCAAATCCGATTGTAGTCTACCCCCAGTTCAATTTAGACGTTCATATATCGCAATTTTTTCCTGAGTAAGTTGGATCATTAATCAATCGATATGCACAATACAGACCAGAAATACCTGCTCCAATAATCGCAATGTCCACATCATCATGATCTGAAACTTCTTTAAAAGTTAAAATAAACATGTTGTTTAGTATTTAAAAGTTGTGAATTCTAAGCCGGGGATTTCCTCAAAGTTTTATCATTCTTTCAAAGAAAAAAAGCGTATAAACTCCTGTTTTTAGAACACTAAACAAGCAGGTAATTTTTTTAACAAAAACATTTAACGGCCTAAAAACAGGCAATCAATGAGAAAACAGGTATTTATACCTATACCAAATTTTCCCTCCTATATCTAACTTTGAGAAGCATGGGTCAATTAAAAATATAACACACAATTATGGCTGGTAAAAAGAAAAGAAAATCTCAATATGAACAGGTAAAAGAAATTCTTAATACACTTCAAGGAAAAGCAATCCCCAGCTATCAAGGGTTGCATGCTTTTTGGTTAAATCCAAAAACTTTTATGACAGCCTCTTTATATGGACAACGACTGATTGCTCCAAAAGATGGTTCTAATTCTAATCAGACATCTGATGGGTGTTGCGGATCAAAAGGTATATCTTCGGTTCCTACTGCTGCCAAACAACCAACTACAAGTAGTGAAGGATGTTGTGGATCACAAAAAAATTCTTCCGACACTGCTTCAATGCAGCCAGCGGTATCTGCTGTACAACAACCACCTACAACAACTTCTATAGGCGATTGCTGGCCATCAGGAGGTTCTGGCGGTGGAGGCGGAAGTAGTCCATCTCAAAAACGAAGTGACCAATCTGCAATTATTATAGGATTAAAAGGACACTATCCTTTTGATGGTAGTATTTTTCCAAAATTATTGTGGGATGCATCTGCAACAGCTTCTGCAGACCAAATACAAACTATTACTAACTGGATCGATGCAGATTGTCCATTAACTTTAGAAGAAGAGCAAAAAAACGCATCGAAAGTGCTACAAGCTTCTACCAGTAATAATCATCTGGCACTGGCCAATGGAGAATTACTTCATCAGGTATCTACTAATAAAACCAATCAAGATCACAAGGATAATAAAGGACTTACAATTAGAAAAGAGGTAAGTTCTCTTACACCTGAAGAATTGAACACCTTTAGAGAAGCACTGAACTGTATGTTTCAATATACAGACTTCTGGCAAGATGAAAGAAGTTTTGACTATTGGGCAAGAATACATACAGATTCTTGTCAGCACGGATGGGAACAATTTACCACTTGGCACAGATTATATTTATACTTTTTTGAGCAAAAATTACAGGATTATGATCAGAATATTGCATTGCCATATTGGTCTTGGACAGATTATGCAGATCAAAATAAGAATACCTTTAACAACAAAGAATATGATCTGGGTGTCCTTCCAGAAGCTTATGGATGTTATCTAACTCAAAAAGGATTAGACAAACTCAAAGACAAAAAAACTTCAGAAGGGAAATCCATATTAACTAAGAAAGAGATTTCAGCCTTAGAAAAAATTGTAAAAAAAGGAACGATTTATAATTCAGGTCTGCGTTTCTTAAAAGCTGCTGGAATTCCTTATGAAATCATTAATGTCAATAATGTAGCCGTATGGTCGGATAAAATCCGAGCTATCTATGATATCCTTAAAGAAACCAATCCTTTATGGTTTCCAAATCGATGGCCTGGATCTATGGGTCCATTATCACAATATCCAACCAAAGATGATATAAACTTGCTCCTATCCATGGATAACTTTGGGGATTTTGGAGGAGGGCCTTCTTATGACCATCATTATGGGGCTTTAGAAAAAGTGCACAATGGTATGCATAATTTTTCTGGTGGTACCAATCCTTGTTATCCGGATAATAGTGATGAGTGGAAAAAAATATATCAAAAACTAAAGCTTACTGCTGACCCACAAAGCAAGGAAAATCCAGTTTATGGGTGGATGACTGACAACAGAATTACAGCCTTCGACCCTTTGTTTTGGGCACATCATTCTAATGTTGATAGATTATGGGCTCGATGGCAAGAATTACATACAGGAACTCCTCAGGAAATGAATGCTGTTTTAGCTCCTTGGTCTATGACTGTTCAGGATACTATAAATATCCAAAAGTTAGGATATACATATATGAGAGATTCTGTGTTTTACGATGTATCCAGTAAAGTAGGATTGGTAAAATTTAATAGTGCACCTACTAAAGTTTCAACAAATACATTAGACACTCACCGCAAAGCTGAAATCAAAATCCATAGAGTTCAACGAGGAAATCTACAAAATGCACATATCAGAGTATTCTTAAACGCTCCTGATGCTACTATCGATACTCCGACAAAAGGTAACGATCACTTTGTGGAGGAAATCTCCACGTTTCACGGAAGTTGTTATGGAGGCCCTGGACATTGTAATTTACCTCTGGATAAAACCAGACAATTTGACTTTAGACAATTACATCACCATGAACCCAGAAATTATAAAATTAATGCCACAGATGCTGTACAACGCATCTTGAACAATGGCGCAAAAGACATTACGATACAACTAGTGATTCTTGGTATTGATGGAAAACAGATAGACAACGCTGTATACATCGATGGTGTATCCTTAAACTTCATGGACTAAATTAAAGCAACACAAATGGACAATACATATACTACTTTTAAAATTCACCCAAGTATCGGAATTGCAAGACTTGGTAATACTGATGACGATTTTTATCTTACTCCAGAGCAACCTGGAACATTGCCTATCGCTTGTGATGAAATGGGAAGAGAACAAAAAGACTCAAAAGGAAATCCAATCAGAGTAAGCTCTTTCAAAGACAGTAGTGATTTATCTAAAATCAAGAAACAAGCTGCTCGATTTAGAATATTTGCTTACAAAAACGAAGAAGATACTGAAGGGGAAGAAATTAAAGTTGGAGGCACTTATAATTTTGTATATCAAACTGCAGTAACAGCACCAAGAATGGTCCAGGGAAAAGTCACTGATATTGATTGGACTGTACATTTAGCAAATAAAAAAGCTTCCTGGTATGAATTTCAGGAAACTGATGGAGAACATGGATATGCTCCTAGTCATCCGCTTCGTAATCCTGAAGTAACACGACCTGATTTAAGAAGACAACTTATTATTGATCCTGGGCCACTTACGGTAAACCTTAAAAACAACAAAGGTGCTTTTGCCAAATTTGGTTCGGAAAGTAAGAAGATGGATACAAGTAAGTACAAAAAAGTATCATATCCGCAAACTTTTCCGCCTTCAGACATACAACCGAATTCTATTGAAACATTGGGTAGTCTAATGGTTAATGAACAGGAAAAAAACATCCGACTAATTGTGTTGGGAGGAAATGGTAATTCAGGATCTACTACAACCCCTGTCATTGAAAGTTTTGTAAATAATGACGGTTGGTTTGATGATATCTCTGATGGCCCTGTTACCGCTAAAATCGAATATACATTTACGGATATTACCTATGATGGCGATAAAGAAATAAAAACTAAAACTAAAGGAACAATGGACGTACAAGTTCCTGCTTGGGTTGTAGTAGGATATCCAAGATACGTTCCAGAAATGGAAGACATGATCACTATGGATGAAAAGATGTATGATCTTTTTGTTCGTAAAATGGCATATGACCCACAAGTGTTTGGTGTACCTCCTTTTACAAAAGAAAACAACAGTCCTAAAACTCAAGAAGAGTTCGATATATGGAGAAATGAAGCACGATACAATCCCGATTATTATCCAAAATTTTATAAAGAGTTATGGCCGCAATTGCGCAGGCCTGATGACTTTAAATACACCTTTGTTTTTGACTTTTTTGGTGGTGGTGATCCTCATAATCGAGGAACTGGTGGAAATTTAAACTATGATACGCTTTCGATACCTCCCGAAAATGGAGAAGATCCCTACTACAGATTAAGGCAATTTGTACTTGGAATTATGAGACAAACAAACCAACTTAATGACTATGAAGTAGAAGGAAACTATAACTCTACGTCTAACAAACCACGTTTAATGCCTATGCTCTGCGGTAATAATCCGCTTAGTAATACGGCTCCAGAGAAGTTTCTTTCTATGACAGAAACACAGTTGTTCTTTTTAAAACAATGGGCAAACGGAAAATTTGTGAATGAATGCACTGAATGGGGAGAGAGCAATAAGAAATGTACCAATCCATGGGTACATCCTCCTACAACAGGCATCGGTATTGACAGAGGTGTATTGAGTAATGTACTAGGAGGTGCGTTTTGTCCTGGAGGAGAACTTTCGTGGATTGTTAACAATCCTGCTATCTATAGTGAACCATATAGAATTAAACACGCCACCTATATCGCTGGAGGATTAAGTATTCCAAAACCGATTGCTAATACAGATGGTAGTACTGCTCCTAATCTAGCAGAAGGTTTAGAACCTGGAGATCTTACTAAATATATAGGTATCCCTTGGCAAGCAGATTTTCATGAATGTACGTTTCAAAATATAAATATCACTTATGAAAAATGGAACAATATTTATCCCGAGTCAACTGGTGATCCGGTAGAACAGCAAATAGCATATAACATTCCTTGGTGGCCGGCTCACAGACCTATCGTGGTTCCAGAATCTTTAAACGGATCGCAAGTATATTGGGCATCAGGAATTCCTAATAATAAAGCTGGTGATTTACAAATGGTTCAAGCATGGAAAGACCTTGGATTTTTAATTGCTGAAGGAACAGGAATTACAAGGCAATTTTATCAAATAGAGCGAAATAATGACGCACTTGGTGATCCTGTAAAACCTGGAGATCGTGTATTAGGGCAAAGTTTTGGAGAGTCAAACAAAGAAAATAACAACAATTAAATCATTATGAACACATCAACTAATTCAGTTCCTGAAATCCTCACCGGGATATGGACTTATAGAAGTTTTCTAAGCAATCCTGACTTAGATGCAGATTTTGATTCATTAGAATTTGGAAGAGGAAACATAAAAATAAACGAAGCTCCTATGCAAACTCTGGATGGTTTGATATATGGTCCAGGATGGGAACTAAAACTAAGCGGTTCTATTGGATATGGAAATCCTTTTACATTACAATTTCAAGGAAAAGGAATTGCAGGAGGCGCAGAGTGGATTTATAACTATTTAGGATATTATGTCCCTAATTGGATGAACGGCATTGATCAACGTCCTGCTATCGTTGGATCTATCGTAAGAGCCATTCCACATCCAACGGGTCCTAATGGAAAATCTACTGCTCCTGCTGGTGTAGTTGCACAATGGATCGCCGTAAAACAAGATCCTAGCTAATGAAGAACAATCCATATACATATGATGTCGTTGTGATAGGTGGCGGTGTAGCAGGATGTGCTACTGCAATTGCTTTAAAAAATGAAGCTCCTGAACTTCGTATTGCCATTATGGAACGCAAACCATCTTTCAACCCTAATAACGCTTGTATATATCGAATAGGAGAAACATTACCTCCGCATGCCTCTCAGCAATTGCAAAAATTGGGGATTTGGAGTTCTTTTCTAGAGTGTAATTTTGTAACTGCCTATGGAACCTCAGCTGCTTGGGGATCCTCTGAACTATATCATAATGAGTATATGTACTCTCCTTATGGATACGGATGGCATTTGGATCGAATCGCTTTTGATCAATTTATGATTAAAGAAGCGCAAAAAAGAGATATTCTCTTCTATTTTGAAACTAGTATTACAGCATCAAAGAAGAAATCTAAACATTGGATTTTGGAAACTAATTCCAAACAAGACAACATAACTTTAAAATCCAATTTTGTAATAGATGCCACTGGCAAAAAAGCTGCATTCTCTAGTCTCCAGAAATCTACTAAGATTAAGAAGGACCAGATGGTTGGGGTTTATTGTATTTATAATACAAAAGATGAGCATAAGGATCATTCTGGAATAGGTAGCGGCACCTGTGTAGAAACCGATCAAAATGGATGGTGGTATAGCGCTACATTACCTAATAAAACTATCGTAGTTGGCTATATGACAGATGCTGATATTGCAAACCGATTACAACTTCGGAAAAGAGAAGCTTTTAATAATCTTTTACACAATACCAAACACACTAACAACAGAATAAAAGATACTGCATACCTCTCACAGCCTCAGGTAACAGCAGCTCATACGCAATATCTTAGCGCTGTTACTGGTGATTCTTGGCTTGCAGTAGGTGATGCAGCTTCGTGTTATGACCCTATTTCATCCTTAGGGATTTTTAAATCATTAACCATGAGTCAGTTTGCAGCTTATGCTACCCTAGATGATCTAAAAGGGGATCGATTCGGATTACAAAAATATCAGCAAATCATTACTCAAGATTATAAAGCATATCTGAAAAAGAGACAAGAATACTATGCTCAAGAAGATCGATATACTACATCGCTTTTTTGGAAAAGAAGACATGCTCATCAAAATTATCACTAATAACCTTAAATTTTTTTATACTATGAAACACACACTACAATTTTTCTATTCAAATTTGAATCAACTCGTATTGATTTTATGTATTTCATTACTACTATTTTCTTGTGATGATAAGGTAACGATAGAAGGGAATAATGATAAAGCAGCAATAACTATAAATGAGAATGATTATAAAAAAATTCCTGCTCCTGTTAAGTTTTCTGCAGACATTCCTGTAGACGTAAATCCAGTGATTCAAAAAAAATTAAAAGACAAAAAGAATATATTCAAGCTTAATGAAAAGTTCAATGAATATAGCTGGCAAGCATTTATAGCAATTATGTGGCCTAGAGATAAAAAAGGAAAACCAGCGGAGAAATTTACAGATAAAGGAGAGCCTACCTGGTTAGGTTGGAAAGAAGCTTTCCAGGTATATCGCAAGGATGGAAAAACGCCTGCTCCTTGGGGAAGTCCGAGAACAGCATCTGGATTGAATTTATCCGAAAACGCTATAAATGACACCAATTCTAGAATAGTTCTCTCTTCTGCTACACCTACAACCCCTAAAAACTTTGATATAGCTGATGAAGTAAACCAAGCGTTTGCAGGAAAACTATTTGATCAAAACGGAAGTGTCGTAGTATACGAAGTATTAATGAATAAAGAAGAGTTTGATTATATCGTTACAAACAAGTTGTATAATAAAAACGGACAGACCAAGTTTTCTGAAAGTGGTATTGCCAACTTTCCAAAAGGAGATTATAAAAAGAGTAAGCTGGGAGCAATAGAAATCAAATTTGCCTGGAAAATACTTACGGATAAAGATCATAAAGAAAGATACTACAGGGAAGAAGGATATATCATCAGTCCTGATTCTACTTTAGTTAAAAAAGATTTAGGAATGATTGGTTTTCATATCAGTCAAAAAACTCCAACCGGAAAGCAATGGGTTTGGTCTACATTCGAGCATATTGATAACCTAGACCAAAACGTAATCGAAAAAGATGAAAAAACAACTGTAATCTCTCCTTCACTTACAGACCCAAATTGTGAGATATGTCCAGTAAATTTGGATGTAACAAACGGTGGGACGACCTATACTCATAATAAAGGAGCACACGGAGATTTTTGGACTATATCTAGTAGTAATACAGATATGTACTATGCCAAAAGCGATACTATGAAGACTCAAGCTAAACGTATGGTTGATATTCCTGTACGAGTAAAGCGAGTAAACGAAAAGATGCAAACCTATTTTAAACAACAAAAAAGTGTTTGGCAATATTACCAACTAATCGATACTCAATATCCTTTAGATCAAAACGCTCTTCCAGGAAATCATACAGAAGCTGGATATAAAGTGCCAGAATCTGTAGTCAACAAACCTGGTGGCAATCCTAATCTGGCGTTACTAACCAATATCACCATGGAGACTTTTTTCCAAACAGGAAATCAATCAGCTGCTAATCTTATGGAAGCAAATCCCGTAAGTGATATTACCATTTTTGGTACGGAAAGCTGCATGGGATGCCACTCTAGTGCTGGAATCTATGAGTATAAAAATGGAAAAGCAATATCAGGAGACCAGTTAAGTGGGGATTTTAGTTGGCTGCTTGGCAAAGCACAATGGGAAAAAGGAAAGCCTAAAAAACCGTCTAATTAGTCAATGTTATCATAATCAGAGAGAGGTTTTTACAAAACATTGTATTCACTTCTCCCTGATTACTTTAAATAATATATCATTTTAACACTTCTTTTTGCCCATAATCAAGTTTAATTCTAAAAACACAACAGCAAATGTATACTTCAAACAAAAACTCCTGTTCTTGTGCTACCAAAGGTTCAATAAAGCAAGTCGGTAATCACACAAAGAAAATGAGCGCTCTGAACATACTATCTGCTGTTGTGTTTTTTCTATTCCCAAAATGTGCCTTCTGTTGGGCAGCTTATGCTTCCTTTTTTAGTTTTATAGGATTCGGGCAACTGGAATACAACTCTAAATGGAAATATATTATTCTTACAACATTTCTTTTGGGTAGTATGATACTCATGTGGAAGCATTATAAAAACAAATCCTGGATTAATATTTTACTATACACTTCTGGGCTTTCTATTCTACTGATCGCCTATTATCTTAACTATAGTCAGACTTGGTGGCTATATATAGTTGCTTTCCTGATGATTTTAAGTAATTTTCATTTACAAAAAAAACAGATACTAAGCCATCATTAATATTTATTAAATAGTATCTACAAAAAAACATATAGTATTGTATATTTATACAAAAAGTACTTTATATGTCATCCCAATCCCGTCTGGATCGCGCTTATAAGAATGCAAAAATCATTTCTTTTGATGACAGTTCTAAGTTTATCTTATTTAGTGATTGCCATAGAGGTGATAATAGTTTTGCAGATGATTTTGCGAATAATAGAAATATTTACTTCCACGCATTGACACATTATTATAATGAAGGTTTTACCTATTGTGAATTAGGAGATGGAGATGAGTTATGGGAAAATTTACATTTTGAAATTATTCTCAGAGCTCACAAAAATGTTTATGGTTTACTTCAAAAATTACATGCTGAAGACAGACTAGCAATGATTTGGGGAAATCACGACATGGTCTATCGTGATCCAAAACATGTAAAAAAACAGTTGTCTTTTTACTTTGATCCTAAATTAGGAAAGGATGTCCCTTTATTTCCAGGTATCGAATATCACGAAGCAATTATTCTAAAGCACAAGGACACTCAACAAGAAATTTTCTTACTACACGGGCATCAGGTAGACTTCATGAATTATGTAGGATGGAGAATTAATAGGTTTCTAGTACGTTTCTTATGGAGGTCACTACAAGTTATAGGAATATCAGATCCAACAAGCCCTGCAAAGAATTATACAGAAATGATTAAGGTAGAAAGACGTATGAAAAAATGGATTGCTAATCATAGAAACCAGTTTACTATTATAGGTCACACTCATCGTCCTCGTTTTCCCGAAGCAGGCGAATTAGCACTATTTAATGATGGAAGCTGTGTCCATCCAAGATCTATCACCGGAATTGAAATCGAAAATGGAAATATTACTTTAATCAAATGGCAAATCGCTACTACAGAAGATGGAACTCTCAAAATTATTAGAGTACCTCTGGAAGGGCCTCAAAAATTGACCGATTTTATTACTGATTAATATTGTATTCGTATGGGAAACATTAATCAAGTACTAGAACAAATTCCGATAAGACACGATTTTGTCTCCTATTTTATTAGTCTGGGTATTTTTATCGGATTGTTAGTAAGCTTTGTTCTCTTACTTCGTACTTCTAATAAAAATAATGCCTTCAGAATCTATGGTTGGTCATTATTAATCCAATCTATCATTGCTACAGATGTTTTCTTATGCTATACAGGTCTAATAAAATATATACCTCATTTTAATGATAGTACAGAACCATTAGTACTACTGCTGGCTCCATCAATATACCTTTTTGTATATACGCTACTTACACGAAAATCAATCACTTTAAAAAAACATTGGATTCATTTAGTACCATCTGTTTTATATTTCTTATCCCAAATACAATATTATCTTCAACCAATATCTATTAAAGTTAATGCTTACTTAGGGGCTTATTATGATGATATAGAAAAAGTGATAATTCCTAAAGACACTGATTATAGTTACTTATGGATTAAAGATGAATTTAGATGGTTGATTTTAGCAAGTTTTGTTTTTTACATCATTTTATCAATGCGTCTTATTCTAATAAACAGAACTAAAAAGAAAATCTTAAGCGCAGAAAACACAAGGATTAATAAATTCGATTTCTCCAAAAATACCTCTCTTGGACTTCTTGCTTTTTTCTTGCTCATATTTATCGTGTATATAAATTTTGAAGATGACGGTGGAGATCATTTTATATTCATTTTTAATACGATCATAGTTGGTATTACTTGTGTCATATTATTATCAGAATCTCGTTTTTTTGAAAATTCCTGGATTGCGGATAAATACGAAACTTCAAAATTTAAGAGTCAGGAAATTTCAATTAATGATATCAAGCAATTTGTGGAGAAGAACAATTTTTATCTACTGAGTTCTGCTTCCTTAAAAAGTTTGGCCGAAGAGTTAAACTCAAGCTCCAATTATATCTCTCAGGTAATTAATACATACACTGATCTTAATTTTAATGATTTTATCAATCAATATAGGATTGAAGCATCTAAAAGTCGTTTAATAGATTCGGAATATAGTCACCTTACCATCGAAGCGATTGGAAACTCTGTAGGATTTAAATCAAAATCAGCATTTTACAATGCATTCAAAAAACATGTAGCAATATCTCCCAAAGCATTTGTCACACTTCAAAAAACTGACTAATACCTATTAGAAAACGTCCAAAATTATAATTCTACACATAATTTGATTCATTTCCTATCCAATTAGAAGAGAAATATTCCACTTTTGAGGAAACAAATTTTTCAAAAGTTATGGATAAAAAGATTCGTCGTTACGATTTAGATTGGCTACGTGTTATTGTATTTGGATTACTTATTTTTTATCACGTAGGAATGTTTTTCGTTCCTTGGGGATGGCATATTAAAAACAACGTAATTTACGATTGGATTCGTTGGCCAATGCTCTTTTTAAACCAATGGCGTTTACCAGTTCTGTTTGTCATCTCGGGTATGGGTACATTTTATGCCCTGTCTTATCGAAATCTTTGGCAGTTTAATATGGAACGAATTAAAAGACTATTGATTCCTTTATTATTTGGAATGTTATTCATTGTCCCCCCGCAGGTTTATTTTGAAAGATTAGTCACTAATCAATTCAGCGGATCTTATGTTGAGTATTTAACAACTGAAGCCTTTACAGGAGTATACCCAGAAGGAAACATTAGCTGGCATCACTTATGGTTTTTGCCTTATCTCTTAATATTTTCTATTATTCTTTCTCCTCTATTTATAAAAATTAAAAGAGGTGCTCCAAAACTTACTATTTGGATACAACAACAGCTTCAAAAACCGTATGGATTATATCTATTTATTATACCATTATACTTTTTCGAAGTATTAATAGAACCCTTTTTTGATATTACGCATGCGTTGATTGATGATTGGTTTAATTTTATAAACTCTTTAGCCTTCTTTCTATTTGGTTTTATACTTATCGCTTCAGGTAAGGTATTCTGGAAAAGTCTTAATCTTATAAAGTCCAAAGCTCTTATGATAGGGATTGCTACTTTTTCTATTCAGCTTTTTATATGGATACAAGGCCAAGATAGCCTTCTTATTCATTGCATCGAAGCATTTATAAAAGTAACTAATCTATGGTCTTGGATTTTGGTTATTTTAGGATATGGAGCTAAATTTTTAAACACAAAAAGTAATCTACTTGCCTATTGCAATAGAGCTGTCTATCCTTTTTATATTTTACATCAAACGATCACTATAATCATTGGATATTACATCATGCACCTTGATTGGGGGTTGTTATCAAAATTTATCATACTAGTTCTAGGCACTTTTGGCGGTAGCTGGATGATCTATCATTGGATTATTCTAAAGATTCCAATATTACATCCGTTCTTTGGTTTAAAAAAACCAAAGAATTATTAATCTATTATAATACTAGGTAGTGATAACTCATTGTCATTTGGGATGTTATATTCAGTACAAGATTCTTTTTGAAGGTTATATTTTTCAGATGAGACCTCTACCCAATAATCATCTCCAAAGAATTTAAAAAAATAACGCTTATCGATATAGACTTCAAATACATCCTGAACGGCATAATAACCATCTTTTTCAACTATATTACCAATTGAATCTTTAGATTTTACCGAAATGTATTTTTCTTTGAGATAATGAATATAAACAGAATCTTTACAAAAAAGAAGATGTTTAGGTTCCGCAGTGCCTCCATCCCAATCTATATCTCCATTATTCACTGTAAATTTATAACTATAACTATGAGTTGTCCCATAATTAGAATTCGTTATAACACCTATATGGGTGGTATTCCTATTCGTTTTTTGGACTTCTAAATGTTTGTCTTTTCCTAATAGTTTATTCGTTATATCGATACGTTCTGTAGTTTTTGATCTACAACCGGTAATTAAAAAAATGAAACTGAGAACACTTACATAAATTAATTTTTTTATCATTCTATTAGAATTGGAATTAAAAAACATATGCTCAAGAAAAAGATTCTTCTTGAGCATATGAATTATAAAAATTTAATAAAATTATATTATTCGATGTTTAACACCTCTTCAATTTGAGGAGCATACTTCTTGATTGTCATCTCAACTCCCGATTTTAAGGTCATTTGATTTACACTACAACCTACACAAGCACCCTCAAGTTGTACCTTGACTCTCTTATCATCTTCTATACCTATTAATGAAATATTTCCTCCATCACTTTCTAAGAAAGGACGAATTTCATCTAGTGCTTTTTCTACATTAATTCTTAATTCTTCAGAAGTCATTTATTATTTTTTTACAGCAGAGCATCCCGCCATTGTTGTTATTTTAATCGCCTCAGTAGGTGGTAAATTTTCGTTTCTATCCACTACTTCCTGTACAACATTCCTTGTTAATTCTTCGAAGGCCTTTTCAATAGGGGTTGCTGTTTGCAATGCAGCTGGACGACCTACATCTCCTGCCTCACGTATACTTTGAACTAAAGGTATTTCTCCTAAAAACGGAACATCAATATCTTCTGCAAGATGTTTAGCACCTTCTTTACCAAAGATATAATATTTATTGTTAGGAAGCTCTTCTGGAGTAAAATATGCCATATTTTCTATGATCCCTAACACAGGCACGCTAATACTTTCTTGTTGAAACATTGCTACTCCTTTTCTAGCATCAGCAAGTGCTACATTCTGAGGTGTACTAACTACAACAGCTCCCGTAATCGGTAAAGATTGCATAATCGATAAATGAATATCACCTGTTCCTGGAGGCAAATCCAATAGTAAGAAATCTAATTCTCCCCAGGCTGCATCAAAAATCATTTGATTTAATGCTTTTGCAGCCATAGGACCTCTCCAAACTACTGCTTGGTTGGGTTGTGTAAAAAATCCTATAGACAATATTTTGACCCCATAATTTTCAACGGGTTTCATTTTAGATGCAGAACCTACTTTTACAGATAATGGTCTTTCTCTTTCTACATCAAACATAATGGGTGCAGAGGGTCCGTAGATATCTGCATCTAATAATCCAACACTAAAACCCATTTTCGCTAAAGTAACAGCTAAGTTAGAAGTCACAGTAGATTTACCAACTCCCCCTTTTCCAGAGGCAACGGCAATAATATTTTTAATTCCAGGAATCGGTTTTCCCTTGATTACATTTTTTTCAGGTTGTTTAGCAGCAGGAGCTTCTACTTTAATATTCACCTTTATTTTGGCCTTTTCATACACTTTATCATGAATAGCTTTCATCACATCAACTTCTGCCCTCTTTTTGATATGTAATGCAGGTGTAGACAATTCTAAATCAACAATTACTTCATCTCCAAAAGTAATTATATTTTTCACTGCACCACTCTCCACCATGTTCTTTCCTTCTCCGGCAACCGTAATGGTTTCTAGCGCTTTTAATATATCCGATTTTTCTAACTTCATGAGTATTATTTCTTTTTCTAACAATGAATCAATCTAGAATGATTCTAAACGCAAAGATAGGTTGAAAAGTTAAGATTATAAAGTTCCTAAATTGAAATGATTTATAGTTCTATCGGAGGGAATGATAACATATTTTAAAAAATGGTATAATTCGTGTTAATTCCCTATTCAAGATTCTATACAATCACATTATGAGACATATATTTTTTATTTTATTCTTATCGTTTTTTACTTTTCAAGGGAACAGTCAGGGGAAACTTGAAAAAGCTGAGAAAGGGTTGTCTCAAAATAATAACTATTATTCATCCTCCCCTAATTCTAGAACGTCATCTAATTCATCTTATGGAGATAATTCTCTTTGGGGAGGACTCACAATGGTCTTTATCGAGATTGGATTGTATGCTACCTATTATGGTTTAATCGAAAGTCCTACAGAACAAAAACATCCCGCAAGCAAAGCATTTATTACTAAATATCCATATCACAGTTCTAATAGAGGTAATTATGCATATAATTGGGATGGAGATACCAACCTATCTAGAATTACTGTAACTAATCGATTTATTGTAGAAAATAGTGAATTGTATGGCAATCACCTCAATGCAGACTTTAGATTTCTAAAGAGAATAAGTATCGAGGCGGATTACCTACAACTTTGGGAAAATAATACTTTTTTTGGAGATAACTCTTTAGCTACTTTTACATTCTTAGCTAAATATCATAGAGTAAGAACAGAGAAATTTAATGCGTATTGGGGTATGGGGGCCACTTATATTGGTGGAGATGTAGATGAATTAGGTTTCACCTATGGTATCGGAGCGGAATATTTCTTTGCTAATCCTATGAGTCTTGAACTTAATTATAATCAAACATTAATTAACACACGATCTTCTGACAAATTAAACGCATTATTAAATTACCACGTTAATAGGTTTAAGGTAAATGGAGGATATGAATACCTAAGAATTGGAGGTGTTGGTTTTTCTACTTTTTCTGTGGGTGTCGGTATTTCTTTATAAAGAACGTCCAGACGGTTTATATGCTATATCTTTTTTGTTTACTTCCTTCGCCAATCTAAACAATACAACAAAAAAGGATAAAGCCTGTCCTGAGCCTCCTCCATAAGCAGACGGGTATCGAAGGGTTACTATCCTAATGCAGTTTTTACTATTATTTGTAAATTTTTCAAAAATTAGGAAATAATAAGATAAATCGTATATTTGATGATATTTGTAAATTTTTCAAAAATTAGGAAATATGATTGAAAAAGCACCAAAAACGGATCTAAAAATGAATGATCCTGAAACATATACCGATTCCTTTGCAATTTCTCAAGTTCATTTAATTCTTCCAGTAATTAAAAAAATTGAGAATGAATATTTATACTGGGATAAGGTTAAATACTTAAAAGAAAACAAATGGAATGGAGTAAAATTATGGGAAATAACAAAATATAAAAGAGTGCTACAATCTTCTATTTCTTGGATATCTCGTATTCAATATAGCTATAATGTCACAACTAATCTTCAACAAAAGCTTCACTATTTGGATCACAATTTTGGAGCAGGGTTGCAAAAAGAGCAATTACTTTCAGAATTAGATAAACAACAATACCTCAACAATGCTTTGATGGAAGAATCTATATTCTCTTCAATGATCGAGGGAGCGACAACCACAAGGGTAAAAGCGAAAGACATGCTTCGAAAAAACAAAAGTCCAAAAAACAAATCGGAGCAAATGATCTTAAACAATTATGAAACTATTCAATATATCAGCGATCATAAAACCGATGATATTTCTGTACAAAAGCTTTATGAAATCCATCATTTAGTTACCAAAAATACGCTTGAAGAACAAAAAGTAGGTGTTTTTAGGAATAATAATGAAATACATGTAATGAATGAAATCACAGGAGAAATCGTACACACCCCACCCGATTTCAAATTGCTTACTCGTTTAATGGAGTCGTTCTGTGATTTTTTTAATAATAATCCAAAAGATAGTTTTATTCACCCTATTGTGAAAGCAAGTATATTACATTTTTTTATAGGTTACATACATCCTTTTGTTGATGGTAATGGCAGAACTGCTCGTGCAATATTTTATTGGTATTTACTTAAGGAAGGATATTGGTTAGTAGAATATCTCTCAATATCAAGAGTAATTATGAAAACCAAAGTTCAGTATGAAAAGGCATATATCTATACCGAAATAGATGATATGGATGTAACTTATTTTATCCATTATCAAATAAAAGTACTTACACAAGCCTTTGAAGATTTGAAAAAATACGTCTCCAAAAAGAAAAAAGAAGAGGATAAATTATCTATTTTCTATAGGGAGTCGAATATAAATGAAAGGCAAGCACAACTTTTGTTTTGGATAAAAGAGAATGAAAATCGGTATTTTTCTGTTAAAGAAATAGAGAACATATTTTCTATAACCAATCAAACAGCCAGAACAGATTTAGAAAATCTCGTAGAAAAACAAATTTTGAAAAAGGTGTACATTAATAAAAAAGCAGCAAATTATTGGAAAGGAGATCTCTTTGACAAGAAATTTTCATAACTCCTTCATTGGATCCCAGAATAATTTCTCAAAATCTTGTATTTGATTGTCAATCACTTCTACACCTTCGTTTTCGAGTAGTTGTTGCATCAAATTTGTTCCATCAAAATGATGTTTTCCTGTTAGGATTCCTTTTCTATTAACTACACGATGTGCAGGTACATCTTCCAGTTTCCCTGAAGCATTCATAGCCCAACCAACCATACGTGCACTTCTTGCCGCTCCTAGGTATTTAGCAATGGCGCCATAGGAAGTAATTCTACCATAGGGAATTAGTTTTGCTACTTCATAAACTCTTTCAAAGAAGTTTTCATTTGTATTATTATCCTTCATTCCAAGTGTATATAATTCTGGCTACGGTTAGCAGTACTAAAATCAACATTAATATTCCCATAAAATAATTAGAGTATTTAGCTACAGTAGATGTTTTCTTTACAATTTTTAAAAAAGAAATTACATAAAAGTATAAGGTGATAAACGTTCCTATTCCCGCAGCAATACCAAATATTATAATCCTTGGCGCATCATATTCTATTTTACCACTTACACTCATTGCTGCTGCAATTGCGCAGAAATAAGGTATAGGCAATACATTGATTGCTGATATCATTATTCCTTTAAAAAAACTCCGAGAACCCGCGTGTTTATATACCTTAATCTTAGTTCTTCTTTGTTTTGCTTTAACAAAAAAATAAATAGCCATTAGAAAAAACACCACTGCTCCTGTTCTAAGCAGCATGTTTTTCACATAAGGATTAAAAAATATATATTTTGCTAATAAAATCGCGAATAATGCCTGAATAAAAACAACAACCGAAGCTCCTATTGCCACTAAGATTCCGTTCTTTTTTCCTCTTTCTAAACAAGTCTTAGCGACAGTCATGTTAATTAATCCTGGTGGAATTACTCCAACTAAGGATGCAAAAAATGTTACTAAAAAGAGTTTAGTTGTTTCCAAATCGATGACGCAATTAGGTAATTTTAAACTGGATGTAAGTTATGGGTTTATTTTTTTCTAAGTATTGTTTTTCATAAAAAGTCTGGATCGATGTTACTTCCTCTGGTGACCCCTCTTGATGATACACATTATGATTAGCATATAATACTTCATGTCCTTCTCCATGTAACAAGCCTAGTGTATATCCATGCATAAATTCACTGTCTGTCTTAAGATGCATGATCCCGTCCGGTTTGAGAACTTTCTTATAGCGTTGCAAAAACTGATGGTTAGTCATTCTATGCTTTGTCCTTTTATATTTTATTTGAGGATCCGGAAAGGTTATCCATATCTCATCAATTTCATTAGTCTCGAATATATGATCTACTAATTCTATCTGAGTTCGAATAAAGCCTACATTGTTCATTTCTTTCTCTATAGCCGTTTTAGCTCCACGCCAAAAACGAGCTCCTTTGATATCTATCCCTATAAAATTCTTATCAGGATACTTTTCTGCCAACCCTACAGTATACTCACCCTTACCACACCCTAATTCTAATACAATTGGATTTTCATTCTTAAAGAACTTCTCTCTCCATTTTCCTTTATACCCCAAAGAATTATTCAGCACCTCTTCTCTGGTAGGTTCTACTACATTCTGAAAAGTTTTGTTTTCGTTAAAACGTTTTAATTTATTCTTGCTTCCCACCTATTTATCTACTTCTATATCTATTTGACTCTATAACTGATTTTATGTTACATCCAGGTTTAGAATAATTTATCTACAAATGAAGTTTATAATCCTAAGCTTCAAAAACACAACTACCATACATATCCCATTCCACAATGGGATTCGTTCAACCAGTGTATTCAATGCGCTTCACTTTTGAAAATATAGTTTTACTAACCTAAACATAAATTTTTGGTAAAATTAAGGAAATATATACTTAGAAGAATACTATTAATTTTAAAAATAAGACAATATGTTTTTTGAATAATTAACTTCCAAAGCAACTGATTTTGAGCAAAAAAGTACTTGTAGCGCCACTTAATTGGGGATTGGGTCATGCGACTCGTTGTATCCCAATAATAAATGCCTTGATTAATGAAGGTTTAGAACCTGTTATAGCTTCAGATGGAGCAGCACTTGCTCTATTAAAAAAGGAGTTTCCTGATTTAAAATCAGAAGAAATTCCTTCCTATAACATAGAGTACTCAAAGAAAGCTAGTAATTTTAAATTAAAAATGCTCTTAAATAGCCCTAAAATAGCCCACACTATTACTGCCGAAAAAAAAATAACAAAGCGCATAATAGAATCTGATGATTTTTATGGTATTATTTCTGATAATAGAATGGGAGTGCGACACAAGAGTATACCTTCTGTATTCATTACCCATCAGCTCACGGTTCTTAGTGGAAAAACAACCTCGATTAGCACAAAAATCCATAGTAAATATATCAAGAAATTTGATGTATGCTGGGTTCCTGATATGGCTGACGACCCAAGTCTAAGCGGCGAACTTGGCCATCCAAAAAGAAGCAACATTCCTGTAACATATCTTGGACCATTAAGCAGATTTACCTATCAAAATTTACCCAAAAAATATGATATTATGGTATTACTCTCGGGTCCTGAACCCCAGAGAACCATGTTAGAAAAAAAGCTTTTTCAAGAATTCGAACGGAGCGATAAAAAAATAGTATTTGTTAGAGGTATAATTGAAGAAACACAAAAAACATATGTAAAAAACAACATAATCATTCATAATTATCTTACTGGCAATGCACTACAGGATACTATTAATAGCAGTAATATTATTATTTCTAGGTCAGGATATACTACCGTTATGGATCTAGCCAAATTGAAGAAAAAAGCATTTTTTATACCAACTCCTGGACAATTTGAGCAAGAATATCTAGCACAACGCCTTACCAATAACAAGCTTGTGCCTAGTTGTAAACAGAATGAATTTACATTGAAAAAATTATACAATCTAAATGCTTATAAAGGATTAAGTAGTTTTAGTACTGACATCGACTACGGGGAACTTTTTCACTTTTTCCAAAGTAAATGAAAATTCACTTCCTATTCGATAATCACTTTCTACATAGATACGTTCGTGGTGCGCTTCAATAATATGTTTAACGATAGCTAATCCCAGTCCAGAACCACCTTCTTTACGGGAACCACTTTTATCTACTCGATAAAAACGTTCGAATAATCTAGGGATGTGTGCTTGTGCAATCCCTTCTCCATTATCAGTAACCCTGACAATGACCTTATTTCGAATTAAATTCTCTATACTAACCTCCGTGGTACCATCTTCTTTTCCGTACTTAATAGAATTAACGATTAAGTTGGATAATACTTGTTGAATTCTCTCTTTATCTGCGTGGACCATAACAGAATCCTGATAATTCATGTCAAAAGTTAACGCTATGTTCTTTTTTGACGCCTTCATTTCGAATAAATCAAAAACACTCTGCACCAGTTCAATAATATCAAAATTGGTATAATTAAGATTCAGATCACCTACTTCTAGTTTAGTAATCATGTCAAGATCTTTCACTATATAAATAAGACGCTCTACTCCCTTATTAGCACGATTAAGATATTTATCCAGAATTGCGGGGTCATCCATTGCTCCATCGAGAAGTGTTAATATATATCCTTGTACCGTAAACAATGGTGTTTTAAGCTCATGAGAAACATTCCCCATAAATTCTTTACGATAATCTTCTCTGACTTTTAAGGTCTCTATTTCAGTCTTTCGTTTCTGGGCAAATTTTTCAACTTCTTTGATCAAAGTTTTCATATCTGTAGTTACTGGACTTTCACCAACAGTATCAACATCCAGCATTTCGATATCGTCATATATTTTTCGGACTCTACGATAAATAAATTTCTGAACTCGGTACTGAATTATTAGAAAAGATACTCCATAACATATGATAACGAAAATTACTACGAATAGAAAATTGAATTGATCTTGAACGTACAAAAAAACGCTCATTAAGAGCGTTAGTAATAATGTTATATATAAAGACGACAGGTAAGCAAACCTATACGATCTCTTAAAATTTTCTGCCATTTTATATTACAAACTTGTAGCCGACTCCTTTTATGGTTTTGAAACTATCATCACCTAGTTTCTCTCTAAGCTTTCGGATGTGTACATCTATTGTACGTCCTCCAACAATAACCTCGTTACCCCAGACTTTATCCAAAATATCTTCTCTTTTAAAGACCTTACCAGGCTTTGAGGCCAATAAAGATAATAATTCGAACTCTTTCCTAGGTAATATAATCTCCTTTTTATCCTTAATGATCTTATATTCATCCCTATTAATAACAAGGTTTCCTATCTTTACCACATTATCAGATGAATCATCTTCTTTTAACCTACGCAGTAAAGCTTTTACTTTACTTACTAAGACTTTAGGACGAATGGGTTTTGTAATATAATCATCCGCACCAGCATCAAAACCTGCTACTTGAGAATAATCTTCTCCGCGTGCGGTTAAAAAGGTGATAATTGTATTCTGTAAATCTGGTATTTTACGAATCTGCTCGCAAGCTTCGATACCATCCATCTCAGGCATCATTACATCAAGTATGATCAAATGCGGGTTTTTCTTTTTAGCAATTTTAACGGCCTCAATACCATTCTCAGCTGTTAAGACATTATAGCCTTCTGCTGTTAGATTATAGCCTACAATTTCTAAAATATCCGGCTCATCATCTACTAGTAAAATCGTAATATCCTTTTTATTCATTTCTTTATTGAATTACATCACTAATCGTAAATATACTAGGTTAAAATGAAGTATCGATAAACATTCATCCAGGAAACGATAAACTAACACAAAGATTTCATAAGCATAACATTAAGTTAACTTAATAAACTTCATTTTGTGATCAATCCTGGTGATCTCTGTAGGTAGTTAACAAATTCATGGTAGCTGTTATGAGATCTTTTGTCTCCATGAGTAGTCCGAAATAAAGCGTCGTATTTTTAGGACTACTTTCTTCTGTTCTGGTTCGTTCTACCTGCTTATTAATTTTATCATTTACTAAAGTAAACAATTTTTGTTTTTCTTCTATAATACCATTAAGACCGCCAAACTCTCTGCTATCAAAAACATCTTTAATACTAATAAAAAATTCTTGCAATTCATCTTCAATCTCCTTAAGATCCTTAATCTGATTAAATCTTAATTTTTTATGATTATTATTGACATGCTTATGACTAGTCTTAGAAATATACTCAAGTGACTGGGTAATATCCTCCAGGTACCCTAAAATGGAAATATAAAAACTACTTGCACCAACACTAGTTTCGTCAAGGTTTTTGATAAAATAAAAAATACTATCTCTAAGTTCTTCTACTTCTGTTTCTAGTTTTGCAATTCCCTTTCTGCTCTTTTTAAGAGATGTTAGATCATATTTTGCCAAACTATCTATTGTATTGCCATAAATTTTATTTCCTCTATTTACAAAAGATTTAATATTATCTGCACTTTCTTCAATAACCCCTTGTATTGAACTACTTTCTGATTTCTTAAGACTATCCTCCGCTTTATTCGCTCTTGCCTTGTTACGATACTTAATCGTATTCCTAACCAATAAAAGTACTGCTACTAATAGTAGCACACCTGTCATGATCGGTTGATTAAAATTAATGAGGAAAGCAATAAGTGCTGCCGCCAAAAATGCACTTATCGCGGTAAAGAACCATCCTCCGATTACATTTAGAACTCCTGCTACTCGATACACCGCGCTCTCAGTTCCCCAAGCTCTATCTGCTAAAGATGTACCCATTGCAACCATAAAGGTTACATAGGTTGTTGATAACGGCAATTTCATAGAAGTTGCAATAGAAATTAAAACTCCAGCTACCATAAGATTAACCGCTGCTCGCACCATATCAAAAGCCGGCATATCTTCCTTTCTCGCAGTAACAGGCAATGCCTGTTCTTCAAACTGTTTATCAGAAAATTTCTTAAATGACTCCGGTGTAATAGAAGATATAACTTCAGAAATAAATACCGTCCCTCTTACGACACCTCTGGATAGAAAGTTAGGACGAAATTTTTCATCCCCATCTCCTTGACGTGATAAATCGATAGATGTCTTAACTACGTTTCTCGCTTTGGACGAAAACCATAGTGTTAAGACCATAATAAGTCCAGCTGCTAGTAACAATAAAGTTGGTGTCTCTGCCTTACCACTTAGTGAAGTCATGAGATATTCGTTTGCAAGAATCCCAGAATCATTCCACATTTGGTATCCTTCCCAAGCAGCTATCGGCACTCCGATAAAGTTTACTAAATCATTTCCAGCAAAGGCTAATGCCAAGGCAAAAGTTCCTACAATAATAATGAGTTTATAAATATTTGTTTTAAAAACACTCATAACTGCATAGGAAAGTAAAGATAATAGCCCAAAGCCTGCAGCAACAATTAATAAAACATTAGTCTCTAAAAACCCTCTTAAAGTAGTAGCGATTGTACCAGCATCTGCATCAATCTTAAAGAGATCTTTCTTATCAGCAATCATTTCTTTGACTGTTTCATAAGAACTTTCAAAATGAATATTAGCCCACTCTAAGAAACCTAATCCAGTATCATTTGTGAATGTATCAACAACTATTTTAGCATAATTAGTTCCCTTAATACCTTTAATAAAAATAAAATAAAGTATTGCAGTTAATGCAACCCCTCCAAATAACGCTCCTACCCATTTTGCTTTTTTTTCAAAATTAAATGACAACAATAATCGTGATACATATTGTACAATTGCCCCAATGGAAAACGCAACAACTACAGAGAGTAATATCCCTGTAATGATTTCACCTGCTTTTTTAGTGTTAATATAATTTCCTAAATCTCCAAAAGAAAGGGATGAATCTGCAGCAATTTTAATCAAAGCAACGCATACAGCGGCTCCTAATAATTCGAAAACAATAGAAACCGTAGTCGAAGTTGGCATACCAAGTGTATTGAAAAAATCAAGGAGTAATATATCTGTAATCATAACCGCCATGAAAATAATCATGATCTCATCAAAATAAAATTCACTAGGTACAAAAATCCCCTTACGAGCGACCTCCATTAATCCACTAGAAAAAATAGCCCCCGCAGCTATCCCTAAACTTGCAACTATCATAATAGTTCTAAAGGATATCGCTTTAGAACCTATCGCTGAATTTAAAAAATTTACGGCATCATTACTGACTCCAACTACCAGATCTGCAATGGCTAACATAGCCAAAGCAATAATCATCAAAATATAAATGTCGTTCATATTTTTCTTACAATCTTATAAAGCACAAAAATGTTACTAAAAATCTACTCGTATGTTATTGAAATGTTATCTTTTTTAATGTAATCCAAAATCATTTAGCCCTAAATTATCATTAAAATCTTAATTACCTAATGATTAACATTATGTGATTTTCCGCTACATTTATCACAATTTTTATAATTAGTTAATACGAGCAAAATTATATTAATATTTTCAGAATCCTTTTACAATCCCTAAATCATAGTATTTCCGCAAAGTTATGAGTTAACTAAATTTATAAAAGAGACTTGTAGTGATTAATACTTCTGTCTCGGGCTTGATGATAACTGAGTTAGTATATTCTATAATTATTGATCCTTTTTTTGTCTTTAACTGTTTCACGTGTAATAAAAACATACACTCATAACATCCCAAGTTATTTAAAATCAAATGTTTACACATTCAATGTTAATTTAATGTTACGTAAAGGTTGCTTAAAAGTAAAATTAATGTTACATTTGTAATGTAAATATTAAGAACACCCCCAATAAAACATATATTATGAAAAATTTACTCTTAACACTAGCAATCCTTTTTTCAGGAGTAATTATGGCACAAGAAGCAAAACCTACTTTCGAAAAGCAAGGTGATGCTATCAAAGGCACTTACTTTTACGAAAACGGCGAGGTACGTCAGCAGGGATTTTATAACAAAGAAGGAAAACTTCACGGAGAATGGAAATCTTATGATGCAACTGGTAAGAAAATTGCTATGGGACAATATACTAATGGATTTAAGACAGGAAAATGGTTTTTCTGGAGTAACGAAAAACTATCAGAAGTAAATTATACTGATAATAATATTGCTTCCGTAACCACTTGGTCTAACAAAAGCGATGTAGTTGTCAATTACAACGATAATTAAATTTGCTAAAATATTTCATATAAAGCGTTCATAAATTTATGAACGCTTTTTTTTGTTTAAAAAACTCCAAACCTTATAAAGACTAAAACGCTATTTTTTCCAAACAGAATGTACAAATCTTGTCTTTGATCAAAACCACATTCATATATCACTTATCCTTAAAACGAAGCTCTTAACAATTAGGTAATCATCAAAAATTTTAAGCTAAACCCTTACCTTTAAAGAACTTCACAAACGACAACTGACTAGTTTTTTTATAAAAATGTAAATCTTAGTCAAAAACAGATAACAATTACATAACATTATAATCACTCTTATTTAATTTTTCAGTAACGCACAGGTAACAATAGCTAACGTTATTTGCACCGAATTTAGAACACGTTATGAGAAAAATTGTAATTCTCTGTGCACTATTCGTTGTTGGAATAGTTAGTGCGCAGGAAACCGGCTCTATAGCTGGTACTTTGCTTGATAAAGAAGCAAATAATCAACCTTTACCTTTTGCCAATGTATTGATAAAGGGAACTAGTAAAGGAACAACCACTGATTTTGATGGATTGTATACCATTGAAAATTTAGACCCTGGAACATACGTTGTAGAATTTAGTTTTGTTGGATATGAAACACTTGAAAAAGAAGTTATCGTAAAACCAAATGAAACTACTACTGTAAACGCATCAATTAGTGCTAGTGCAGCAGCCTTAGATGAAGTTGTTATCAAAACGACTAGTAGAAAAAAAGAAAGTGTGCAAGCACTTCTTTTAGACCAAAAAGGTGCTATAGTTCAGAAACAGAGCATTGGAGCTCAGGAACTTTCGAACAAAGGTGTGAGTAACGCTGCTGGAGCCGTTACTAAAATTTCTGGAATCTCAAAACAAGAAGGAGGAGGTAATGTTTATGTTAGAGGTCTTGGAGATAGATATCTGAACACCACATTCAATGGTTTATCATTACCCGCAAATAATGTAGACAAGAAAAATATAGATCTTGGTCTCTTCTCATCTGATGTTATTCAGAACATCGGCGTAAGCAAAACATATGCTGCTAATTTTTATGGAGATTTTGCAGCAGGTAATGTAGATATTATCGCCAAAGAACATGTGGGAAAAGCATATATTAATGTTGATCTAGGTAATACAATAAACACAGCTGCAATCGGAGAAAAGTTCGTAAAAAGTGAAGGAACGGGATTCTTTGGATTTTACAATAGATATAAAAATGATCCATTTGCTGTTGTACTATCTCACGGTATTGATCCTATTTCATCAGAAGGACCGGTTGGACTTTCTGGATCAATTACAGCGGGAAAATCCTGGGAAATTGGTGAGGAATCAAAACTAAGCATCTTTGGAACCGCTTCTTTTGGAAGTAGTTACGAATACGCAAGAGGACAAGCGGCAAATGTTACTGCCGCAGAGAATCAAATATTTAGAGATGCTGAAAGCTTTGAATATAGCCGCACTACTACCGCAATGACAAACATTGTATATAGTATTAATCCTGATCATAGAATAAAGTTTACTTCCTTATTCATTAATGATGCAACAGACGAAGTAGGTCGTTTTGGAATTGATGGGAAAGGATTTAATCGAAATACTATTGCAGATATTGACGACTTTGGTTTTTTTACTCAAAATGTACAATTTGAGCAGGATATGATCTATGTTAACCAACTATCTGGAGTTAGTAACATTAATGAAAAAATAAAAGTAGATTACGGAATTGGTTTTAATAGTGTTCTTGCTCGTCAACCAGACAGAAAACGAATCGCTATAGAACAGTTCGACCTAGCCCTAGATAATGATCCAACTACAAACCCAGTTCTTTTCCGTAACGTAGATTTTGATAACCAACGTTATTTTCAAAATATCGAAGATCAAGAATGGAACGGTCGTATAAACGTAGCATACGAGCAATCAGAAAATTTGTCCTTCAATTTTGGATACAATGGACGTATAAAACAGCGTGATTTTGATAATCAACGTTTTGGATTAAGTATTCTTGAACCAAGAACAGAAGTTACTGATGTTAATGATTTTAATTCAATTTTTAATATTGATAATCTGGGTGTTACCTATAATACAGTAGTGATAAATGCTTTAGATCCTTCAGCTGGATTAGGAAACACAAACCTTCCGGGGCTTCCAGAAAACACCTATACCGGAAACTTAGATATACACGCCTTATATGCTAATGCAATCTATAAATACGGAGAAAAGTGGACATTTGTTCCTGGATTGCGTGTAGAATCATTCAAACAAAGCATTGAATACGATGTAATCAATCTTGCATTTAACAATCCTGGAAGTAATGAAGCTACAGAAACGTTCTTCTTACCAAGTTTAAATGTAAAATATGCATTAAACGAGGATCAAAATTTACGTTTTTCTGTGAGTAGAACAGTTTCTAATCCAGAATTTAAAGAGGTTGCTCCATTTGTATATGAAAATGTAACTGATCGTATCGGTGGTAATCCAGACCTATTAAATGATCCTGCATTCTCTTCTATTATCAATCTAGATTTAAAATACGAATGGTTCTTTAATAAAGGTCAGATATTTTCTGTTGCTGCTTTTGCAAAACAAATTAATGATCCTGTAAACTTAGTATCTGCGAATGATGCTACAGGAACACAACGTTTCTTTAGAACAGGAGATAAAGCAGAAGTTTTTGGTATTGAATTAGAAGCGCGTAAAGCATTGTTATTAAATACTGAAGAAGAAAGTCTTCTTTCTGCAGGTCTAAACGTTACGTACACAGCTACAAAACAAGATTTAAAAACTATTTCAGGAACCTTCAATACCAATTTTAATAGAGATTCTGATCAACTACAAGGTGCATCACCATTTTTGATCAATGCTGATGTAAGTTATACTCCAACTTTTGGAGATTATAAGCCTGTAGCAAACCTTGTATTCTCTTATTTTTCTGATCGTATCGATGCATTAGGAGCAGGACAATTAGGAAACATAGTTGAAAAGGGAGTGCCGACATTAGATTTCGTTTGGAAAAACAAAGTACGTGACAACTTTGAAATTAACCTTAGTGTTAAAAACTTGTTGAACCCAACGATTGAAAGAGTTCGTGAAAACGCTACGATATCAGAAGATGTACTTACCACTTTAGGCATTCCATTTAGTAGAAATGCAAATAATGAAATCAATCCAATAGATGAATTTGCGCTATCTAGTTATAAAAGAGGAGTAAATATCGGATTACAATTTAAATATACATTTTAACCCAATTAAAACGAACACGAAGAAAATTAATTAAAATAAAAATCATGAAAGCAAACATATTTCTTTTAAAAATCACTGTCATTGCAATGCTTTTCGCAGCGTGTGCAAGTGACGATACATCAGACATAACGATTAACATCAATGGTGACGGTTCTCCTGTTGATCCTACGAGTGAAGTTATAGGAGGTACTCTTACAGAAGACCTTACTCTTGAGTCAAATACTGAGTACTCGCTTACTAGCGCTCTTATTGTTCCTGAAGGATTCACGTTAACTGTAGAACCTGGTGTAGTTGTACGTGCAGCAACCGGATCTGATGTATACATCGCTGTATTACAAGGAGGAATAATTAACGCAGAAGGAACTTCTTCTAACCCTATTGTATTTACTTCTGCTACCTCAACTCCAAATCCTGGAGACTGGGGAGGTCTAATCTTATTAGGTAAAGCACCGATAAACTCTGTTGTTGGAGGAGACGCAACTTCTACTTCCGAAATTGGAGGATTACCATATGGTGGTAGTGCAGTAGATGACAACTCAGGGATCCTTAGATACGTTCGTATCGAATATTCTGGTGGTGCAGCAGATGCAGCTTCAGAAAATAATGGGTTTTCGTTCTACGCAGTAGGAAACGGAACTACAATAGAATACATACAAGCTTTTGAAGGAGCAGATGATGGAGTAGAGTTTTTTGGAGGAACAGTGAACGCTTCATTTATATCTGTTGTAGGCGCACAGGATGATTCTGTAGACTGGACTGAAGGATTTACTGGAACATTAACAAATGTATATATCGAGCATAGACAATCTCATGATAAAGGAATAGAAGGTGACGGTTTTAATACAGATATAGGAAACAACTCAAATCCTGTATTTTGGTCAGCTCCTACAGTTACAAACCTAACCATTAATGGACTTGGTTCTTCTAACGAGAATGAAGCAATCAGATTACGTGCTGGAACAAGAGCTATATTTACAAATGTACTGTTAGAAGGTTTTGCAGAAGGTTTTGACCTTGATGATACCGAGACTGGAAACGGTGTATTAAGCAATGAAACTTCTGTTACAAATATCACCTTTGACGATATTACACTAACTCTTAAAAATGACACTGGAACTACTTTTGGAGAAGCAGATGTAATCACAGGTGTTGGTAATGGAACCGGTGCAGATTACAACTCATGGAATTCTGGATGGACTCGTAACTAAATAACATACCTTAAAAAATCCGCCAATAATAAGCTGTTTGAAAAGTACTTGAATATTTTTCAAACAGCTTATTTTTATTTTTCTTATATAAAAAATCAGCCCCCTTAACTTTTTCTTTTCATTCCTTGCATTTAAGTTACATTCTCATAATACAAGTATAATACTCAAATAAAGTACAACTGAAACAAACTTTATTTATTTGTAATAAAATTTTGAAATAACATTCAATCAGAATCATAGCATACAGGACATACTACTTTCTTGAATATTTTGAGTTAGCTATTAGATATAAAGAAACGTGTTCGTAGAAGGCTGGAAGATCATTATTATCCAACAACAATAATGTTTCTCTTCAGCCTTCTCTTTTTTTATAAAATCTTAAAAATTAATGTTTTTAAGAGATTAGCCACAAAGTCATTACTCTTCATTCTAAAATTTCAAGTAATTCTTTAAAAAATACAAAAACATCACAACTATTCGTATTGTAAGTTTATCCAATTGTTAAGACAGATATATTCATTTTCACCCGTTTAACGTTGTGATAATGTTTATATAATATTTCACAAAACTACCAAAACCCAAAGTTGTTCATTTCCTGAAACAAATTCTCAATTTGTTAAAGCAAAAAGTAAAATTCAAAAGTCACGGTAAACAAAGGATTTACAAGGACTAGTGCAATGCTATGGTGCGCCAAAATAGATTAAAAAAAATATCAAAAACTCTATTTCTCGCCATTCTATTCAAAATTACAATCCCTTAAACTAAGGATAATAGTAGGATAAGATTCCTTACTGGAAAACCGTATTTATTTGTAACAGATTTTTTAAGGACACGAAATGAGAAAAATTTTCACAGTAATTGCACTGTTTTATCTTGGATTAAATTTTGCACAAGAAACCGGATCAATCGCCGGAATATTGTTAGATAAAGAAACTAACAATCAACCCTTGCCTTTTGCAAACATACTTATTGTAGGAACCACTCTTGGAACTTCTACAGATTTTGATGGTAAGTATGAAATCCCAAACGTCCCCATAGGGAACTATACATTAGAATTCAGTTTTACTGGATATCAAACTTTACGTATCCCAGAGGTTGTTGTAGAACCCAATAAAGTAACTGTTATTGATACTGCACTAGGCGCAACTGCCGCTGCATTAGAAGAAGTAGTGATTAAAGTGCAAACCAGTAGAGAGCGAGAAGAGGCATTATTATTGGAGCAGAAGAATGCAGTAGAAATCAAACAAGCCATCGGAGCACAAGAATTGGCCAGAAAAGGGGTTAGTAATGCAGAATCCGCAGTTACTAAAATCACTGGAGTAACTAAACAAGAAGGTGAAAAGAATGTTTTTGTAAGAGGCCTCGGGGACAGATATAATTCAACTACCCTAAATGGGCTTCCACTCCCATCTGACAACCCTACCTATAAAAATATAACTTTAGATTTCTTTACATCTGATATTATTAAAACGGTGGGGGTAAGTAAAGTTTTCAATTCTAATCTCTACGGTGATGTAGCAGGAGCTAATATCGATATCGAGTCTAAAGAATTAAATGGGAGACAACAAATTAAGCTTGCTATTTCCTCGGGAATTAACACAGTAACTGTAGATGAAGATAATTTTTTAACAACCGATGGTTCCAATGGACTAGGTTTTGGTTTAAACAGTGAATCTCCAATAACTTCATTAGATCAATATGATTTTGATAATAATTTAAACCCGGACTCGCAAAGCACCCAATTTAATAGTAGTGTTGCTATATCTGGCGGAAGAAGATTTAACATAGGAGAAGACAAATTAAGTCTATTCCTCGTAGGAGGTATTGATAACAGCTACCAATATAAAGAAGGTTTTGCACGACAAATTAATGCAACTGGTGGCTTGGGTAGAGATCTAGATGTAGATCAATATGAATATAGTGTTTCTCAACTTTTAATGGGTAATTTTAAATATACTTTTGGCGAATCTAGAAATACAATTGCTTTTAACACTATATACATTCACGATAATAATCAAAATGTGAGTGAATATTTTGGATTGCAAACAAGCGTCAGTGATGATGAAGAGAGACCCACTTTCATAAGAAGACAACAAACAAATGACAACAACCTCTTTATAAATCAGTTATTAGCTGAATTTAAGATAACCAAAAAGTTAACTGCTGATATTGCTGGTTCTTTTAACCTTGCAAGAAGTGATGAACCAGACAGAAGACAAAATACATTTTTAAGAATAGATGATGAATTTAGAGTAGCCTCCGGTAGTGCCGGACTTAATCACAGATTCTTTTCTGAATTAAAAGAGGATGATATTGCGGGAAGAGCTATTCTAACATATGATTTAAACAATGCTAGTAATGAATATTCTGAAGAGGAGGACAAAATTAATATTATCAAAGCTGGTTTAAATTATAGAAATACAGACAGGCAATTTGATTTTATTCAGTTTAATCAAGATTTTTTTAGCCAAACTCCAATAGATAGAAATAATCCAGATGCTGTATTCAATCAAGAATCTATTGACAACAATACTTTTAGAGTATTAACGGATAGAGGTACTGGCACCAATGCATTAGATCCATTCTTTTATAAAGGAAAAAGAGCAATACTATCGCCATTTGCAGCTACAACACTATCTTTTTTTGATAAAATTACTTTAAATGTGGGTGTTCGTTTAGATAACGTAAAGCAAACGGTAAATTATGACACAGAACTTATCAGTAGTGTATCAGCTCCACCAACCGGTCCAGAAGGTAACATCGAAAAAAATTACATTTTACCAAGCTTAAGTTTAAAATACAATTTCACTGAAAATAGTATTCTAAGACTTGCAGGAAGTAAAACATATACATTACCTCAGTTTATTGAAGTAGCCCCCTTTCTTTATGAAGATGTAAACTTTTCGAGATTTGGTAATCCACTTTTGCAGGCGTCCGATGACTATAATGTAGATCTAAAATTTGAATGGTATCCAAAGTCAGGAGAAATTATAGCAATTACCGGATTCTTTAAATACATTGATTTCCCAATAAACACTATAGAAGTAAATTCTGCAGGAAATGATATTTCATTTGTAAATACTCCTGAAGCTACTGCATTTGGAGCAGAATTAGAGATAAAGAAAAACATATTCAGTAGTGAAAGCGGAGAAAACAATTTAAACAAACTAAGTGCAGGATTAAATATTTCCTACCTAAACACCAATCAAACTTTGGAAGATGTAGAAACCGATGAACTTACTGTTAGATATACCAATAGTGAAGACAAATTATCCGGAGCATCTGATCTCTTAATAAACGCCGATTTAACCTACAATATTAAAAGAAAAAGCTATGATTTTCTAACATCCTTAGTGTTCAGTTATTTTAGTGATCGAATCCTAACAATTGGTGTTGCAGGGAGAGAAAACATTGTAGAAACCGGAATCCCAACACTTGATTTTGTCAATAAAATTAAACTTGGAGAAAACTTCGGTGTATCTGTAAGTGCTAAGAACTTATTAAATCCAGATTTTACCTTAACTCAAGATACTACTTCTGGTGATACAGTAGAATTATCAAGTTACAAGAAAGGAATAAACATAAGCGCCGGTATATCTTATGAATTTTAACAATAACAATTTTTATCAATTATTACGAATATTTAAAACTCAAAACAGAAGAACATGAAAAAATTAATTTTATCAAGTTTAGCAATTGCTACATTGTTAGTAGCATCTTGCGGAAGTGACGACGATGGGACACCGATTACACCGATTGATCCAACTATGGACGGAGTTATTGCTGATCAAAATGATCCAGATTTAGTAGTAGCAGATCTTAAAGGAAATGTTACAGGAAACATAACACTTGCCGCTAGCGAAGCTTGGATTTTAACAGGAGCTCTTTCTGTAAAAGATGGTGCAACGTTAACTATAGAAGCTGACACCACTATCAAAGCAACTGCTGGTGGTACAAATGTATTTATTGCTGTAGAACAAGGAGGAACTATTATAGCTGATGGTACCGCTACAGCTCCAATCCGTATTACTTCTAACGCTGGCAATCCTCGTTCTGGAGACTGGGGTGGTATTTTAATAAACGGTAAAGCTCCTATTAGTGGTGGTGGAACTTCTACAACTGAAGTATTACCATTACAATATGGTGGAACAGAAGCTGCTGACAATTCAGGTATTTTAGATTATATGATCATAGAATATACTGGAGCAAGAATCAACGGAGAAAAAGAATTTAACGGATTAACTCTTTATGGAGTTGGTTCTGGTACATCTGTTAGTAACATCGCTCTTTTATATGGTGATGACGATGCTATTGAATTCTTTGGAGGATCTGTAAGTGTAGATAATCTTTTAGTAGTAAATGCTAGAGATGATATGTTTGATTGGACTCAAGGATACACTGGAGGTGGATCTAATTGGTACGGACTAAGAACTGCTGATTACACAGCAATTTCTGAAGACCCTAGAGGTATCGAAGGAGATGGTAACCTTGACGGTAACTCACCAGCTGACAACAATCAATCAAACCCTACTATCGAAAATATCTCTATCATCAATGCAGGTATTATCGAAATGGCAGATATGATTAAAATCAGAAGAGGAAGTGGTGCTACTATAACTGGAGCATATATTGGTTTAGCTAATGAAGATGCTTCTGCAAGTGATTTAGTAGACTTAAGAGATAGTAAAGGTTGTGCTATTGCGGCAACAAGCATTGTTGGTACTGCTAGCGATGCTAATGGGTTAGATATCACTGATATCAAAAACCGTGATGTAGACTGTGGAACTGGAGAAGCTACTGTAACTATTACTGCAGGAACAACACCATCTGTTGATACTGCAACTTTCTCTTGGACTGGATTTACTTTCTAAAAAAAGTTATTCACATAGTATTAAAACACCCTCAATAGAGGGTGTTTTTTTATACCACAGTTACACCTTCACCGATTTCCAATTTCCTTTTTTAAACCATATAATTCCAACTACGGCTATTAAAATTTCGGCAAAAGTAATTGCTAAAAATACTCCCATTGCTCCCCAATCAAGAACAATTGCTGCCAAATAAGCAAACGGAAGTTGAAATACCCAGAAGCAGAAAAAGTTAATAATAGTTGGCGTCTTCGTATCTCCGGCGCCATTAAATGATTGAATCACCACCATACCATATGCATAGAATACATAACCAGCTGCAATTACACGCAGACTTAATGCTCCGTATTTTACGACTTCAGGTTCTACACTAAAAATTCTGATAATAACCTCAGCAAATATTAGGTAAAATACAGATACAACAATCATAAAATAAGCATTGTATTTCCCGGTTTTCCAAACAGATTGTTCTGCTCTCTCAGGTTTACCCGCTCCAAGATTTTGACCCACAAGAGTTGCAGCGGCGTTACTCATTCCCCAAGAAGGCATGAGCGTAAACATTAATACTCTAATTGCAATAGTGTATCCCGCCAAAACTTCACTACCAAACTCTGCCATGATTCTCATTAAAAAAACCCAACTGGATGTTCCTATAATAAACTGACCAATACCTCCAAGAGATACTTTGATCAAATTAATCATGACTTTAGAACGCAAAACAATATCCTTAAGAGTTACCTTAATTTTACTCCAGCCAAAGAAAAGAATTACTAATTGTAATAGCACTGCACTACCTCTTCCTATAGTAGTTGCTATAGCAGCTCCCTGTACTCCGAAACCCGGAATTGGTCCAAAACCGAAAATAAAAAGTGGATCAAGAATAATATTTAAGAGGTTAGAAAAAATCAACACTTTCATAGCTACAGAAGCGTCACCTGCTCCTCGGAAAACCGCATTGATTAAAAACAATAACATAATAGTTATGTTTCCACCTAGCAAAACCTGCGTATATCCGTATCCATCAGAGATCAAATCAGGTTCTCCTCCCATAAGCGCTAAAATCTCTTTCGGAAAAACAATTCCGATTACGCTAATGATCACCGCTACCACGGTTCCTAAAAAAATAGCTTGTACCGCTGCCTGAGATGCTCCCTCGATATCCTCTTCACCAACTCTACGAGCTACGATAGCAGTAACTCCCATACTGAGACCAATTGCAACAGCATAAATTAAAGTGATAACCGATTCTGTTAACCCTACCGTTGCAATGGCATTTTCACCAAGACCGGAAACCCAATAGATATCTACTAATGCAAAAATAGATTCCATTATCATTTCTAAAATCATAGGAATTGCGAGCATAAACACCGCTCTACGGATACTTCCAGAAGTAAATTGTTGTTCTTTACCTGAAATAGCTATTTTAAAATAAGAAAATAGTTTAGTAAGGGTAAGTTTATTTTGTGTCATAAGAAAAAGAATTACGTTTTAAAAAAAGAAATAGATGGAAGACGCTAGAGAAGTCTCTCTAGCTTACTAGTACCGAGACCGATATTTCCAAAAAGACGTACATAATTCTTTATAACTTCATAATAGTGTAAATATCCGCTTTTTTTACGAAACGACAAAACAAGCGATAAACCTTAATTATAAAATGGTAAACCCGTAGATATAAAATCAAATTCATTATTTATAGAGATTTAACATTAAAAAAGGATCTCCCTAACTCAATTATTAATAAAATATTGTACTTTTATAGTCCCAAAATAAATTTTTTATGAAAAAAATCTACTTACTACTCATATTTATCGGTGTTTTTAGCCTCTTCTTTTCTAATGGAGTGAAGGCTCAGTCATCTTCTAGTTCGAACAACCAAGAAGAACGGATTCAAGTATTTCCTAATCCTATCTCTGGTGATATTCTTAATGTAACATCTAAATCAGGAAAGTCAATTACTTGTAGGGTTTTTAACGTATTAGGTAAAACTGTACTATACAAAGTTATTACTACAGAGAAATTAAATATTTCAGCACTGCCTCCGGGAGTTTATGTGCTTAGAATGAAAATTGGTGATTTCACCACTGCTAAAAAATTGGTAAGACAATAAGGTTCTAATCAATCATCTTTTTTATTCCTTAAATCGGAATATCATATTGATAATCTAACCAAAAATTAAAATTGTGACGTCCTGAATAATCGTTACAGGAATTAATAAATACAAGGTAGCAATTTTAATTTGCTACCTTTTGTTTTTTGTAGCTTTTTCTTTTTAATTTATTTTGTTGATGCATTTGATCAGGTGTTAACATTGAATTAGATAAATGAGGTCTTATCTGATTATAAATGCGGATTGCATTTTGAACCAGTTTGGTTTTGATTTGCATTGAAGTATCATACTTGTCAATAGCAAATTCTTGTTTAAGAATTCCATTAATTCTTTCTGCTATGGCATTTTCGTAAGGGTCATATTTTTCAGTCATACTAGGGCTAATATTATTGATGTTTAATGTTTTTTGATATTCATTGGAACAATACTGTAATCCTCTATCGGAATGATGAATTATAGGTTTTTCATTATAATCTCTATTAGAAATAGCCATATCTAAAGCTGTTAAAGATCCTTTTACACTTAGACTATTTGATACATTATATCCCATTATTTTTTTAGAATAAGCATCCGTGATTAAAGCCAAATAACATGGATTTTCCCTATTTCCTATATAAGTTATATCACTGACCCATACTTGTTCTGGTCTGATAAATTCAACATCTTTTATTCGATTTTTATGTTTTCTAAATCTATGATGAGAATCCGTAGTTACATGATAGTTCTTTTTAGGTAAAATCAACAAGTTATTAGCCTTTAGTATTTTAAATAGCTTATCGCGACCAACTCCGATTACTTTGAGTTGAGATTTTAAAAGATGAAATAATTTTCTTGTACCGATTCTAGGCATTGATATGCGAATGGTATTTACTAAATCAATTACCTTTTTACTTAGTTTTTGTTTGTCTTGATAAGACCGAATAGCTCTATAATACACCTGTCTATTCACCCCGAGTAAATCACAGGTAGCAGTTATGCTTTCTTGTTTTTCTTGGCTATATTTTTCGATAACTCGGGTACGTGCTTTTTTCTGATCGGAATATTAAATTCCTCTTCGGCGATATCAATCATCATATCAAATATAATTGCTTTCTTATCCGCACGCTCTGCTAAAAATTCAGCTCTTGCTTTTTGTTTCTCTAAAAACTTGACTTGCTGTTCTAATTCTAAAATACGTTGTTCAGGTGTTTTGGACATGGATCTATTTACACTAAAATCATAATCAAATTTACCATATTTTTTTAACCAAGTGCGAATCGTAGATCTTGCTTGAATACCATACTTATCCAAAGCTTGAGTTCTTGTTAATAAGCCTTGTTCAATCTCTTGAACAACTTGTAGCTTAAAGGATAAACTGTAATCCTTCTGTGTACGCTTTACATAATTTGAATGTAATGACTCCATAAATAACATTTTAGTGTAAC
Source organism: Aquimarina sp. BL5 (assembly GCF_003443675.1). Taxonomy (NCBI): domain Bacteria; kingdom Pseudomonadati; phylum Bacteroidota; class Flavobacteriia; order Flavobacteriales; family Flavobacteriaceae; genus Aquimarina; species Aquimarina sp. BL5. The sequence goes on along the minus strand of NZ_CP031963.1, from coordinate 3,900,107 downwards.
GATATTTCAGGACGAGACAAATATTATATAAAAAAACACTCTATTCATCCAGAGTGTTTTTTTATACCTTTGTTTTAAATTAAAACACCTTATTAATTCCTATGCTGGCTGAAACTATTTTTACAATTCAAAATGATCAAGATTTTGAAAAAGCCGCATTGAGAGTTTTTCAACATCAATATATTAATTGTAAGATATACCAGCGATTTTGTAACCTTTTGGGAGTTACTAAAAGTTCCATAAAAAACAGCCGTGATATTCCATTTCTGCCTATTGAATTTTTCAAGCAAGAAAAAATTGTTAGTTCTCCATCTAGTATTCAGCAAATTTTTACCAGCAGCGGAACCACAGGAAGCATCACTAGTAAACATTATGTGACTAATTTAAATATTTATGAAAGTAGTTTTAGAAAAGGGTTTCAGCATTTCTATGGAGATATCAGAGATTACACAATTTTGGCTCTTTTACCATCCTATCTAGAACGTGAAGGTTCTTCATTAGTTTATATGGCGGACAAACTAATTAAAGAAAGTCAGGAACCGAAAAGTGGATTCTATCTGGACCAAACAGAAAAGTTGGTAACCATGTTAAAACAACTAACCAAACAAGGTAAAAAAGTATTACTTATTGGAGTTTCTTTTGCATTATTAGATCTTGTCGAAAACTATGACATCTCACTAAATAAGGATACGATTATCATGGAAACCGGGGGAATGAAAGGCAGAAGAAAAGAAATGATACGAGGACAACTACACCAGATTCTTAAAAAGGGTTTTCGTGTATCCACAATTCATAGTGAATACGGCATGACTGAGTTATTATCCCAGGCGTATTCTAAAGGTGATGGAATCTTTTATTGCCCTCCTTGGATGAAAGTTTCAACTCGTGATCCCGAAGATGCTTTAACTCCCTTACCAAGTAATAAAACAGGAGGGGTCAATATTATTGATCTGGCTAACATAAATTCCTGTTCATTTATCGCTAGTCAAGATCTTGGAAAAACTTACGACAACCGTAGTTTTGAAATTCTTGGTAGATTTGATCATAGCGACATTAGAGGGTGTAATTTAATGGCATTATAAGTATCTCCTAAAATGCTATTTTTTCCACAACTAAAAATTCCAACTAAATTTTAATAACATCTCCACTTTTCTGCAACTTTTAGTTTTAGAAATCGTATTTATAGGTGTAAGTGATTTTAGATTAAAAGAATATTAAATTCTATCTCTATATCTTCTAAAAACTTATAATTATGTTAAAATTGTAATGTTCTGATTTTTTCACGACTGAATGGTTGTAACAACAAAAAAAACACGATTACAAAAAATGAAAAAGTTCATTGTTATATTGTTTTTAGGAATAACTGCTTCTTTAACAGCTCAGCAGATTGACTACAATGTTAAAAAAGGATTTGTTGCAGAAGGATACGATGTTACAGAGTATTTTAATAATAAAGCAGTAAAAGGAGTTAGTAAGTTTATTACTACTCATGATAATGTAAAATATAAATTTGTAAGTCAGGAAAATCTGGAAAAGTTTAAAAACAACCCAGAAAAATTTGTTCCACAATATGGAGGTTACTGTGCTTATGCAGTAGGAGCTAATGCAGATAAAGTGGATATTGATCCTGAAACATACGAAATACGAGATGGAAAACTATACTTATTCTATAATTCTTGGGGAGTCAATACCTTAACTAAATGGAATAAGGAAGGAGCTGAAGATTTAAAGAATAAAGCTGATATAAATTGGCAAAAAATAAAAACGAAAAAATAATCGATACTATCGATATACATATAGAATGCTAAGTTTTTTTCAATAATTGATTGGTTAGTTGACAAAGCCTGCTAAGAAGAGATTCTTGCAGGCTTTGTTTTTTTTTGAGTTATTATAGTATCGAAATCTGATAAAATACCATTGTTAAATACGCTATAGGTTTAAAATATTAAGTGAGAATCGCTCGTTATAGACATCCAACTTAAATTTTAACACAATGAAAATCAACAAGTTTATAAGCGTAACTGCTTTAGGAGTATCTGTACTATTATTCGCAAATTGCCAAAACGATTCTATATCAGAAGAGGTCGCACAAGAATTACCAAAATCCAACACCTCATTCGAAAAGTATCCATTAACTTCGAATGAGCAAACGGTTATCAAACCTTTTTTTGGTAGTGAAACCGAATTTAACGAAATAGACGGTAATTTAGTTTTAGGTGATATGATCTTGTCTCCAGAACAAGTAGAAGAAACCAATAGTATCGAAAAGGGAACCATTCTTAATAATTCTGCCAGAAGATGGCCGAAATCAGGAAACGTTTATGTTGTTCCTTACGTAATAGATAGTCGTTTACCCAACAAAAGTCGTGTAACCAACGCAATGAATCATTGGAAAAACAAAACAAAAGTTCGTTTTGTTAGAAGAACCAACCAACGGAATTATGTATACTTTACAGATGATGGAGGATGCTATTCTTACATCGGTAAAATAGGTGGTCGCCAAATCATATCTCTTGCTAGTGGCTGCACTACAGGTAATACTATTCATGAAATTGGTCATGCAGTAGGTATGTTCCATGAGCAATCACACCCAAGACGAGATCAAAATGTGACTATTAATTTTCAGAATATCATTCCTGGTAGAGAAGGTAATTTTAGAAAAGAAGCCGCTTCTAACGTAAAGACTACTAATTTTGATTTAGGATCAGTGATGATGTACGGTTCTTTCTTTTTCTCTAAAAACGGGCGACCTACAATTACCAGAAAGAATGGAAACACCTTTAATGTACAGAGAAATGGACTAAGTAATAGAGATGTAAGAGTAGTAAATAAAATTTATAACTAAATTTCGCCTCATAGTATAGGAAAGGCGTATACATTATCTTTATGTATACGCCTTTTATAGTATCTCTAAATCTCAGATTACTTTATACTACTCTAATTACAAAATAATTTTTCTTTCCTCTTTGTAGTAAAACAAATTGATCATTAATCAAATCATTAGAAGTTATAGAATACCCTTCTTTTACCTTTTCCTTGTTCACTGAGATAGAATTCTCTTTAAGAGCTCTTCTTGCCTCTCCATTAGACTTCAGGAATCCTGTATGTTCTGCCAATGCTCCAATGATATCTAATCCATCATTAATTAGCCCATTGGAAACTTCAGCCTGAGGCACCCCTTCAAAAACATCTAGGAATGTAGCTTCATCCAACCCTTTCAGGTCTTCAGAAGTAGACTTTCCAAATAGGATATTAGATGCTTTGATTGCGTTATCCAAATCTTGCTGAGAATGTACCATAACGGTAATTTCTTCGGCTAATTTTTTCTGAAGAATTCTCTGATGCGGAGCTTCAGCATGTGTAGCAACTAAACTTTCGATTTCTTCTTTTGTCAAAAAAGTAAAAATCTTAATATACTTCTCAGCATCCTCATCACTCGTATTCAACCAGTACTGATAAAATTTATATGGTGACGTTCTTTTGGCATCTAGCCAAACATTTCCTCCTTCAGATTTACCAAACTTAGATCCATCAGACTTCGTAATTAATGGACAGGTTAGTGCATATCCTTTTCCTCCACCAATACGTCTTATTAACTCGGTACCTGTAGTGATATTACCCCATTGATCACTACCTCCCATTTGCAGTGTGCATTCATGTTCTTTGTATAAATGCAAGAAATCATATCCCTGTACTAATTGATACGTAAACTCTGTGAAGGACATTCCATCAGAAGACTCTGAAGAAATTCTGTTCTTTACAGAATCCTTAGCCATCATATAGTTTACGGTAATATGCTTACCTACATCCCTAATAAAATCAAGAAAGGAGAATTCCTTCATCCAGTCATAGTTATTAACCAATACGGCAGCATTAGCAGCATCTCCCTCGAAATCTAAAAACTGCGCCAACTGCGATTTTATAGCTTCCTGATTGTGTCGTAAAGTTTTTTCGTCTAGAAGGTTTCGTTCTGCTGATTTGCCAGAAGGATCTCCAATCATTCCAGTGGCACCCCCAACCAGAGCAAAAGGTTTATGACCAGCACGTTGATAATGTGCTAATAACATAATAGGAACTAGATTTCCAATATGTAAAGAATCTGCAGTAGGATCAAACCCAACATATGCAGCTCTCATTTGTTCCATTAGGTATTCTTCTGTACCAGGCATAGCATCATGCAACATCCCTCTCCAGCGTAGTTCTTCTATAAAGTTTACGGCCATTGTAATATAATTCTATTAGACGCGGCAAAGATAAAAATATGGATTATATAGCGCTATGAATAACTGAGAAATCGTTTTATCAATCTCGTCTTTTATCACTCCTTCAACTCTGCTTTCAGTTGCATCGCTTTTTCTTTGTAAACTCCATTATAATTAATGATTTCCTTAAGAATCTCTGAAGATTTTTTAATTTCTCCTAGTTTAAGATGTGTAAGTGAACGATACCAATTAGCAGCTTCGCGGTACCTACTCGCATCACTTATCATTTCAAACTGGAGTATGGCTTCTTGTTCTTTTCCACTATTAAGATAACTATTGCCCAGATATAATCTAAACTGTTCCGATGCACTAATAGAAATAGTTTTCTCAAGTTTAGAGATCACCGTATCATAATTACCTTTAGAGTAATTTTTAACGATGTCATCCCATTCGTTAGCAGTATCTCCTCTTGTAACATCTTCTGCAGGATAAGGCCTATAATAAGAGGCATACAACTCCGAGAAGCTATCTGTTTTATTCAAGTTATTCCATAACAATGTTCCTACTCCTAGTATAATAATAATAGAAGCTGCAATTTTCCAATATGAAAAATAGGTGTTACTTTTTAGTTGTTCTTTTTTTACTTCTGCACTGATTTTTTGCAATTTCTCTTTAAAATTAAGCGTATCTCTATCACTCAAGACTCGATGTAACTCACGTTGCTTTTCTAGTTCACGTTCAAGTTCAGAATCTTCAGCTATTTCTTTTTCAAAGGCAAGTACTTCTTCCTCTGATAATGTCTGAGCAAGATACCCTTCTATTTTTTCAAATAATTCCTGAGTCCTTTCCATATTATGATTCTTTTTCAGAAGTTATTTTTAACTCCTGATATACAGGATCTTCTTCTATCATATACAATAAAGATTTTTTACACTCAAATTTCTTTTTTCGTGCATATCCTTCTGCATATCCAGTAATACGAGCTATTTCTTTCATATTGTTACCTGCAAAAACTAAACTTAACACTTCTTTACAGGCATCACTTAGTTTGAGGAAGTATTTACGATATACATGCTCCCGTTCTTTTTCCTCTATATCTTCTACAATATACTCTTCAGATTCTTCATTTGCTTCTATTAACTCATCATCAAAGATTATTTTTTTTTTCTTTCGTAATCGACTTCTCCAAGTATTCTTACAAATGGCATAAAAATAGGTTCGTATAGAAACATTAATATCTAATGTACCTGATCTTAGTTTTTGATACATCACAACCAAAGCATCCTGAAATACATCTTCTGCATCTTCCTCTTCGCCAGAATTCTGAAGAATGTAACCCCTGATATAGTTATAATTCTTCTTATAGAAAGCTTTTATAATTGCAGTATCTCCTGCCGCAATTCCTTCTAAAATTTTACGTTCCTTGGGGTTATTCATAAGTTAATGTCTCCAAACGGTAATCTGTTACCTTTTTCTAATGTAAAAGTAACATTTTTACGTTCTTTGCTATTAATAAATATAGAATTCCCTTATGAAACGTTTCGAATGTTATTTCAATATAACAAAATGTGTGTTTTTTATTATGATAATCTCTTTCAACTATATCGATGCACAAAATGTAAATGATACGATTTTAGCTTCTGAGTATTTTAAAAAAGCAGATTCTCTGTTAGTTGATAGAAAACTAGATAATTCTATCGTATATTTTAAAAAGGCACTACCCTTATACAAAAATGTGAAAGCATGGAAAAAAGTAGCCAATTGCTATAATGAAATAGCTTATATTCAGTTTCAACTCCAAAAACTAGATTCATCATATTTCGCTGCAAAAAAAAGTCTTGACATATGCAAAAAGCACCTTCCTGAAAACTCTATCGAAAAAACAGTTTCTTATGAATATATTGGAAACTATCACGAAATAAAAAAGTCTGATATAGAAACTGCTCTAAGTTATTATCAAAAGTCCTATAGAATAAAAAAGAAAATCTTACCTAAAAATCATATAAGTTTTTCTTCTACATTAGCTAATTTAGGATTCATTTCATATGCTAAAGGAGAATACGACAAATCAATAGAATATCATAAAAAAAGCTTATCTATAAAAAAGCGTCACAAAAAAAAGAATTCAAATCTATCATATAGTTTAAACGAAATTGGAAGAATTTACATTGAAAAAAAACAACACACTAAAGCATTAGAATATTTCAAACAATCATTAATTATTTCTATCGAAACTTTCGGCTCAAACAATTTAGAAGTAGCTACTAATCTAAATAATATTGGCGTCGCCCTACGTGGAAACAAACAATACAAAGAGGCTTTAATAAAATATAGAGAAGCTTTACAGATATATATAAAATTATATGGCGATAAGCATATAAGGGTATCCAATTCCTATTATAATATTGGACTCGTTTATTATGATTTGAAAGATTATGATAAATCTCTCGATTTTTATAACAAAGCTTTAAACATAAGGCTAAATGAACTTGGAGAAGATCATCAATATATTGCTAATTCATATTTTCTTATTGGTATTAGTTTTGATGGAAAAAAAGAATATGAAAAAGCATTAATAAACTACAAAAAAGCAGTACGTATAAATTTAAATCAATCCAGTATTAATTACGGAATGGTCGCAAACATTTATAATTATATTGGAAACACTTTAAATAAAACAAAAGAATTTTCAGAAGCCATAACGTATTACGAACACGCCTTAAAAACAAATTCCATCTCTGAAAGTAGAAATTTACATTTTTTTGACTCGAATATTGCTTTAGAAACCTTACTATTCAAAGCTAAAACCTTTCAGAATTACTTTCCAAATAAAGACAGCGTCCAAAGCCTTAAAAATAGTATCCGTGTTTATCAAAAAGCAGATACCTTAACAAATAGTATTAGAGGAACCTTAAGCAATTATAAAGATCGAGTAACTTTTGCTAACAAAGTTAAGGAGATTTATCAAGGTGCTATTGATGCTCAATTACTTCTTCATAATCACAATCAACATAAAGATGCAATACATCAAGCATTTCTGTTTTCAGAAAAGAGCAAGGCTAATACCCTAAAAGGACTACTAAATGATGCTAATGCAAAAAGTTTTGCAGGTTTACCTTCAAAACTTGTGTCATTAGAAAAAAAGTTAAGAATTGATCACGCTTTTTATCAATCGCAAATCACTAAAGAACGTTCTGCACAAAAAATAGATTCTGGTAGTATTTCGAACTATGAAAATAAATTATTCAATCTGTCTAGAAGAAAAGACTCCTTAACAGAAGCTTTAGAGAAAAACTATCCTAACTATTATCAACTAAAACATCAAAACGAGATTATTTCTATCAATGATATTCAACAAAAACTGGATAACAAAACTACCTTTTTGGAATTTTTTACAGCTGATAGTACTACCTATGCCTTTACCATTTCAAAAAGTAAAATTGATGTAAAAAAATTCACTACTCTAAAACTTACAGAGAACATTGAAGAATTAAGAACATCAATTACAGATAAAAATATTGCTAGCTATAAAAGTAATGCGCTTGAACTATACCAGCAATTGATCAGTCCTATCAAAGATCAAATCGTTGGTGATAATTTGATTATCAGCCCGGATGGTCCATTATGGCATCTGAATTTTGATTTACTACTTACTAAAGATGATGGTTCCAACAACCCTAAAAAACTATCTTATTTATTAAAAGATTATACGATTAGTTACGCCAATTCTGCTAACCTTTTATTTACCCCTCTCCTAAGCAGTAAAAAATCTAATAAATTAAAGGAATGTCTAGCATTTTCGTTTTCGGACACCACAAACATTATAACAAGTGAGACCCTTAGTATGGCTGCGCTAAGAGATACTGGAGATGACCTCCCTGGAACTCGCAAAGAAATCAAAGCAATCGCAAATATTATAGACGGAAACTATTTCTACGGATCAGAAGCTATAGAGGCTAACTTTAAGAAAAATGCTAGCCAGTACAATATCCTACATCTAGCATTACACGGTGAGGTAGATAATGAACGACCAGAAAATTCTAAATTATTTTTCACTCAAAATAAGGATACCATAGAAGATAATCTATTGTACAGTCACGAATTATTTGCTTTAGACATCCCTTCAGAGTTAACAGTATTAAGTGCTTGCAATACTGGTACAGGCAAAATTGCAAAAGGAGAAGGTGTTATGAGCTTAGGAACTGCATTTCAATATGCGGGAACTAAAAGCCTATTATTAAGTAGTTGGGAAGTATCAGATCAAACTACTCCAGAATTGATGAAGTATTTCTATACCAACTTAAAAGCTGGCATGAATAAAGCAAAAGCACTACAACAGGCAAAGTTACAATATTTAAACACCGCTAACATTAATCGTACAAACCCGTTTTATTGGGGAGGTTTTTATTTGTTAGGCGATGTTTCTCCAATTCAGTTTAGCAATGATTATTCTTGGTATTGGGCAACTGGATTGGCAGTGTTTATCATACTATTTTTTGGTATTGTTTGGCTTAGAAAAAGGAAAGCTTCTTTTTAAATAAGTAAAACAAAATATTTATTCCTAATTGTTTACATTAGTGTGATAGAATAAATACTATGATATTAGTTACCGGAGCAACAGGTTTAGTAGGCACACATTTATTAATAAAACTGGCGGAAGAAAAACATCAGATACGTGCTTTATATAGAACAACTGCTAAAAAGGAATACGCAAAAACAGTTTTTTTGAAATGCTCTAAACCGGAAGATCATAATGCCTTTGAGACTATTGAATGGATACAAGGAGATCTTAATGACATTCCGACACTAAGTATTGCTTTTGAAGGAATTACTCAAGTGTATCACTGCGCAGCTATGATATCTTTTAATCCATCACACTACAAAAAACTACGCAAAATAAATATAGAAGGAACGGCAAATATTGTAAACCTATCATTGATCCATAAGATACAAAAGCTTTGTTACGTAAGTTCGATAGCAACTTTAAGTGAAAACACTTTTCAAAATCCAATTAACGAAACTACAGAATGGAATCCCGAGGTCTCTGATTCTGTCTATGCCATTACCAAATACGGTGCTGAGATGGAGGTATGGCGCGGAACTCAAGAAGGACTTAACGCAGTAATTGTAAATCCCGGTATCATTATAGGTCCTGGTTTTTTTAATTCTGGTAGTGGATATCTATTTAAAAAAATCTATAAAGGAATGAAATACTTCACTACTGGAACTACTGGATATGTAGCTGTTGATGACGTAGTAAAGATCATGCACCGCCTTATGAATAGTGAAATAAAAAATGAGAGATACATCTTAGTGAGTGAAAATTTAAGTTTCAAAAATGTATTTTCTCTAATTGCGGAAGCTCTTAACAAACCTATCCCAAAAAAGAAAGTGTCTCCTTTTCTAATGAAAACAGCGTACTATCTACAACAATTTAGTCATTTCGTTTTCCGAACAAAGCAATCAATATTCAAATCTTCAATAAAAAGTGCTTTTTCTAATTCTTTATATGAAAATGAAAAGATAAAAAAAGAGCTTATTTATAGTTTTACACCTGTAAATAAAGCAATAGAAACTACTGCTTCTTTTTTCCTGAAGGAGGAATAGGTTTTGACTTGTTTCTTTTCTTGATTGCGTTTTCTATCTCTTCTTCTATTAAAAATTCTTCATCAATAGATGATTTTTTTTCGAGCTTGATACCTTTTGTTGCTTTTTTAATAGAATCTTTTATCTTTTGTATGGAATCTTCTTCTTTTTTTAGTTTCTCAAATTTCACCTTCGATTTCTCTAGGTTGTTTTTTACCCTTTTAAAAATCTCTTCATATTCATCCAATTGATTGATATACCAATTATTATTTTCGGCAAATACTAAACTATCTACACCATGTTTTTTTAAGATATAAGATTCAGGGTTTATTTTTTTAACATCAAAAACTTTTTTATAACTTCCTTTTGCTGCTTTCACAAAAGCAATATCTGTAAGTATCTCTACCATTTTATCTTCTGATAGTAGATTTTCTGGCTTTTGTCCTTTATCCAAACTTTGACAAGAAAAAACAATAAGAACCAAAGAAAAAAAACTATATACTATTCCTTTTTTCACGCATTTAAATTTTATCAATTATTATAAGTAAATCATTAAGCTGAGAATATTTCTAACTACTGAGTTCTTACTCTAAAAATTTTCTAACACTTACGTTATCGGTCAAAAGTTAATCGTTGTGCATTTTTAACATCATAGAACTTAAAATTCTTATACACTAAACTTCCGTTCACAAAAGTATGTGTAATTCTTGATTTAAAGGTAGTCCCTTCAAATGGAGACCATCCACACTTATACGCAATATTATCACTATTAACAGTCCAAGGAGCATTAAGATCTACTAAAACTGCATCCGCGCAATAGCCTTCTTTTATATAGCCTCTCTTCTCTACCTGAAATAAAATTGCAGGATTATGGCACATTTTCTCTACAATCTTTTCTAACGAAATTTTGCCCTTATGATAAAACTCTAACATTGCAGGTAATGCATGTTGTACTAAAGGACCTCCTGAAGGTGCTTTTGTATATACATTATCTTTTTCTTCTTTGGTATGTGGCGCATGATCAGTCGCAATTACATCTAATTTATCCTTAAGTAAAGCTTGAAATAGTGCTTCTCTATCTTTTGATGTTTTTACTGCGGGATTCCACTTTATCAATGTTCCTTTTTCTTTATAATCCTCATCAGAAAACCAAAGGTGATGTATACAAACTTCTGCGGTGATCTTTTTATCTTTTAACGGAATCTTATTCGTAAACAATTCTAATTCCTTTGCTGTAGAAAGATGAAAAACGTGTAATCTAGCACCTGTCTTTTTGGCCAATGCTACGGCTCTAGAGGAAGATATATAACAAGCTTCTTCACTTCTAATAATCGGATGCATCTCAATAGGTATATCCTCACCATACTGCTCTTTATATTTCGCCGTATTATTTCTTATCGTCTCTTCATCCTCACAGTGTACAGAAATTAACAAATCAGTAGATGAGAAGATTTTTTCTAATACTTCGGGATTATCTACCAACATATTTCCTGTAGAAGAACCTAAAAACAACTTAAGTCCTGCAACTTTATTGCGATCTACCTTTAATATCTCTTCTAGATTATCGTTAGTACCTCCAAACATAAAAGAATAGTTAGCATAACTGGTTTTAGCGGCTATTTCGAACTTTTCCTCAAGCTTTTCTATAGTAGTTGTTTGCGGATTTGTATTAGGCATTTCAATAAAAGAAGTAATCCCTCCAGCTATTGCAGCTTTAGATTCCGTTTCTATAGTAGCTTTATGTGTTAGTCCTGGTTCTCTAAAATGAACCTGATCATCAATAACACCTGGCAAAAGATATTTCCCTTCTGCATCAAAGACCTGTACATCAGGAGATTTGGCACTAATCTGTGAAGAGATTTCTTTAAAAAAACCATTCTCTATATATACATCTCCATTAAAAATCTTTCCTTCATTAATAATGTTAGTATTCTTAATCAATACTTTATTCATGATCATATTTCATAACTATTAAACAAACTCTTTAATTTCATCCTTAATACGCCAAAAATCGCTTCAGAGATAATTCCTTTACTCATTTTAGAAGTTCCTCTTGTTCTATCAGTAAACACTACTGGAACTTCCTTTATCTTAAATTTTGATAGATATGCTTTAAATTTCATTTCAATCTGAAAAGCGTATCCTACGAACTTAATCTTATCAAGGTTAATTTTTTCTAAAACTTCTCTTTTATAACAAATAAAACCTGCTGTAGTATCATGAATATCCATTCCAGTGATAAAACGAACATATTTAGATGCTAACCAAGATAGTAATACCCTGCTCATAGGCCAATTAACCACATTTACTCCTGTAACATATCTCGACCCAATCGCTACATCTGATGTTCCCTTAGCGCAAGCATTATATAATCGTATCAGATCATTTGGATTATGTGAAAAATCCGCATCCATCTCAAAAACATATTCATAAGATCGTTCTAACGCCCATTTAAATCCTGTAATATATGCTGTTCCTAATCCTAACTTTCCTTTCCGCTCTACTAAAAAAAGATGTTCGGGATACTCCTCTTGCAATTCTTTAATCTTTGCGGCTGTTCCGTCTGGAGAATTATCATCTACAATCAGAATATTAAAATCACGTTGAAGCGCAAGCACATTTTTGATAATACGCTCTACATTTTCGATCTCATTATAGGTAGGTATAATTACTAATGCGTCTACCATTTAAAGTGTTTTCAGGCAAATATAACTAAATAATCACTAGAATATTTTCAGTTTTTCGCACTAATATTATGGTTTATGTATATATACTTGGTATTTAAATTAGTGTTGCATCTTATTATAGGATACTTTATTTTATTATGTAATAAGTATGGCTTAATTTTATCCTTTTATAAGCATGGAAGTTATTACAAGAGAAATCATATCTACTGACTGGATTACTATAGTAATTCTAATGTGTTTTGTGCTTTTAGCGACAGCTAAACTTATGAATTCTGCTCGCTTTTCAGAATTTGTAATGCTTTTCAACACAAACAAGTATATCGTTCTTAATCAAAAAGGGAATAAACTATCTACTTTTTTTAATGGAATTCTAATTTTAGTTCAAGTTCTCTCTGTTTCATTGTTCATATATCTGTGCCTAGATGTTTTACAATGGGAATCGGGTACAGTTGATATGATACTTTACCTAAAGATATCCGCTCTTTATTTATTTGTTTTAATCTCTAAAATCTTGATAGAAAAAATAGTTTCTACTATTTTTTCTATAGAAGTTTTAATTGAAGATTATTTATTTTATAAAGTATCATATCGTAATTTTTTGGGGGTAATTTTATTGCCTCTTAATTTATTGTTCATTTATACTGCGAAACCCTCAAAAATTGTTCTAATTGCATTACTAGTTTGTTTGTTGATTCTAAACTTAATGATTCTATTTTCTGTGTATAAGAAAAACGAAAACATCATTTTAAACCATTCGTTTTATTTTATTTTGTATCTTTGCGCACTTGAAATCGCACCCTATTTTATGCTATACAAGCTAATTATATAATATAGGGGTACGTTTACAAATAAAGACTATATATGAAAGTGAAAACGATTTTGGTCTCACAACCAGAGCCTAAAGTAGAAAATTCACCTTATTTCGAACTTGAGGAGAAAGAAAAGGTAAAAATTGACTTTATACCGTTTATTCACGTAGAGGGCGTAGATGCTAAGGAAGTGAGGCAACAAAAGGTAGATTTATCTCAATACACTGCTATTATTCTTACGAGTAGAAATTCTGTGGATCATTTTTTTAGAATCGCTGATGAAATGCGTTTTAAAGTTCCTGATTCGCTTAAATACTTTTGCCAGAGTGAAGCTGTTGCTTATTATCTACAGAAGTATGTAGTTTACAGAAAGAGAAAAATTTATGTTGGAAAACGTACATTTCAGGAATTAATGCCGTTAGTTAAGAAGTATAAAAATGAAAAGTTTTTATTACCTTCTTCCGATAAATTAAAATCTGAAATCCCTGACACACTTAACACCTTAAAAGTAGAATGGAAGCAAGCAATTTTCTACAAAACTGTGGTAAGTGATCTTTCTGATTTAAGAGATGTGTTTTATGACATCCTAGTGTTTTTTAGTCCTTCAGGAATAAAATCATTATTCGAGAACTTTCCGGACTTTCAACAAAAAGATACTCGTATTGCTGTTTTTGGAAACTCTACAGTAAAAGCTGCAGAGGAACACGACTTGATAGTGAATATTCAAGCTCCAACTCCTGAAACTCCTTCAATGACAATGGCACTTCAGAAATACATTAAAGAAGCAAATAAGAAATAACAATACTTATTTTTTAAAATATTGAAAACAAAAAAATGCCTGAAATATATATTTCAGGCATTTTTTTATTTCTTTTAGTATTTAACTATCTACTAAAAAGCATAACGTTGTGGACCTCCTCTACGGATTTCCTCATTAGCATAGGATTCGAATTTTTTGAAATTCTCTCTGAATGCATTCGTTAATTTAAATGCTGTTTTATAATATTCTTCATCATTATTCCAAGTAGCTCTAGGGCTCAATACCGTTGTTGGAACTCCTGGACATTCTCTTGGCTGTGCCACTCCAAATACCGAATGAATGTGATAGTTATCGTAAGAATACAATCCTAAATCACCATTAAGTACCGCTTGGATCATAGCACGTGTATATTTTAATTTGATTCTAGTTCCTACGCCATATGGTCCGCCAGTCCATCCTGTATTCACCAACCAAACATTTACACCAGTGTCTTTCATTTTTTTGATTAACATTTCGGCATATTTTGCTGGATGTAACGGCATAAACGGCGCTCCAAAACAAGCTGAGAATGAAGGAGTAGGCTCTACAACACCAGCCTCTGTTCCTGCTACTTTTGCTGTATATCCAGATATAAAATGGTACGCTGCCTGACTTGGAGTCAATTTAGAAATAGGAGGCATAACTCCAAAAGCATCTGCTGTTAAAAAGAATATATTCTTTGGGTTTTTACCTATAGAAGATTCCTGTATATTCTCTATGTGATAAATTGGATAACTTACCCTTGTATTCTGAGTGATAGAAGTATCTGCATAATCCACCTCGCCATCATCTCCAAAAATTACATTTTCAAGAATTGCTCCTTTTTTAATCGCTCCATATATCTCCGGTTCCTTTTCTGCTGAGAGATCAATCACCTTTGCATAGCAACCACCTTCAAAATTGAAGATTGTATTTTCTTTGGTCCAACCATGTTCATCGTCCCCAATTAATTTACGGTTAGGATCAGTCGACAATGTTGTTTTTCCCGTTCCAGAAAGCCCAAAGAATATTGCAGTATCTCCTTCTTCTCCAACATTAGCAGAGCAATGCATCGGAAGCGTTTCCTTATAAACAGGTAGTATGAAATTTAACGCAGAAAAAATACCTTTTTTGATTTCTCCCGTATAACCTGTCCCTCCAATAAGCGCTATTTTTTTCGTAAAGTTTAATATCGCAAAATTATGTTGACGTGTACCATCTACTGATGCATCCGCCATAAAACCAGGCGCATTAATCACTGTCCATTCTGGATCAAAACCCTTGAGCTCCTCTTCTGTTGGCCTTAAGAACATATTATAAGCAAACATATTAGACCAAGGATACTCATTGATCACTCGTATTTTTAACTTATAATCAGCATCCGCACAAGCGTAACTATCTCTAACAAATATCTCTTTACCTGAAAGATATGACGTAACCTTGTCGTATAATGCATCAAAAGCATTAGACTCAAAAGGAATATTGATATCACCCCACCAAATTTTATCTTCAGTAATTTGATCTTTTACAATAAAACGATCCATTGGTGAACGACCAGTAAACTCACCTGTATTTACAGCAAGTGTTCCAGATTTTGTAATTTTTCCTTGTCCCTTTTGAACCGTTTCTTCCTGAAGTTCATCTGGAGATAACTGGTAGCGTATTGTAGCATTTTCAATACCGTAATGCTTTAACGAAATCGTTTTCGTAATTGGATACAGTGGTTCCATAAAAATATGTTGTGTTTGTTATGTTTGACAAAATTATAAATAAATATTACACTAACGGTTAAAAAAATCACTTAATCTTAACAAGCGAAATAACAAAGAAAATCCATCCTAAAATTAACATAAAACCTCCCAAAGGTGTAATAAAGCCAATACTTGATAGAGAAATTCCTAATATTTCATCAACTACCAAAAGGTAAATTGACCCTGAAAAAAGAATCATTCCACTTAAGAAGAAATAAAAAATGCGTTTTTTGACAACATCTTCTAAGACAGCCATATTTCCTAAAATAATACAAACGATTGCATGATACATTTGATATCGAACACCCGTCTGAAAAGAATTAATACTTGTTTGGTCTACAAGCTTCTCTAAGCCATGCGCTCCAAATGCTCCTAATAGTACGGCTAATAGGGCTGCAACTGCTCCGGTAATCAAAATTGTTTTATTCATTCTTTTTTTAGCAATAATTGATCATTTTTTTGACCAAAAAATAAATTTTAGACATATTTTGTTTGAAAAGATAACGAATACGTCAAAATTGAGAACTTACTTTTTGATGTATTTACTACATTCGCATCAAAGTTATCAAAATAATCAATAAGCATGCGAAAGATACTGGTCATTGGTGCAGGTAAATCCACTGCGGTTTTAATTAAATATTTTCAGGATAAATCCGAATCTGAAAATTTACACATTATTATCGGGGACGTTTCCGTTGAGAATGCTCGAACACTTGCAGCAGATCATCCTAATACTACTCCTATCAAGTTAGATGTTTTTGACAAAAACTCGAGAGAAGACACAATTAAAAATGCTGACATTGTAGTATCTATGCTTCCAGCAAGATTCCATATAGAAGTAGCCAAAGACTGCCTTAGATTCGAAAAATCTTTGGTCACCGCCTCTTATGTAAGCAAAGAGATGCAAGAGCTTCATGAAGAAGTAAAGAAAAAAGGTCTTGTTTTTATGAATGAGATTGGTGTAGATCCTGGGATTGATCATATGAGTGCAATGCAGGTTATTGACCGGATACGAAATCAAGGAGGAAAAATTATATTATTTGAATCTTTTACAGGAGGATTGGTAGCTCCTGAAAGTGACAACAATCTATGGCGTTATAAATTTACATGGAATCCCAGAAACGTAGTAGTTGCTGGACAGGGTGGGGCTGCAGAATTCTTACAAGAAGGAGCCTATAAATACATCCCTTATCATAAATTATTCAGAAGAACCGAATTCCTAGAAGTAGAAGAATACGGTCGTTTTGAAGCATATGCTAATAGAAACTCCTTAAAATATCAAAGCATTTATGGACTCAATGATATTTTAACTCTTTATCGAGGAACCATAAGAAGAGTTGGATTTTCTAAAGCCTGGAACATTTTTGTGCAATTAGGTATGACAGCTGATGATTATACATTAGCAAACTCTGAACATATGAGTTACCGAGATTTTACAAACTCATTTCTTGCTTACTCTCCAACAGATTCTGTAGAGTTAAAGCTTCGTCATTATTTAAAAATTGATCAGGACGATATTATCTGGGACAAACTAATAGAGCTAGATATCTTTAATACTGATAAAAAAGTAGGAATTCCTAACGCGACACCTGCTCAGATTTTACAGAAAATACTAATGGACAAATGGACCTTAAATGACGGAGACAAAGATATGATCGTAATGTATCATAAATTTGGATATGAACTTGATGGAGAACGCAAACAGATAGACGCAACAATGGTATGTATTGGCAAGGATCAAAAGTACACAGCTATGGCCAGAACTGTTGGATTACCAGTTGCCATGGCTGCATTAAGAATTTTGAACAAGGAAATTACATCTCCTGGGGTACAGATACCGATCCGAGAAGAAATATACACTCCAATCCTTAAGGAATTAGAGGAATACGGCATTGAATTTAAAGAAAAAGAATGTGAGTATTTAGGATACAATCCTGACGGTGTAAAAGGATAATCTTATAAAAAGTTTCAATTTTAAATCTTATCCTCTATTTTTGATTATTAATTGTAATCTATCTTTTTATGAAAGGTCAATATGGTAGTGTAAAAATAGATGGTATTGACAAAGAAATTCTTCGTAATCTTATGGAAGATGCCCGAAGGCCTATCTTAGAAATTGCAAGAAAGATTGGAATTTCTGGCGCAGCCATTCATCAAAGATTAAGAAAACTAGAAGGTTCTGGCCTTATTGCTGGATCCAAATTTATTATAGATCCAAAAGTATTAGGATATAAAACCATGGCCTTTGTAGGAGTATATCTAGATAAAGCGGTTAGCAACCCTAAAGCAGTTAAACAATTGAAAGACATTCCTGAAGTAATTGAATGTCACTACACTACAGGAAACTGGTCTATATTCATTAAAATTCTCTGTAGAGATAATGAACACCTAATGAATGTATTGAATAAAGAAATTCAGGCAATTGAAGGCGTATCTAGAACAGAAACATTTATTTCACTAGACCAACAAATCAATAGACAGATTAAAATATAGTGCATGAAATACCTTCAAGACTTTAAAATCTCAAAGGTATTTTTACTATTAATCTCTTCTTCCTAAAAACATAGAAACAAAGTAAAGCAATGTAGCTAAAGAGCCTAACGCAGCCACCAAATAAGTCCTTGCAGCCCATTTTAAAGCATCTTTCGCCCCATCATACTCGTTACTTGTTACCATATTTGCATTTTCCAACCAAGCTAAAGCTCTATTACTAGCATCATATTCCACAGGAAGTGTTATAAAAGTAAATAAAGTTGTAACAGCGAATAATATTATTCCAACCAAGAAAATTAAATTTCCGAATGCATTACCGGCAACTGACAAACCTAAACCTACCATTATTACAATATTGGACAATTTACTAGAAATCCCCACTGCAGGAACAATCTTAGATCTAAGCGTTAACCAACTATAAGCAGTAGCGTGCTGAACAGCGTGACCCACTTCATGAGCGGCAACAGCAGCTGCAGCTGCATTTCTTTGATTATACACTCCTTCACTCAAATTCACTGTTTTATTCCTTGGATTGTAGTGATCTGTTAACATCCCTGGTGTAGAAATTACTTTTACATCTCGTATTCCATTATCTTCTAACATTTTTGTAGCAATCTCTGCCCCGCTCATTCCATTCTGCAAACGCACATTAGAATAATGCTTAAACTTGCTTTTTAGTTTATTACTAACGAATGAACTTACCAGAAAGATAATTCCCGCTATGACATAATATCCCATCATAATTAAAAACTTTTTTTATTATTAAAGTTACAATAATAAAAGCAAAAACCTCGCCATAAAGACGAGGTTTTCAGTTAAATAAACTTGAGTTAGCCAATAAGTCGAGTTTAACTTAAATAGTTATTTACATCTTCCAAAGGAAGGTTAAATGCTTCTGAAATAGCTGGATACACTACATCTCCGTTGATTACGTTTAATCCTTTTTTAAGTGGTTCGTTATCTGCACAAGCAGCTTTCCAACCTTTGTTTGCTAATTGTACCGCATATGACAAAGTAACATTAGTTAATGCCAAAGTCGAAGTATAAGGTACTGCTCCTGGCATATTAGCCACTGAATAATGTACTACATCATCAATAATATAAACCGGATCTTGATGTGTAGTAGGTTTTGTAGTCTCAAAACAACCACCTTGATCTACTGCCACATCTACCAATACTGTTCCAGCACGCATATCCTTTAGCATATCACGAGTGATAAGTTTTGGCGCTTTCGCTCCTGGTATTAATACACCTCCAACGATTAAATCAGAAGTCTTTATATGTTCACGAATTGTATATTCATTAGAAAATTCAGTATTCACATTGGCAGGCATTACATCATCTAGATAACGTAATCTCTTCATACTAATATCTAGAATTGTTACATCTGCACCCATTCCTGCTGCCATTTTTGCAGCCTGAGTACCAACAACACCTCCACCAAGCACTAATACTTTGGCAGGAGCAACTCCAGGAACACCTCCAAGAAGAATTCCTCTTCCTTTTAACGGTTTTTCTAAATATTTCGCTCCTTGCTGGATAGACATACGCCCAGCCACTTCACTCATTGGTGTAAGTAATGGTAAACTACGATCAGGATCTTCAACAGTTTCATAAGAAATACAAACCGACCCACTCTCTATCATTGCTTTTGTTAAAGGCTCGCTTGAAGCAAAATGAAAGTAAGTGAATATTAATTGATCTTTCTTGATCAATTTATATTCTGGCTCTATAGGCTCCTTCACCTTTATAATCATCTCCGCAGTCTGATACACCTCTTCTATAGTAGGTAATATCTTTGCTCCTGCACCGATATATTCATCATCACTAAAACCACTCTGAAGACCAGCATCTTGCTGAATGAAAACAGTGTGACCATGACTAACGAGTGCCATTGTTCCAGCAGGTGTTACACCCACTCTGTTCTCGTTATTCTTGATTTCCTTAGGAACACCAATTATCATATTCTTAATTTTTGGTCGAAAATAAATTTTTTATTGAAATAAAACAATAAAATAGGCCTAAAAAATATCTTATCTGTAATTTAAAGAAATACACTGAAATTTGTTAAAAAACGATCAGAATTAGCAATTTCTTTTAGTTTTTGTAGCGGAATTTAAAATAAAGCAGCAAAAATCCAGATATAGCCGTAACAAAGTTTGCCAAAATTACAGGCAGACTATCTATCAAATACCCATAAACCAACCAACAAAGCACTCCACTTTCAAAAATTAACAACATTGACATCGATAAACTTTCTGCAGATTTCGTCTTCCAAGTTTTATAAACTTGTGGTAAAAAAGCAGCTGTTGTTAATATCGCTGCTATTAATCCAAGAATTTCTACTGGGTTGATCATATACTATTTTGAGAAAAACATCTACCTAAAAAAACAGCGTCAGTTTGAGTGTCCGCCTCGGGCGAATGTATCGAAAACCAGTTGTTTTTGATCAAAAGCCTAATCTCGATACAATCTCAATCAAAATTGGGATCACTCCTTTGACAACTTTTTATTATACAATGTTTCGTTTACCCAACTACATTGACAATCTTACCTGGTACCACGATCACTTTTTTAGGTGTTCTACCATCAAGTTGTTGTTGTGTTTTTTCATGCGCCATTACAGCTGCTTCGATATCTTCTTTGCTTAAATCTAAAGATAACTCCATCATAAAACGCATTTTACCATTAAATGAAATAGGATATTGCTTTGTACTTTCTACCAAATGCTTTTCTTCAAAAACCGGAAATGATGCTGTAGCAATTGATTCATTATGTCCTAATTTATTCCATAGCTCTTCTGCTATATGTGGAGCATACGGAGAAACCAATATCAATAATGGTTCTAAAATTGCTCTGGAATTACATTTCTGAGCAGTTAATTCATTTACTGCAATCATAAAAGTACTCACCGAAGTATTAAAAGAGAAATTCTCTATATCTTCTTCTACCTTTTTAATGGTTTTATGTAATGTCTTTAAGTTATCTTTTGTGGGTTCTGAATCAGTCACACCAAACACATCTCCATTATGGTAGAGTTTCCATAATCTCTTTAAGAATCCATGCACACCAGTAATTCCTGCTGTATTCCAAGGTTTTGCTTGCTCTAATGGTCCTAAAAACATTTCATATAGTCGTAAACTATCTGCTCCATATTGATCACAAATACCATCTGGGTTTACTACATTAAACCATCTTTTGGACATTTTTTCAACTTCTCTCCCAACAATATACTTACCATGTTCAAGTTCGAACTCAGCATCCATAAACTGTGGTTGCCAATTCTTTAAATCCTCAGGCAATAATTCATCAGAGGAATTTATCATATTAACATCCACACGAAGCTCTTCTACATCATATTGATCTTTTAATCCTTTGGAAACATATTTATTTGTACCGCTAACTCTATAAACAATAGCACTTGTTCCCAAAATCATTCCCTGATTGATCAGTTTCTTTGCAAATTCATCAACTGGTACAACACTTCTATCAAATAAAAATTTCTGCCAAAAACGCGCATATAATAAATGACCCGTTGCGTGCTCACTTCCTCCTATATATAGATCAACTTCTTTCCAGTAATTAATTGCATCTTGTGAAAAAACCTCATCTTCATTATTAGGATCCATATACCTATTAAAGTAATAAGAACTTCCTGCCCAACCTGGCATGGTATTTAATTCCAAAGGAAAAACAGTTGTATTATCTATTAAATCATTAGAAACTACTTCATTCTTTTCGGTGTCCCAAGCCCAAACATCCGCGCGACCTAATGGCGGTTCACCAGTTTCGGTTGGTAAATATTTTTCTACTTCAGGTAATTCGATTGGTAAATGTTTTAGATCAATCATCTGTGGCATACCGTCTACATAATATACTGGAAATGGTTCTCCCCAATAGCGCTGACGACTAAATACTGCATCACGTAATCTATAATTGATTTTACCTTTTCCTTGACCTAGTTTTTCTAACTCATAAATCGCAGTTTTTACTGCTTTTTTATATTTCAAACCATCTAAAAAGTCCGAATTGGTAATGATTGTTTCGTCTTTATCCGCAAACGCTTCTTCAGAAATATCTACTCCTTCAAAAATATTAGGAATATCAATCTCAAAGTGTTTTGCAAAATCATAATCACGTTGGTCTCCACAAGGTACTGCCATTACAGCTCCTGTACCGTATCCAGCTAACACATAATCTCCAATCCAGATTGGAACTGGTTCTTTAGTAAATGGATGTTCAGCGTAAGCTCCTGTAAACACGCCACTAATAGTTTTTACATCCGCCATACGATCACGTTCACTACGTTTCGCAGTTGCTTCTATATATGCATCTATTTCGGCTTTTTGCTCTGGAGTTGTAATTTTAGCTACTAATTCATGTTCGGGAGCCAATGTCATAAAACTCACACCAAAGATAGTATCAGGACGTGTAGTAAAAACATCGATCACTTCATCATGACCTTTTACACGAAACGTCACACTTGCTCCTTCAGAACGACCTATCCAATTGGTTTGAGAATCTTTTAATGGCTGAGGCCAATCAATCGTATTTAATCCATCCAGTAAACGTTGTGCATATGCAGAAATACGCATACTCCATTGTGTCATCTTTTTACGGATCACTGGATAACCACCACGTTCGGAAACTCCGTTTACGATTTCATCGTTGGCTAACACTGTTCCTAATTGTGGACACCAGTTCACCTCTGTTTCTGCTAAATACGTTAATCTATATTTTAATAAAACCTCTTGTTTGTCTTTTGATGAAAAAGCATTCCAATCAGCAGCAGTAAATTCTGCTATATCTTCATCACATACTGCATTAACATTTGGATTCCCTTCTTTAGAAAACAACTCTTCTAACTCACTAATCGGTCTTGCTTTATCCGCATCATTATCATACCAAGAATTAAAAAGCTCTGTAAAGATCCATTGTGTCCATTTATAAAACTTAGGATCGCTGGTTTTTACTTCACGACTCCAATCAAAAGAAAATCCAATTTTATCTAATTGCTGGCGATAACGAGCAATATTATCTTTGGTAGTGATTGCAGGATGTTGACCTGTTTGGATCGCATACTGCTCTGCAGGCAACCCAAATGAGTCATATCCTTGTGGGTGTAATACGTTAAATCCTTTGTGACGCTTATATCTTGCATAAATATCACTGGCAATATATCCTAATGGATGCCCAACGTGTAGTCCTGCTCCAGAAGGATAAGGAAACATGTCTAGCACATAGTATTTTGGTTTATCGCTGTTATTTTCAGCTTTAAACGTTCCATTCTCTGCCCAATAGGCTTGCCATCTGGCTTCAATCGTATTAAAATCGTAACTCATCATCTGAAATTAAGACCGCAAATTTACGATTTTTGTTATACCTCTAATACTATTGAGAGTTTATAAATTGATAAAAAATAAACGAATCCTGAATTTGTTCGATTGTTAATAACGATTGTTCGCGAAGTATTAGGGAAAATGTACTTATAAGCTGCCTAATTGGTTTTTTCGATAATAAACAAGATTCCTATAAAATCAAAGTATATTTTTTCATTCTTATATTGAATTACAAATCTTTGTATTCCTTCATCATTTGGCAGTTGGATGAATTCAATTTCATTTTTATTCAAAACTTTCCATCTATAACTATACAATCCAATGAATGGTTCGACATCTTTGTCATTTTCTGATAGACTTTTCTTGTCCCTATATATTAATTCTTTAGATGCCAAAAATTCAATCGAAGCATCAATATACCTTTTTTTCAAGTCTTTATCTTCTTCAGATCTAGATTCAATATTGCCATAGCAACTTGTGATTTGACTATTATTAATAACATCTTTAATAATCCATTTCCCTATAATATCTGTTTCCATTAATTGTGGATATAGATTTTCAATACAAAATAATAACAAGGCATATAATAGTAATCTCATAAATTTGAGACGAAAAACAAGCAATTCTGTTACGAATCGGCTTTTAGACAGTTATTCCCGACTATCTAATATTTGGAAAAACTATTTAACCTCATTTCTAGCTTTTGCTTCCATTGGCTGTAAACAACTATAAATAAATGCATTTGTAGGTGTCTCTAGGTCTAGTTTTTTACCTTCTTTTACAATAAAACCATTAAAATTATCTAACTCTGAAGGTCTCCCTTCCATAATATCTCTTTGGGTAGAGGCAGTTGCATCAAAAGGTTGTTTGCCAATAAAAGTCATGATTCCATCTACAATAGCCAAAGGCATTTCAATTCCTTTGGCTATAGCTATCTGATAAATCTCAGTAGCTGTCGCTCTGAGCATATTATTCAATTCAGGATGCGCATATATTTCTCCGATTGTTGCTCTGGTGAGCGCTCCTAAACCGCTAACAGTAGTGATGAACATAAATTTGCTCCATATATCTATCTGGATATCCTCAGAAATCTTGTTCTTAAATCCTGCTTTATCAAAAACAGCTTTCACCTTTTGTAAACGATCAGATCTACTTTTATCCAGTTCTCCAAAAATAACTTCGGGCGTATGTCCAAAATGCGAAATAACTCCTGGAACTTCAATTTTACTGTAGATCTTACACAATCCCCCAAGTACATGTTTTTTATCAATCACAGATTGTACTTTTTCTGCATTATCCGCGCCATTCTGTAGTGGAATTACAATGGTATCTTCTTTCAGGATTGGTTTAATAAATTCGGAAGCTTCCTGAACTTGCCAGGATTTGGTACAGATTAAAATCAAATCTGCTTTTTCAATTTTGTAGATATCATCGGTAATTAAAAAAGGCCCGGTCTCGAAATCTCCATCAATACTTTTAACCTGTAACCCACTCCGAAGTATCGCTTCTAGATGCTTTCCTCTCGCAATCATCGATACTTTTTGGCCAGAATTGGCAATTTTTCCTCCAAAATACCCTCCAACCCCACCAATACCTATAATAACTGTATGCATATTCTTTTTAGATAAATTAGATCGCTCTACTCTTAGAAATTTAGGTAATCCCAGTATTCGTTTTATGAAATATAATCTTTATTGTGATTTCAAAAAATTTTAATCCCTGTTAGACGTTACCTTTATAAATCAAAGTTAATTAAAACATCATAATAAACAGATCTTGCACTATAGCAAGATTAATTCTGAAATGAGATACATTTTAGAATTAAAAGTCTCATTAACTTTATTATTTTTACCTACAAAACAAATTTTTATGAGTTCATCTTTTGAAAAATATCAGAAACGTAGACTAATTTCCTCGTATTTCTCTGTGGTTATTAGTATTTCTCTGGTACTTTTTTTATTAGGTTTACTAGGGCTTTTGGTATTGAATACAAAAAAAGTTGCTGATCATTTTAAAGAAAAAATTGCACTTACCATTTATTTAAAAGATACTGCCAAAGAAGTTGAGATCAAACAAATGGAAAAAAGCTTAGCGCTATCAGAATATACAAAATCGACTACTTACATCTCTAAAGATGAAGCTGCGGAAGAACATAGCAAGGACATTGGAGAAAATTTTATGGATTTTCTTGGATACAACCCTCTTCAGAATTCGATTGACGTATATCTAAAAGCCGATTTTGTAGATCAGGTAAAGATTGATGAAATCACAACATCTATTACTAAAAAAGATTTTGTTGATGAAGTAACTTATGATAAGCCATTGATCTCTCTATTAAATGATAACATCAAGAAAATAAGTTTTTGGGCACTATTAATTAGTGGAATTTTTACTTTTATCGCTGTACTTCTTATCAATAGTTCCATTCGACTTTCTGTATATTCTAAACGTTTTATTATTAAAACCATGCAGATGGTAGGCGCTACCAAAAGATTTATTCGCAGGCCTTTTGTTTGGAAAAGTGTTCGTTTGGGAATGATCGGAGCCATTCTTGCTCTCATTGGAGTTGCAGTCGTTTTATATTATCTCGACAAAGCTTTCCCAGAATTAGCATTGCTTAGTGACAAAATATTGCTAATTGGTTTATTTGGAGGAGTTTTTGGAGTAGGTGTTTTGATCACCTGGATAAGTACATTTTTTGCTACACAACGTTTTCTGAATCTCAGAACTGATGAATTGTATTATTAGAATTTATGGAACCATTATATTGGAACGTTGATCCAGAAATTACTACTCTCTTTGGTGTTTTTCCAATAAAGTATTACGGATTATTTTTTGTTACTGGACTATTGTTAAGTTATACCATTCTAAAAAAGATATTTCTTTCGGAAAACATTCCATTAAAAAACCTAGACACTCTTACCAATTACGTATTTATTGGCACTTTGGTTGGAGCAAGATTAGGACATTGTTTATTTTATGATTTTGCATATTTCTGGCAACACCCTTTAGAAATTTTCCTTCCATTCAAAATATCATCAGAAGGTTGGGATTTCACAGGTTTTGCTGGCCTGGCTAGTCACGGTGGCGCAATTGGAATTTTGATTGCTATCACATTGTTTGTCATAAAGACCAAAACTCCTTTCTTATGGATCATGGATAAAGTAAGCATCGTCATCCCAATTGGATGTGCCTTTATTCGTTTTGGAAATTTTATGAATTCTGAAATCTATGGAAAACCTACAAATCGTAACTATGGAGTAGTTTTTGTAAAAGATGATTTAATCACTAGACATCCAACTCAATTATATGAAGCCTTTTCTTTTCTAGCTATCTTTGTTATACTCTGGTATCTTAACAAAAAGAAGATTTTCTTTCATCAAAATGGGGTAGTTTTTGGGATATTTTTAATTTTAATGTTCTCAGCAAGATTCATTATCGAATTCTCTAAAGAAAATCAGGTAGCTTTTGAAGATACTATGACATTAAATATGGGACAATTATTAAGTATTCCTTTTATCATAGTGGGAATTATTTTGATAACACTTAGAATATTAAAAAAAGAAGCAGCAACTTCTTAAAGTTAATAATTATGCAAAAAACCGGTAAAATATTCTTTTCTGTATCCTTTGTACTATTTGTTATTTTTATGTGGATGATGATTCAGACTTTTAAACCTATACGCAATGTACAACCAGATGAAGTCATCGAAATTAAAGGAAAAGTAACAAAAATAGAAGAAGGTAGTGGTTTTGATATTGCCATAACGCTAGAAAATGACAGTCATTACTATTACATTAATCGCGGATTGCAATATGGACTAACGATAGAAGAATTACAAAAGGAGTTATTAAATAAAAACGTTACTTTGTATCCTATTCATAGATGGACTATATTTACACGCGACAAGATTATGGGACATATCTCAAAATTAATGATCGAAGATCGCGTTATTTTTAATGAACTTAATAATGACATTCATGAGCAAACAATCCAATAATAATATAGAACATAAACCAGATTTCGTCTTTGGAAAAAAGAACTATGTAGTGATGGCGATCGGTATTGCTGTAATTGCCTTAGGATTTATTCTTATGGCTGGAGGAGGAAGTGACGACCCTAATGTCTTTAACCCTGATATCTACAATTTCAGAAGGATTAGACTAGCACCTACAGTTGTTTTAATTGGTTTTGGAATAGAAGTATATGCTATTTTATTAAACCCTGATAAGAAGAAAAATCAGTAATTAAACAATTTATCTTCTGGTAATTATATATTTGCATCGAATTTTATAAATCCTTCCTTATGGAGACTATTGATGCGATTATTTTAGGCGTTATTCAAGGACTTACAGAGTTTCTGCCTGTTTCTTCTAGTGGTCATTTAGAATTAGGAAAAGCTATTCTAGGGGATAAAAGTGTACCCGAAGAATCACTACTTTTTACGGTTGTTTTACATTTTGCTACAGCACTAAGTACTATAGTAGTCTTTAGAAAAGACATCTGGGAAATCATTAAAGGACTTCTGAAATTCAAAAAAAATGAAGAAACAATGTTCTCTTTAAGGATTATTGTTTCTATGATTCCTGCAGTTATTATCGGTTTATTTTTTGAAGAACAATTAGAACAACTTTTTGGCGGAAACATCATGTTCGTAGGTTTCATGCTAATTATCACTGCCATCCTACTTTGGTTAGCTGATAAAGCCAAGAACACAGCAAAAATAGTTACAACTCCCAATGCATTTGTTATCGGAATTGCTCAAGCGATAGCGATGTTGCCCGGAATTTCGAGAAGTGGTGCTACTATTTCTACCTCCGTATTACTAGGAAATGACAAAACCAAAGCGGCTAGATTTTCATTCTTAATGGTAATTCCTTTAATTTTTGGTAAAATTGGTAAAGACCTGTTAAGTGGGGATCTTACCGTTTCTGCAGAAAATAGTACACCTTTGATTCTAGGCTTTATTGCAGCGTTTATTTCTGGTCTTTTTGCCTGTACTTGGATGATTTCCTTGGTAAAAAAGAGTAAATTATCATATTTTGCCTTATATTGTATTGTTGTTGGTGTTGTAGCCATCATCTTTGGTTTTATTAAATAGTCCCCAATAATGCTAACCGAACAAGATTATAAAGATGGTCAAATTCTTTTGATCGATAAGCCTCTACAATGGACATCCTTTCAGGTTGTTAACAAACTGCGTTGGTTAATTCGTAAAAATTTTGGGATCAAAAAAATCAAAGTAGGACACGCAGGAACATTAGACCCTCTTGCTTCGGGATTACTTATCATCTGTACCGGTAAATTCACAAAACGAATCCAAGAATTTATGGGACAAACTAAAGAATATACAGGAACCATTACATTAGGAGCAACTACTCCTTCTTATGATTTAGAAACGGAAATCGATAAAACTTTTGCTATCGATCACATTTCTGAAGAAGTTATAAAAACAACCACCGAACAATTTATTGGTGAAATCGAACAATACCCTCCGATTTTTTCAGCTTTAAAAAAAGATGGAAAACGATTATACGAATACGCTCGTCAGGGTGAGGAAGTTGAAATACCAGCAAGAAAAATTACTATTTCAGCGTTTGAAATTACCAGAATCGAATTACCTGAGATTGATTTTAGAGTAGTTTGCGGAAAAGGAACTTATATTAGATCATTGGCGCACGATTTTGGAAAAGCACTACAAAGTGGAGGTCATTTAAGTGTTTTAAGAAGAACCAAAATAGGAGAATTCTCTGTGGATGATGCAATAAGCCCGCAAGTGTTTGAAAATCAGTTGCACTCGGAAATTGAAACTACATAAAATATTGTAGAAAAAAAGAAGTTATAGATACCTATGGAATTTATAGAAAAACATAAAGCTTTAATTATCACATCCATGCTAATGGGTATTTTTGTGTTGTCACTCTATAATATAAATATGGTGAACAAGAGAAAGCAGCAATCCGAAATTCTGATGGAAATTCCGGAAGAATTGATGGAGGAACTTACTAAAGAGGAAGAACCCGAAACACCACCAGAAGAAGAACGAGAACTCATTGCTTCTAAAAGAACTCATGATGCATTTAATGAAGATTTTGAGGATTCAGAGGATTTCGAACAAAGAATAAAATCTCTTACGGAGACAGAAGAAGCAACAGAAGAAGCATCTAACAATGATCAATTAACAGAAGGTCAAGAGGCTATCAATGAAGACATCACCAGCGAAGAAGTTCCTGTGGATAAAAAAGAAGAGAAACCAATACCTGAAGAAGTTAATAATAGAAATAGCTCTGTTACTTTTATATTAAAAGGTAGAGAAAAGAAAGATATCCCAAATCCCATTTATACCTGTAATGGTAGTGGGAAAGTAGTAGTAAAAATTGAGGTAAATCAGAACGGTTATGTCATTGATGCTAAGATTGACAAAAAGAAATCCACGACCAGAAACGAGTGCCTCTTTGATAATGCATTAGACTATGCACAAGATGCATTATTTTCATCTTCAGAAATGAAAGAACAAAAAGGTTTTATCACGTATTACTTTAACTACGGAGGTTAATTAACTCTATATTAATTTTACCAAATCTTCGGCGATATTATTTCCTTTGTCTTTATTATACCAAACCTGTAAGTCTTGTTTGAATTCTGGATCTAAACCTCCGTGCATTTCTTTGTAATCATTTACCATTTTTGTAGCTACAGATGGCCTTGGCCCCCATGTATTTACCACTTCTTGAGTTTCTTTATTATAGGCTATTAGTTTTGGAATCGCCTTTCCTCCATTCATCAGAAAATTATTCATCAACTCATCATGCTCATCTCTAGATATAACTCTTAAATCAATCCCTTCATTTAATTCAGAAAGCTTATTAATTACAGGTAATGACTGCGCTGCATCACCACACCACCCCTCAGTAAGGACCAACCAAGTAATATTAGTTGTAGCATTAGAAAACGTTTCTGCAATCGCTCCATTAATTTTTAGCGTTTTATCTAAACGTTTCATTCTACGATCATTCAGCATACTATAATTAGTTAGTGCATCTGATTGCTCATGTCCTGTAGACTTTCCTTCTGATACTAAGTTGCTTACTGTATTTCTATACTCTTCATAGGAATATGAATTTCTTATTCCTTCTTCTATTAGCTCATTTATAGTCATTGTAGTGGTTTCCATAATTTTCTTTATATCTTATCCTATAGGACGATATATTTTCTTAAAACTTACATTTTATAAAGGTCATAAATTTAGAAAACGTTTTAGTTTTAACAAAGATTGGCAAAATGCGCTAAGATCGTATGCTATTTTTTCAATATTTTGATCTTTTAAATTTTAATATCTCTTTTTGATGAAAAAAAAATTTATCCTTGCCTTCGTTTTTATTTGTATATCCTCTCTATCTCTAGCACAGGGAACTCAACTACTAAGACAACCAACTATTTCTGAAACTGAAATAGTATTTGTATATGTAAATGATTTATGGAAATCATCCTTGCAAGGAGGGAACGCAATACGATTAACAAGTAATATAGGATCAGAATCATATCCTCATTTTTCTAAAGATGGAAAAACCATTGCTTTTACCGGACAATATGATGGAAATACGGACATATACACCATACCATCTGAAGGTGGCGAACCGAATAGGTTAACCTGGCATCCTAGTGGAGATTTTGTTCAAGGGTGGACACCTGAAAACACCATACTTTTCCGTTCAGGAAGAGAAAGTCATCCTACCCAAACTAATAAATTTTATACTGTTTCTCCGGATGGTGGGTTACCAATTGCATATGATATCCCTAGAGCTGGTTCCGGAGAAGTATCCCCAGACGGAAAGCACGTTGCCTATGTCCCTATCACTTCCTGGGATTTGGAATGGCGTAATTACAGAGGTGGACAAGCATTACCTATATGGATTGTTAATCTCGACACAAAAAACCTTGTAACTACTCCGCAATCCGACAAAGAAAGACATTTAGACCCCGTATGGATTAACAATACTATCTATTATATTTCGGAACGTGATTATGTAAGCAATATCTGGTCTTACGATATCATATCAAAAACCGAAAAACAAATAACATTTCATAAAAAGTATGATATCAAAAGCTTAGACGCTAATGACAGTAAAATCATATACGAACAAGGAGGTTATTTGCACCTTCTAGACCCAGATAGTGGAAAAGCAAAACAATTAAATATTACCGTAAATGGTGACATGAATTTTGCGCGATCCAGATGGGAAAACATTACTGCTCGACAGCTAAAAAATCCTAATATTTCTCCAACGGGTAAGCGTGCAATCTTTGAGCATAGAGGAGAAATTTTTAGTGTCCCAAAAGAAAATGGAACTTGGAGAAATCTTTCGAACTCCTCTAATTCGGCTGAACGTTCTCCTATTTGGTCTCCAAAAGGAGATAAAGTCGCTTGGTTCTCTGATGCTAGTGGTGAGTACAAACTAGTCATCGCCAATCAACAGGGAGGTTCTGAAAAAATATATGAGTTACCTAATCACACTTTTTATTTCAAACCTGATTGGTCACCAGATGGAACCCATATTGCTTATTCAGACACTGATTATAACATTTGGATTGTAAATCTAGAAACTGGAAAGGTTCACAAGGCCGCCTCAGACAACTATGCGCATCCAAATAGAACGCTCAATCCTATTTGGTCTCCTGACAGCAAATGGATTGCATATCCAAAACAGTTAAAAAGTCACTTTAAAGCAATTTTTGCTTACAATATCGATTCTAAAAAAACTATCCAATTAACCGATGGTATTGCGGATGCTATTAGTCCCGTTTGGGATGAAACGGGAAAATTTCTTTATTTTCTTGCCAGTACAAATTATGGATTGCAGTCTGGATGGTTAGATATGAGTTCTTATGACACAGAAGTACTTAGAAGTTTATATGCTATTGTACTTTCAGAATCTGGAACAGCGCCAAATCTTCCAAAAACAGATGAAGAAACTACTGACGAAAGGGATTCTAAAGAAGACCAAAAAGCATCCGCTGATAAAGAAAAAGACGGTTTAAATAAGTCCAATCCAGTAATCATTGATGCTAATGGCATATATGATCGTGTTGTCGCATTGAAATTAGAAAAACGTCAATATGTAGGATTGGCTAAAGGACCTAAAAACACAGTTTTTATAGCAGAAAATATTCCTAATCAAAAAGGATTGACTTTACATAAGTATGATGTCGAAAAAATGAAATCTGAAATCTTTACCAAAGGAATAACAGAAATGGTAACCTCCTCGGATCGAAAAAATATGTTAATACATCAAAATGATTTGTGGAGTATTATCAATACTAAAACAAAAACAAAAGCTACTCACAAAAAGCTTACTATGAATTTAAAAATTAAGGTGAGTCCTATTGAAGAGTATCATCAGATTTTTAAAGAAGGTTGGCGCTATATGCGTGACTTTTTGTATGTTGATAATACGCATGGAGCTCCCTGGAATGAAATATATGAGTGGTATTCTCCTTGGATCAAGCATGTAAGACACAGAACTGACCTTAACTATGTGGTAGACATTATGAGTGGCGAAATATCTATAGGACATTCATATGTATCAGGAGGAGATACTCCAGATATAAACAGAGTACCTGTTGGATTATTGGGATGTGATTTTAAGAAAGAAAATAGCGGTTATAGAATTCAAAAGATCTATACAGGAGAAAGCTGGAATCCTGATTTGGAAGCTCCGCTATCACTTCCAGGAATAGCTGTAAAAGAAGGTGATTATATCTTGGCTATTAATGGACAAGATCTTGATCTTTCTATAAATCCATATAGCTTATTGGAGCAAACGGCAGGAAGAGAAATTACGATTACAGTAAACAATGTCCCTTCTAAAAAAAATGCAAAAGATATTGTTGTCAAGCCTGTAAGTAATGAAAGAACCTTGAGAACCTATGATTGGATAGAAAACAACAGGAAAAAGGTTGAGAAACTCTCTGGAGGTAAATTGGCATACGTGTATGTCCCTAATACGAGTAGTCGTGGTTTTGATTCTTTTAATAGGTATTACTTTTCTCAACAAGATAAAAAAGGAGTTATTATCGATGAGCGTAATAATGGAGGTGGCTCTGCAGCGGATTATATTATTGATATTTTATCAAGAGAACCTATCGGGTACTTTAATAGTAAATCGCATGATAATCGTCCCTGGACTACTCCTATCGCTGGTATTTGGGGCCCAAAGGTGATGCTTATCAACGAACGCGCTGGTTCTGGAGGTGATTTATTACCTTATATGTTTAAGGCTAAAAATATAGGCCCTCTTATTGGAACTCGAACTTGGGGCGGCTTAGTTGGTACTTGGGATACTCCTCCATTTATAGATGGCGGAAGGATGGTAGCTCCCCGAGGCGGTTTTTATGATCTGAAAGGAAATTGGGCTGTAGAAGGAGAAGGCATTTCACCTGATATAGAAGTAATTCAAAACCCAAAGTCTGTAATACAAGGAAATGACCCTCAATTAGAAAGAGGAGTAGAAGAAGCGCTTCGTTTATTACAAACTAACGAATTTAAGATACAACCTGAGCCCGCTGCTCCAGTTCGATGGAAACGCCCAAACGGATATAAGCAAGAATAAACAAATTATTATATGATGAAAAAACATAAATGTGGGTGGTGTATTGGTGATTCTTTATACGAATCATACCACGATAATGAATGGGGAGTGCCATTGCATGACGAGCGTCTTTTGTTTGAATTTCTTGTTTTAGAAACTTTTCAGGCGGGATTAAGTTGGATCACAATTCTCAAAAAACGAGAAAACTTCAGACTTGCTTTTGATAATTTTGATTACAAAATTGTTGCTCAATACAATGATACTAAGAAAGAAGAATTGTTACAAAATGCTGGTATCATTAGAAATAAACTAAAGGTTAATTCTGCAATAAGCAACGCACAAAATTTCATGAAAATTCAAGAAGAATTTGGCAGTTTTGACTCTTATGTATGGGGTTTTGTGGATGGAAAGCCTATTATAAATACCTGGAAACATCATAAAGATTGTCCTGCCACTACGGAGATCTCAGATCTACTCAGCAAAGACTTAAAAAAGAGAGGTTTTAAATTTGTAGGATCTACTGTTATTTATGCCTTTATGCAAGCTATTGGTATGGTAAACGATCATACAGTAGATTGTTTTAGATATAAAGAGGTCTAAATTACATCTTTACTCCATAAGATAAATCACCTGAATCTCCTAAACCTGGTATTATATAGCCTCTACTGCTTAATTCCTTATCAATAGCTGCTATCCAAAGATGGGTGTTTTTAGGAAAAACATCTTTGATATACTCCACACCTTTAGTAGAGCCTATTACAGAAATGATATGAATCTGTTTAGGTTCACCATGATTTTTCATGGCTTTAATGGTATTCTCCAGAGTTTTTCCAGTGGCAAGCATCGGATCCGCTAACAACAGTGTTTTATTCTCTAAAGAAGGTGATGCTAAGTAATTGACAACGACTTCAAAATCATCGGTATCCTCAGGATGATCTCTATATGCCGAAATAAATGCATTTTCTGCTGTATCAAAATAATTAAGAAGTCCTTGATGTAATGGTAAACCTGCTCGCAAAATAGAACACAGAACCAACCCTTTCTCTGGCACTGAAACTTCTTTGGTTCCTAAAGGTGTCTTGACCGTTTTCGAAGTATACGCTAATGCCTTGCTTAGTTCATAACCCAAAACCTCACCGATACGCTCTATATTCTTTCTGAAACGCATACTGTCTTTTTGTATTGTGCTATCTCTAATTTCGCTAATAAATTGATTTAAAATAGAGTTTTCAGTTTCGAAGTTGTGAATAGTCATGGATGGTAAAATTTAATCCTCATTGAGGGTCTAATTCTCCGAGGCATGTTCTAAACTTGTTTATTATGTATAAAGCTACTTTAAAAATTCCATAAAAGCATCTCTGGAAATTTCTTTTGCTCCTAAACTAGCCAAATGATCCGTATAGACCTGGCAATCTATCAACTTTACTTCTTTTTCTCTTAAGCGCTCAACTAATTTAATAAATCCATATTTAGAAGCATTACTTACTTTAGAAAACATACTCTCTCCACAAAATACTTTCTTATCTTTCATCCATATTCCATATAAACCTCCAACCATTATTTTATCTTTCCACACTTCTACAGAAATAGCATGTCCCATTTCATGAAGTTGTATGTATGCTTCTTGCATATCTGATGTGATCCAAGTACCAAACTGATCAGGCCGACTGATACTAGCGCAGCTATCAATAACTTGTTTAAAATCTTTATTAAAGGTGATTTCAAAATAGTTTTTACGAAACAATTGTCGCATACTTTTACTTATTTTGAGATCCTCAGGAAAAAGAACCATTCTGGGATCGGGACTAAACCACAAAATAGGTTGATCCTCATCGTACCAAGGAAAAACTCCGTTATGATACGCATTCAATAATCTGGGAATAGAAAGGTCTCCTCCTACTGCCAACAACCCATCTTCATTGGCGTCAGAAACAGGTGGGAAGTTTATGGAATGATTAAGTATATACAAAAGAAAAAATCAGAAAGTTTCTACAACGTTAAATATCAAATAGTTGTTTGAATTGACCAAAAAAATCGCAATATTTGTTAGAACCTTTTAAGATAAATTTTGTTCATCATTGCTTTTTTGAGTTTTATTAAAAGGTTAACCTAAAACCACAATATGAAAAGTCCGATACAATGTATCGGACTTTTTACTTTACACTTCGATAGGGTAGTTATTCTTAATCTATCAAAGGACCAGTATAATATCTATAAATTGATTTGCCTAAAATGGTAAATCATCATGATCTTCTTCCGTAAGATTTGTTGCAGGTTCAAATGCATCAGCAGGAGGCATTGGTGCCCCTGCAGAAGGAGCTGCTGCTTGTAAATTCTCAATTCTCCATCCTTGGATCGAGTTAAAATATTTAGTTTCTCCTTGTGGATTTACCCACTCGCGACCTCGTAAATTAATACTTATTTTCACATCCTGACCCACCTGAAAGTTGTTTAATAAATCACATTTATCTTGAACAAACTCTACCATTATATGCTGTGGATATTGTTCTTCTGTAGTAACCACTACCTCACGTTTTCTGAAACCATTGTTTCCAAAAGTTTGCGTTTCACCGACCATCTTTACTTTACCTTGTACTTCCATCTTTTTAATTATTGTATTGCTGCTAAAATATTCCAGGCAGTATTAATATCATCCTTATCCAAATACTGCTGTGCAAATTTATGAATTTCTATTAGGTTAGCATCCTGAATTTTATCCTTAATATCACTATTGTTATTAACAAAATCTTGGGCCTCAGTATTTGTAGGTATTCTTTCCACATTTGCCAACTTACCGAGATCATTTCCAGTAAAAATCGTACTTTTTTTTACATTTTCGGGTAAAGAATCAACGCCAATCCCTATAGTACTTAAAGGTTTTGGGACTTCAAACATTCCCATATTGGCTCTTGTGTACCAGTTCCCTCCCATACGAGCAACTTGATCAATTTTATATTGATCAATCTTACAATCATTATCAAGCACGTCTTCTTTTACGTGCATCAATAATACTTCACAAATAATAAGGTTTCCTGCTCCTCCTTCTTCTCCCATAGGCACTATTTGATTTACCTTACACTCGAACTGTACTGGCGCCTCATCCACTCTAAAAGCTTTTACCTTTTCTGAAGCTACCATAGTTAGGCCAGCTTTCTCAAACTCATTAACTCCTTCTGGATACTCTGTGCTAGATAAGGACATTTGCTGTACGATATCATAATTAACAACATTTATAACAACCTCTTTAGTAGCTATTGCATTCTCTAGAGTATGTTTAATAGTATTATCCCTAACTCTCCTAGCTGGTGAAAAAATAAGAATCGGCGGATTAGCACTAAAAACATTAAAAAAACTAAACGGAGAAAGATTGGATTTACCTTCTTTATCGACTGTGCTTGCAAATGCTATTGGTCTTGGTCCAATGGCCCCAAGCATCATTCCGTGTAATTTTCCTGTGGAAACTTCTAAAGGGTCTATACGTAACATAAATGAATCTATTATACAAAGATAATTAAAGTTTAAAGGTATCAACACACTATTGTTTGGTTTTACTTACCTTGTAATAGAAACAATAAAATAGTTTTATAACGTTTATATTTAGGGTTTGGTAACACATATTTTCTATGAATTTTTCTGATGAACGTAATCTGGCTAGTTATTTTATAATTTTTGCAGTTCTTGTGATTACTGGCCTAATATTATGGAATACTTCTATATTTCTTCAGCGATTAAAAAAAGATGAGAGTACTAAAATGCAAGTATGGGCGCAGTCATTCAAGGCATTAAGTAGCTCAGGAATAGATGGATCTAATGATATTAATTTGGATGATTACCTAGAGTTATCCAATCTAATCAATAGTACTAATAATACCATTCCCACAATCATTACCAACTCTAATGGTGATTTTATCAAAGGACAATCAGGCGATATAGATATTTCAGGATCAACACTAAATTTACCCGACGATATTACCGAAAAAGAATTAACAGATTATCTGGAACGGATGAAGTCTGAAAATGAACCAATAGTTTTGGATCTAAAAGGAACTGTACAATATGTTTACTACGGAAATTCTTCTATTTTACAGAAATTAAAGTATTATCCAATTGCTATTGCATTGATCATTTTTTTGTTGATTGGAGTAATTTATTTCTTTTTTACTACCTCCAAAGCTAGTGAGCAAAACAAACTTTGGGCAGGTATGGCTAAAGAAACTGCACATCAGATTGGAACTCCACTATCATCTTTAGTTGGATGGAATGAAATTCTAAAAGTAGAAAACGTAAATCCAGAGTATATCATAGAGATAGAGA
The DNA here is from genome assembly GCF_003443675.1 of Aquimarina sp. BL5. Lineage (NCBI taxonomy): Bacteria > Pseudomonadati > Bacteroidota > Flavobacteriia > Flavobacteriales > Flavobacteriaceae > Aquimarina > Aquimarina sp. BL5. The sequence continues at coordinate 3,861,559 of NZ_CP031963.1, read as the reverse complement.
AGGATATATCTAGACTTAAAGTAATTACAGAACGTTTTTCTAAAATAGGATCTATTCCTAAATTAGAAGAAGTAGATATTGTAAAAGAAACAAAAGAAGCTTATACCTATTTACAATCCAGAAGCTCTAAATTGATTAATTTTTCTCTCAATTTGCCAGAAGAATCTATTAAGGCGCATATCAATTCTCAACTATATAGCTGGACCATCGAAAATCTGGTAAAAAATGCAATTGATGCCATGCGCGGAAAAGGAGATCTAAACATTAGACTATCTCAGGACTCTAAACGTGTATTTATAAAAATTACAGATACTGGAAAAGGAATCCCAAAAAGTAAGTTTACCAAAATTTTTGAACCTGGCTATACCTCCAAAACCAGAGGTTGGGGACTTGGTCTTTCATTGGCCAAAAGAATCATTGAAGACTATCACTCAGGCAAAATTAAAGTACATAGATCTGAAATAAACAAAGGCACTACTTTTCAGATTACCCTTAACAAATCTGACGAATCCGTTATAACATAATTCTCTTATAAACGTTATACCTAAAAAATAAATAAAGTGAAAACCGAGTATATCCTTTTGAAAGAAGCTGTGCTTAATAACAACTGTCCTGAATGTTATTCTAAAGAAAGTTTATTATTATCATTTAAACAACAAAAACAGTTATCCAAACTTTTTATTAAGACCAAAGGTGAAATTATTGAAAGTATGGACTGTAAAAAATGTGAAACTACTATTTTTCCTGGGCGCTGGACCGATGACATTGAGAGAGTTTATAATTATCATAAAAAAACGATAAACTCTAAGCCTTCGGGTATACGTTTTACCAAGCTATTCTATTTTTTAATACTATTAACTTTAATGATAGGTGTTGCATTATATGCTTTACTATATTATCCTGAACTTTTTCAGTAATAACACTTACTTGAAGCCATTTCAATCACTACTATTCATATTGACTCATTACTTCTCGTAATTCGTCAGAGATTATAAAGGTTTTATCTATATTAAAATCAAAACAAACTGCTACATCATTTCCGATTGCACATAAAGTATTATCATCATTATACAATTCGTGATACAATCCAAAACTAGAATTCTTTATAAATTCTACTTTTGTTTTAATCACTACATTCCCTGGGAAAAACAAAGGATGCTTAAAATCACATTTGGTAGATACAAGCATTGGGCCTTTCTTAGTTTCAGCATATAATTTAGCCAATCCAGATACTTCCCAGAACTGAACACGAGCGCTTTGCATATATTTCATGAAATTCACATTATTTACGTGCTGATAGGTATCCATTTCACTCCAATCAATCCTGAGTTGCAATGACAATTTAAAATCAGAAGTAGTATTCATTTTTATAAATTCGATTGAATCTTAGTAGCTAGTGAATTAAACTCATCTGCCGTCATAGATACCTTGTGCTGAAATGTCATTTCTTTCATGGTATTAAGTGGTATCAAATGCACATGTACATGAGGTACTTCCAGACCTACGACAGCAACACCTACTCGTTTACAGGTAACAGATTTCTCTAATGCTTTAGCAACTTTACGCGAAAAGCGCATTAGTTCGACATAGGTTTCTTCATCAAGATCAAATATCTTGTTTTCTTCTTTTTTAGGAATACATAGGGTATGACCTTTAGCATTAGGGTTTATATCCAAAAAAGCATAAAAATTATCGTCTTCGGCAACTTTATAAGAGGGTATTTCGCCATTTACAATTTTAGTGAACAGGGTAGACATTCGTTAAAATTTTAGTTGGGTTATCGATACGAAATATAGGGTATTTCTAGCAAAAACAAGACTATAAAAAAACCTTTCTCATTTTTTTAAGAAAGGTTTTCGTAACTGCAAGTTATTCTTTTACTCTCGTGTAATTTCTACAACATCAAATTTCATAATTCCATTAGGAACCTGAATTTCTGCAACTTCCCCTACGCTTTTACCTAAAAGACCTTTACCAATAGGTGAATCTACAGATATTTTTCCTGTTTTAATATCAGCTTCACTCTGCGCCACTAATTTATATGTCATCTGCGCTCCATTGGTTTGATTTTTAATTTTAACTGTAGAATGGATTAATGCCTTGGAAGTGTCTAATTGAGATTCGTCTATTAAGCGAGCCCCAGACAAGGTTTCTTCTAACTTAGAAATTCTCATCTCCAATAATCCTTGTGCTTCTTTTGCTGCATCGTACTCAGCATTTTCACTTAAATCTCCTTTATCACGTGCTTCTGCAATTGCTTGTGATGCTTTTGGTCTCTCTATATCCTTCAGGTTATTTAATTCGTCTCTTAATTTTTTTAGCCCTTCTGCAGTGTAATAAGATACTTTGCTCATAACTTCATCGTTTATATAAATACAAAAAATCCCATGGCTATGGGACTTTAACTATAAACAAATATAATAAAAAATAATACCGAATCACATTTTTACTTAATTTGGTCTTTTTAAAAATGATACTTCGGTTACACAGCCATATTTTTCTTATAAATAATTAAAAATAATGAAAAAAATAATAGTACTAATTTGTTTTTCAATAAGCCTACTTTCTTGCAGTAGCGACGATAATCGTATTAACAATCCTAACCTCCCATCTATAGGTTTTAATCATACTGTAAACCTGGATTTACCACAATTTAATAGTCTTAAATTTCCAGGAAATGCTGAAGATATAAGGATCGAAGGTGTGGGTATTAAAGGTGTTGTTATATATAATGTAGATAATACGCTGTATTCTGCTTTTGAACTAAGTGATCCTAACATTGCGCCTAGTAGCTGTTCTGCCCTTAATATAAATGGCATACGAGCCGAGTCAAATTGTGGTAATGATAATGCCTATGAGATCGTCAGTGGTCAACAAATAGAGGGAGAAGGCGGATTTCCTCTTTTAAGATACCAAATAAGGAGAGAAGGAAATAATTTGATAATTTCTAATTAATATAACGAGAAACCATCCTTCAGATTGATTAACTGTAAGTCTTCTCTTTGTTTGTAAATAATTTCGATGGCTTTTTTGCTTCTTACACCTGATTGACAACAAACTACGATTGGTTTGTGATTATTTAATTCTACGGATCTATCTGAAACTATGTTTAGAGGTATATGTATTCCTCCAATATTAAAGTTATTATATTCTTCTAATGTTCTAACATCTAGAATTTGATAACTCTCAAGATTTTGTTTTAATTCTGAAGGTGTAATTTCTTCAAGAGTATTTGATGTAATCCCACAGAAAAAATCATAATCATTTTCCAACTGGTTTACTTCTATATCATTATTCTTTTTGAAACTGAGAACCTGTTGTTGTAAGGTAAGCACATCTAAATAGAGTAGTTTCCCTTTCAAAACTTCACCTATTCCAACAATCATTTTAATAACTTCATTTGCTTGAAGACTACCTATAATTCCAGGTAATACTCCTAAGACGCCAATATCTGAACAATTCGGAACAGCTCCGGATGCAGGAGGATTAGGAAACAGACAACGATATGTAGGACCATTTTCATAATTCAACACAGAAACTTGTCCCTGAAACTTAAAAATTGAACCAAACACCAAAGGTTTATCGGTTAATACACAGGCATCATTTACCAAGTATCTCGTTGGAAAATTATCGCTTCCATCCACAATAATATCATATTCAGAAAAAAGTTCTAAAGCATTATCTGTATCTAATTTCTCTTCATATACTTTAAAAAACACAAAAGGATTTAGTCTGGATAGTTTTTCTGAAGCTACTTTAGCTTTTGATCTTCCTATATCATCAATTGTATAGAGTATCTGCCGTTGAAGATTCGTTTGATCTACTACATCATCATCAATAATCCCAATTGTTCCTATACCCGCTGCTGTAAGATACTGTAGAACTGGACAACCTAAGCCTCCTGCACCAATTACCAAAACTTTAGCAGATGTTAGTTTATTTTGACCTTCTTCTCCAATTTCATCAAGGATAAGATGACGGTTGTATTGTGTTTTTTCTTCTTTGCTTAGCATATTACAAAACTAGCTTATAAAGATATTACAATTTATTGCCAATTATGAGCCCAATCTTTCCAAACGACTTCTAACCCTTTAGATTTTAGCATCGTGACAATTTCTTCTGTGGAACGTTCATCAGAAATTTCAAACTGCTCCAATGATTGAGGTTCTACTACATATCCTCCAGGATTTGTTTTAGATTCAGCGCTAATAGAGGTAACACCTAAGTTTACAATATTTTCTCTAAAGACTTCACTTTCTCTGGTAGACATAGATAATTCTACATCCTCATCTAATAAACGGAATGCACAGATTAATTGTACTAAATCAGAATCTGTCATTTCTACTTTGGGCTCTAATCCGCCACTATGAGGTCTAAGCCTAGGAAATGATATTGAATATTTTGTCTTCCAATATGTTTTTTCTAAATACTGCAGATGTAAGGCGGTAAAAAAACTATCCACTCTCCAATCCTCTAAACCGAATAGAGCTCCCAAACCTATTTTATGAATCCCTGCTTTTCCTAATCGATCCGGAGTTTCTAATCGATAGTCAAAGTTTGATTTTCTTCCTTTTGGATGATGCTTTTTATATTCACCCTTATGATACGTTTCTTGATATACAAGCACAGCATATAAGCCACTATCTATTAATAATTCATAATCTTTTTGATCCATGGGTTGTACCTCTATAGTAATATTCGCGAACTTAGATCTAATTAATCTAATGACATTATTAATATAATCGACTCCAACGGTGCGATTTGCTTCTCCCGTAACCAACAAAATATGATCATATCCTTTAGATTTCAGAAAATCTACTTCTCGTAAAATTTCTTCATCCGATAAGGTTCTTCTTGGAATTTTATTGGTCATACTAAACCCACAATATGTACAAATATTTTGGCATTCGTTACTTAAATACATCGGAGCATACATCTGTATCGTATTACCGAAACGCTTTTTCGTAATCTGATAACTTAGTTGCGCCATTTGCTCCAAATAAGGTTTGGCTGCTGGAGAAATTAGTGCTTTGAAATCCTCAATTGTTCTATTACTAGCATTTATTGCCTTCTGAACATCGTGCTCTGTTTTATTAAGAATATCAGAGAGTGTATCATCCCAATTGTATTGATCGAATATGTGTTTAAAGCTGGTATCGGGTATCGGGTATCGGGTATTTGACATTATGTAATTGATTTTACTAAATGATACAACATCTTTTTAATAGAAATTACTTGATTCATAAGTTCAATCTTTTGTTCTTCTTGAACATAATTTAAATCTGCTGATAAGATTACTAGGTATTCCACTTCAGAGATTGAAGCCGAAGCAATTCTTAAATATCTCGCAAACTCTTTATTTGAATCATGTCCACAGCCTTCTGCAATATTAGTTGGAACAGAAGAAGAGGCTCTTCTAATTTGTGATATAACACCAAACTTTTCTTCATTTGGAAATTCATTAGTAATACCATAAATCAATAAACATAGTTTATGACTTTTCGTCCAAACTTTTAATTCTTTAAAATCTCTCATTCCTACTATTTCACGTTTCCATTTCAGAATTACGGTTAGCCCAAAGCCCGACACCCAAAACCTTTTAATCTTTGGTTAAAAAACTAGTTAAAGGACTACTCGCTTCTGCATGTTGTTTAATAGGAGCTAACTTGGCATTATACGCTAACCGACCGGCTTCTACCGCCATTTTGAAAGCTTTAGCCATAGCCACCGGATCTTCTGAAACCGCAATAGCAGTATTCACTAAAACTGCATCGGCACCTATTTCCATTGCGTGAGCGGCATGCGATGGACTACCAATACCTGCATCTACAATAACCGGCACATTACTTTGATCGATTATTATTTCTAAGAAATCGATTGTTTTTAAACCTTTATTGCTTCCTATAGGTGCTCCTAATGGCATTACACATTGAGTACCAACTTCCTCTAATCGTTTACATAAAACTGGATCCGCATGAATATATGGCATTACTACAAAACCAAGTTTCACCAACTCTTCTGCAGCTTTTAAGGTTTCTATAGGATCTGGCAATAAGTACTTTGGATCTGGGTGAATTTCTAATTTAATCCAATTTGTTTCTAATGCTTCTCTTGCTAATTGAGCCGCAAAGATAGCCTCCTTAGCATCTCTAACACCTGAAGTATTGGGTAATAAATTAATCCTAGGATGATCCAAATGAGTTAATATATAATCTTCATTATTAGTGACATCAACCCGTTTAAGTGCCACCGTTATCAACTCACTTTCTGAAGTTAATAATGCTTTTCTCATCAGATCAGACGAACTAAACTTTCCTGTTCCGGTAAACAATCTGGAGGAAAACTCTTTATCTGCTATTTTTAATGTATCCATTTTCTAGCCTTTAGCTTCTAGCTGATTCGCCATTAGCATTTTTATGTTTTTTATTCAATCTTTATATATTATGATACCCTAAAAATGTCTTATTAGAACTCAATACTTTTTCGGTGTATCGTTTCCCTCTAAAACATGATTTTAGTAAAGAAAAACCTAATGCGAATTGCGCAGTTATGGCTGAGGATACTACACAACCGCTACCGTGTTTTTCTGTTATATTTTTACTTTTTGGGTTTAACACAAAATATTTTCCTTCGTTGGTAAATAATTCATCTTTTCCCAACATTTCTTTTCGGTGTCCACCTTTTAGAAATACATTAGTTTTACTGCTAATGTGTCTCACTGTCTCTTCTATAGTTTTATTAGTATAAAACATCTCAATTTCTTCGTAATTAGGAGTCAACAGATATATTTTCTTTAGCACTTCTTCAAAATGGTTCTTGATACTATTGAGATCAGGATTACTAGAACTAACATTTGGGGAATGAAAATCAAAATCAGAACTAGATTTTAGCACTGGATCCAAAACAATTTTTACATCGTTATTTTTCTCTAACAAAAAATCAATAATTTCATTTAGAACTTTCCAATTCTCCACAATGCCAATCTTTACATAATCAATATTGAATTTTTTAAAAAGAATTGATATCTGACTTTTGATCACCTCAACATCGTTCCAAATACATTCTTCAAAATCAGTATCATTCTGGATCGTATTTGCCGTACAAACAGCCAGGCCATAACACTTTAAAGCTTCAAATGTTTTAATATCTGCCGTTAATCCAGCTCCTGATGATGGATCAAAACCTGCTATGGTAAGTATGTTTGGCCGATTTCTCATAAGAACTTTAGTTAATATCTTTTATGACTTGATCGTCAGCTTTTTTTATTTTCAAAAAGCTATCTAAAGGATCTTCAGTATTCCAGACACCTCCTAAAACTCCCACTCCTTTAAACCCTAAATCATAGGTTTTTTGTAAAGTAGTTTCATTAATTCCGCCCATTCCGATGATTGTATGATTTAGATCATTTACATCAAAACCTTTCCCTTCATAACCAGCTTTAGAAATTGATCCAAAAACAGGACTTAACAAAACATATTCGAAATCTGACTTACATGCCACAATATCCTCTTTAGAATGAAAAGAACTTGTAACAGAGAATCCTTTGTTTTTATATACCTGAATTGTTACATCCAATGCATCTTCTAAGTCGATACGTGGTTGTTCTTGTAAATGTATTCCTCGTAACCCATATTCCTGAGTTAATTCGGGGAATTGGTGTATCATAATTCTGTTATGATATTTCGTTTCTATTTGATCTAATAAGGAGCGATATCCATCGATTGTAAATGTTGGTTTACGCAGATGCAATATTTGCAAACCAGTTTCAAACAATCCATTGATCTTATCTGCTTCGTTTGGCACTGGTTTTTCTGATGTGAGAACTATTATCATTTATTTAGGTATTCGGATTTCAGGTGTCAGATTTCAAAATCTATGAAAACTGATAGCCAATATCTGATGTTTACAGATATACTTCGCTTCCTTTTTCTTTAAACTCTTCTGCCTTTTCCTGCATTCCTTTTTCTAGTGCTTTCTGATCATCAATTTCCTTCTGAGCAGCATAATCTCGTACTTCTTGCGAAATTTTCATAGAACAGAATTTTGGACCACACATACTACAGAAATGAGCGATTTTTGCTCCTTCTGCTGGTAACGTTTCATCGTGATATTCTCTGGCTCTTTCAGGATCTAAGGCTAAGTTAAATTGATCTTCCCAGCGGAACTCAAATCGAGCTTTACTCAATGCATCATCTCTATGTTGCGCCCCTGGATGTCCTTTTGCTAAATCAGCCGCGTGAGCTGCCAATTTATATGTTATTACACCTACTCGTACATCTTCCTTATTAGGCAAACCTAAATGTTCTTTGGGAGTCACATAACATAACATAGCTGTACCATACCAACCAATCATAGCAGCTCCTATTCCAGAAGTAATATGATCGTATCCTGGAGCAATATCAGTAGTTAATGGGCCTAATGTATAAAAAGGTGCTTCTCCACAAGCTTCTAATTGCTTATCCATATTCTGCTTGATCATATGCATCGGCACATGTCCTGGACCTTCTATAAAAGTCTGCACATCGTGCTTCCAGGCAATTTTAGTAAGTTCTCCCAATGTTTCTAATTCTGCGAATTGCGCTTCGTCATTAGCATCGGCAATACTTCCTGGACGTAAACCATCTCCTAAAGAGAAAGCTACATCGTAGGATTTCATAATCTCACAAATCTCTTCGAAATGTGTATACAAGAAACTTTCTTTATGATGTGCTAAACACCATTTTGCCATGATCGAACCACCACGAGAAACAATCCCTGTTACTCTTTTTGCTGTCATTGGCACGTATGCCAAACGAACACCAGCGTGTATCGTAAAATAATCTACTCCTTGTTCAGCTTGTTCGATCAAAGTATCTCTGAAAATTTCCCAAGTAAGATCTTCTGCCTTACCATTTACCTTCTCTAAGGCTTGATAAATCGGCACTGTACCAATGGGTACTGGAGAATTACGAACGATCCACTCGCGAGTTTCATGGATATTCTGACCAGTAGAAAGATCCATTATATTATCAGCTCCCCATCGGCAAGCCCAAACCGCTTTTTCTACTTCTTCTTCTATACTAGAAGTGGTCGCAGAGTTCCCTATATTGGCATTTATTTTCACCAAAAAATTACGCCCCAAAATCATTGGTTCTGCTTCTGGGTGATTTATGTTAGATGGTATTACCGCTCTTCCTCTTGCTACTTCTTCTCTTACAAACTCTGCAGTAATTTTTTTAGGGATACTCGCTCCAAAATCCTGACCTGGATGTTGATTAGCAATTCGAGTTGCTTCTTCAATCTTTTGATTTTCACGAATGGCTACATATTCCATTTCGGGAGTAATAATTCCTTGCTTGGCATAATACATCTGAGAAACGTTCTTTCCAGCTTTTGCCTTCTTAGGTTTTCTTAAATGATTAAACCTAAGATGATCTAAACTAGCATCATTTAAACGTTGATTACAATATTCTGAAGAAAAACTATCTAGCTCTTCTACATCACCGCGATCCATAATCCATTGTTCTCTTATAGGCTCAATCCCTTCGTGTACATTTATTTTTTTACTAGGATCTGTGTATGGTCCGCTAGTATCATACACTACTACTGATTCATTGGGTGTTTTCTTACGAGTCATGGAATCCACTGTGTCGCTTAATTCAATTGCTCTCATTGCAACCTTAATTTGTGGATGAATGCTTCCTTTTACATAGATTTTCTTGGAACTTGGAAAAGGAGTAGTTGTTATTTTTCCTTCTTGCGGTGCGGTATCTTTTTTCTTCATAAATATATCTTTTTAGCTTTTAGTAATGGCTTAATTTCTATTTATCCTCCTTGAGTAGCTTGTATAATCGTAATAGTATCTTTCCCTTCAATAACGGTTTGGCTCCATTTACTCTTAGTAATGATTTCATTATTAACGGCAATAGCAATTCCGTCTTTGGAAAGACATAATTCCTCTAATATCGATACTATCGAACTATTCGCTGAAACAATTTGCTCTTGATTATTAATGCTTATGGTCATCTTTTTAGATTTAAATCCATAAACTTTAGGTAAAGACCTATTGAGAAGAAAAATCAAATTCTTATAACTTATATAAGAAATGATATTAACTTTTCCCTTCGTCAGTATTAACTGCATCAGGTTCAAAGGGTAATTTCTCAGACTTCAATACTAGAAGACACCCCTAAAGTTTATTTTATAAAAGTACTAAAACCCAGAAAACTAAACTAAGAAATACTAATTTTCTAGTTTTTTTAACTTAAAATTTTAGTGTCGCTCCAAGTAAGAAGTTTATTCCCGCTTGCGGATAAAAGCCCGCTCCTTCTATTGTCGTCACCGTTCCTGGGGCTGTAAAATCATCATCAAATGTAAAAAAATACCCATTCGACACATACTTTGTATCAAAAATATTATTTACCAAACCGGTTAGTACAATAGATTTAAATACTGGAATACCTTTAATTTCATAAACTACGTTCAAATCATTGATAAAGAAGCTATCTAGTTTAGATATTTCACTATCTATATTACCTAAGTACTGCTCTCCTACAAACTTTGATAAAAACCCTATTTTTAAATTATTAATAGGTTGATACTGTATAGTATTTGCCGCAACTAGATTTGGCGAAAATGAAATATTTGTATCTCCTAAATTTGTAAGCACTCCATCTCGTTGGAAAAAGAAATCTTTATTCTTATTAGTACTTATTGCGATATTTGGAGCGATCATTAATTTAGATCCTAAGCTAACTACCGCATCTATTTCGATACCTGCCCTATAACTTTTCCCACTATTGGCTCGTATCGGAGCTCCTACATTATCCAAAGCACCTGTTAGCACTAACTGGTCTCTAAAATTTAAATAATAAGCATTTACATTTAAATTAAGTTTAGAACTACTATGACGCCATCCTAGTTCAAAATCATCTAGGCGCTCCGGTCTTGGTGTTCCATTTTCAAAATCTGTTCTATTCGGTTCACGATTGGCACGTGCGTATGATGTGTAAAATTGATTTTTATCGTTTAGTTTAAAGGTGGCTCCTACCTTAGGGTTAAAAAAACTATAACTTTCATCAATAATAAATTCTTCAATATCCGAGTTGATACCATCGGTATTATAGTCAATGAATCTTCCTTGCAGGTCTAAATAGAATTGCCATTGTTTGTTTAAACGATAATTTCCTTTCGCAAAAACAGACACTTCTCCCTTATCACCTGTCCCAAAATAATACCGATCACCTAATTCAGAATCACTAGCAAAACGTGCCCATATAACTTCTCCAAAATGATCCCCATCATACTGACTCCAATAAAGTCCAGATGTCACATCCCAAGAAGTGTCTTTATAGTTAATATTTGCATTTATCACATAAAAATCGTTATCCAACCATCGTCTTCGTATAATATCCGATGTGGCTATCGTCTCTCCACCTATCATAACCTCTTCAAGCCCATAAAAAGCTAATGTGCTTTCATTCCCAAAATTGATGTTTTGCTCGAACCAGTCATCTACATATTCTTCAAAAAAACCACGCCCATACGTGTAATTTAAACTAAGTTGCGAACTCCAATTGTTAGTATATTTCTGATTCCAATGCAATTGATAATGATCCTGTTTATAGTTATCTACCTGATTTTCATGAAATCCTTCAGAATTACCCTCATCATCAAAACGGGCTCCAGCAGGATTAAAGGTACGATCACTCTCTAGGGTCGCAGCATCGATTCCAAACCAAGATTGATAGGTAATTTCGGATCCTGCAAAATTTATTGCTTTGATTAAGGTATTCTCGTCTTTATAAGCGCCTTGCAAAAAATAGGATTTAAGATCCGAAGAAGCACGATCTATGTATCCATCTGATTTAATCTGTGATAATCGTCCTGATATTTCAATATGTTTATTTAAAAGCCCAGTACTAAATTTTACATTGTGCCTACGAGTATTAAATGATCCTACAGAGTGCGAAGTTTCTCCATAAGCTTCATCAGAAATAACATCAGTAAGAATATTTAAACTGGCTCCAAAAGCCCCAGGACCATTCGTAGAGGTTCCTACTCCACGCTGTAACTGTAAACTTTCTATTGAAGAAGTAAAATCCTGTAAATTAACAAAAAAAGTGGTGAGGCTTTCTGCATCATTATATGGAATTCCATTAATAGTAACATTAATTCCCTGGTTTCCTGTTCCTCTTACTCTAAAACCAGTATATCCAATACCTGCACCTGCATCTGATGTTGTTACAACCCCTGGAAGAAAATTAAGTTGAGTTGCTATATCCTGACCTAAATTACGCTCTGTCAATTGTTCTTTACTCAAATTAGAATGTGTAATAGGTGAATCTGCATCCACACGAACAGATTTCACTAGAACTTCATCCAGTTTTTCAACTTTATTAGTTATGGAATCTTTCTTTTTTTCCTGAGCAAATAAAGGTGTGCTCAAAAACAAAATGGTAAGACAAAATAATAGGTTTTTCATTCGTAAAAAATTATTACGAATAAAAGGGGTAATTATTCAAAGATTAAAATTAACTATACTAATTATACCTTAAAACAAGCATAATTATTATTCCCCTAAAGCACTATTATCAAAATACATAAGTAACTTTTGGTGTCCCTTGGCAGCATTACCTGCCCAGGTTCATCGGGTATGATCTCAGCTTTGTCTAAAAAAGTTCTTTTTTTAAGACGTAGCACCCCTTTGAGATTTTGCCGCAAAAATACTATGTTTAATTGATTTATTGTAACTTTATTAAAGATAAAAACAATGCTTCTGTTTTTTTGAAGTTAGTATAGTATGAAAAACACAAAACGTTCTATTACGTTAAAAATAATTGCTGGTTACACACTTGCAATTGTACTTGCAGTAATTGCTTTTTGGGTGATCTACAGACAGTTTAGTAATTATTCTGAAATCACTAAAATAAAAAATGATAATAATGAAAAACTTTTCTTAGTTGGCGAAGCCATAACCGGTCTTTACGAGGCAGAAAGTTTAACAAGAAATATCATCCAAACTTCGGATACAGAGAAATTCAAAAACTATAAGACAAAAATTGACTCTATCATAAGCACAATAGATAGAGTTAGCACAATGTCTCTCGACACATTACAATCCATAAAAATTGACAGTATTAAGATCTTAATTGACAATAAAAACCAAAACTTTGAGAAACTTATTGCCATTTATGAGCAAAGTAAAGAAAAAGGGTTGCAGGAAAATGTAATGGATCAATTAAAGAAGAATGAGAATTTTGGAAATTATACCGATTATGATAAACGCTTTAGAAAATATAGTCCGCAAAAAAAAGAGGCTATTATCGCTTGGCTGGAATACACTAGAAAAGATAATGAAGAGCGCTTAACTAATCAAACTATTGACTCTATTGCCAGATCCATTTATCAAGCACTTTCTGATGCTGAGGAAAAAGAAAGAAGATATCAAAGACAGATCAAAGCCAGGGAAAATAAACTTTTAAAGAATGATCAAATTATTACCAGACAGCTCCGAGATTTAATGGCTGCTATAGAAGATAATGAGAGAAAGGAGTACGTTGCAAAATTAGAACGATCTAATAGTATTCTTGATAAAACTGCTCATTTCATTATTATCATTACTGCAATTAGTTTAATAATTGCCATTACGTTTCTCTTTTTAATCACCAAAGACGTATCAAAAAGCCAAAAATATAGAAACGAATTAGAAGCCGAAAAAATATACAAAGAGTCTCTATTAAAAACCAGAGAATCCTTGATAAATACGGTAACGCATGACCTGCGTTCTCCCTTGAATACCGTTATCGGATATTCCGATTTATTGGAAAAAACAGGCTTAACTAATAAACAAAAACATTATTTAGGTCATCTAAAAAAATCATCTGATTATATTCTCCATTTAGTAAACGATCTGCTTGATTTATCTAAACTCGAAGCAGGAAGAATGGTAATAGAGGAACTGCCATTTTCTCCTAAGAAATTAATCGAAAACACCATTACTAGTGTTATTCCTGTAAATGATAGTAAGAATTTAGAAATCTCAATAAATTCAGATAGAGAATTAAACAAACAATATCTAGGAGACCCTTTTAGAATCAAACAAGTACTTACTAACTTATTAAATAACGCGTACAAATTTACGGACCAAGGATCCATCACAATTGATAGTAAAATTACGCAAAACGGTCTTGCGGAAAAAGAGCTTATAATTTCTGTAATAGACACTGGTATTGGAATAACAAAGGAGCAACAGAAATTTATTTTCGAAGAGTTTTCGCAAGGAGATGATGATACTGAAAAAAAATATGGCGGTTTTGGTCTGGGATTAGCTATTACTAAAAAAATAATTAAACTTCTTAACGGAAAGATAAAATTAGAAAGTGAACCTGAAGAGGGCAGCAATTTTAGTTTTTGCATCCCTATTAAGCTTGCTAAGACACAAATTCCTGAGGAAGAAAATGAATCTTTAGAGATTCAGCACTTCGCGAACAAAAAAGCTCTCATTGTAGATGATGATCTTAGCCAATTAGATTTAACCAGCGAAGTTGCATCTCTGATCAGTTTATCATATGATCTCTGTGAAAATGGTTTGGATGCCTTAGAACTTTTAAAGAAAAACAACTATGATCTAATTCTTACAGATATTCAAATGCCCAAAATGGATGGTTTTGAACTACTAAAATCCATTAGAAATAATGCTTCCTATAAAGACTTACCGATTATTGCATTATCCGGTAGAACGGACACTTCTGTATCAGAGTATGAAGAAGCTGGCTTTTCTGGAAGTCTTCGTAAGCCTTATGCTCCGCAAGCTTTAATAGATTTAATAACTCGTATTTTAAAAATTGATGCAGTCGATCTTGACTATGAAAATCCAATGTCTGACAGGGAAAAAGAAACGAATTACTCTTTGAGCGATCTAATGCTTTTTGCTCAGGGAGATACAGAATCTCTTTATGCTATTTTAGAAACTTTTTGTAATAGTACTACGAATCATATAAAGGAGCTTAAATCTGCTATAAACAGTCATAATTTTGAACAAATTAAACGTTTAGCTCATAAAATGCTACCAATGTTTAAGCAAATAAAAGCAAAAGAAATCGTACCAATTTTAGATACGTTAGAACATCAGGATGACTATGAATTAGATAGTAAGGAAATTCTTGCTCTCACAGAGGAAGGAGTGAACAAAATAGAAGATTTAATTGATAAACTTAAAGTTAAAAACTAAAGACTGATATCATATTGCTTTAGTTTATTATAAAGCGTCTTTCTGTCTATATCGAGCATTCTTGCTGCCTTTGCTTTATTACCGTTTGCTTTTTCCAAAGCATCCAAAATCAATTCTTGTTCATTTTGACTCTTAAATAATCCGTAGGTTTGTTTGGCATTATGAGAAGCATATGCAACATCGTTTGGTAGTACATCCATGGTAATCATATCATTCTGAGAAAGCAATACAGACCTTTTTACAATATTTTTTAATTCTCTTAGGTTTCCAGGCCAATCGTATTTCTTAAATGTGTCTAATACCTCATCAGCAAAACCAACAACATGCTTATCTAGCTCTACATTAGATTCCTCTAGAAAATAATTTGCAAACAACATCAAATCTTCGATTCTATCTTTTAGTGGTGGTACTTTTATTGAAAATTCATTCAATCGGTGATATAGATCTTCTCTAAATTCTCCTTCTTTTACCGCATTACTAAGATCTTCATTTGTAGCCGCTATAACACGGATATCAACGTCTATTTCTTTATTGCTTCCTACGGGCTTAATCTTTCTTTCTTGTAATGCCCTAAGAAGTTGAACTTGTAATTCATAGCTAAGATTACCTATTTCATCTAAAAACAAGGTTCCCCCATTAGCTGCTTCAAAATGACCTACTTTATCATTTACCGCGCCGGTAAAAGATCCTTTGATATGCCCAAAAAATTCACTGGAGGCAATTTCTTTTGGAATCGCTCCGCAATCCACTGGAACGAAAGGTTTATCTGCTCTTTTACTGGCTTTATGAATACTGCTGGCTACATACTCTTTTCCTGTACCACTGTCTCCAATAACTAGTACAGACATACGAGTAGGAGCTACCAATGCAACATATTCATTCAATTTTTTAGAAGCATCACTGATTCCTTTTACAAAAGAATTGTTTGTACGAGCAATCTTCTCTTCTTTTTTAGGCGTTTTACTCTCACTAAATTCAGACTCTTTAGTGTCTACTTTTAATGCCTTTTCAATAATCTGAAGTATTTTATCGGGATTAAAGGGTTTAGAAACATAATCAAAAGCTCCTTGCTTGATAGCGTTAACAGCCATGTTTATTTCGGCATAACCAGTCATAATTACAACTTGAGTCTTTGGATTCTTAACTCTAATATCGTCTAACAAAGTAATACCATCCCTATCTGGTAATCTTACATCAGTGAGTACAATATCAAACGTATGCTCCTGAATCTGTAAAATTGCTTCATTACCAGAAAATGAAGTAGATACCTCATATCCTTTTTTTTGCAAAAAAGTTTTAAGCATCGTACAAAAAGCTACATCATCTTCAACTATCAGTAATTTGGACATATTGATATCATTTAATTTTAAATGTATGGTATAAAATTAAACATTAAAAACATTTAATTAATCTCTAACATAAAAGAAACATAAAAAATAAAAAAGAGACCCTTGGGATTGGGTCTCTTTTTAGCACTAAACAACTTTATATCGTCTTTTGGTTGCAAAACGATATCCTTTTCTACCCCTAGATTTAAGATTTGTCGTCTGGCTTTATCCATTCGCCATTAGCGCTAGCAAATACTACTTTAGTATAGTTCTCTTTATCTTTGAGAACTATCTTATATGAATTATCCTTGGAAATATATGCTTTGTAAATACGTAAGTTCTCAAAATCTCTTGCAGCAGCATCTTGAATTGTCATTGGTAATTCCACGATTTCAATTTCAGTATACTCCTGTAATTCATATTCATAATCCATAAACTCCCATCCATCATTCTCAGCCAAATCGTCTTGTGCTATCACTCCTTGTGCTGATATAATACTAACTACTATAGCGATGATCATTTGTAAATTTTTCATTTGATTATAATTGTAAACACTTGTCTTACGATTATAAGTAAAGGAATAATTGTTCCAAAAAATAAATAAACAAAAAATACATTAAATCAACTGATTTACAGTTACTTAAGTATTTTGTTTTGGATCGAGAATCTGTGGAAATCTGTGGATTCCACACAAAAGTGTAGAAATTATACACACTTTTATATGGGGAAATAATTACATTAGAGGTTTTTTACGATTGGATTTTTTAAATGCTTGTCTTTTTTTATTTTCCAAACGTTTTCTAACAGAAGACTTAGAGGGCCTGGAAGCCTTTCTTGGTTTAGGTATATATAAACTTGCTTTTATAATCTCCAAAAACCTACTAATTACAAGTTCCTTATTTCTGTGTTGACTTCTTGTATCTCCACATTGTAAAATTAATTCACCTGATTTAGTAATTCTTGATTTTAGCTTATTAATAATTCGCAACCTTTCTTCATCAGTAATCCCCTTAGAATCTATTAAATTAAAGCTAAGCTCTATCTTAGAAGAAACTTTATTAACATGCTGACCTCCCGCACCAGAACTTCTAATAGCTTTGAACTTCAATTCATTTATGATAACCGAAATATTCACGAAAAAAGTTTTACTTGATGTGCAGACTTTAATAGATCATTTACTGTTTTCACAGGGTTAAATGTAGTCAATGGTACTTCTACAAAAACACTAATCCAATTAGCCATTGCACCATTCCACAATCCTGGCAACTCTAATGCTTTTAACACTTGTCCATTTAGTGATTTCGTTGTTATAAAGCCTGCATCCGGATCAACAAAATCAAGTAAATTAAACTTACTCCCTTTATAATCACGGACACCACAAACCAGATCTACAGGGTTAAAATGCGTTGCACTTTTTAAAATATCCTGCTGTCTATTATCCTCTGAGTTTATTTGTGGTGTTTCAATAATCTGTAAAACCAATCTACCATTCTCTCTTTTTATCCAAAAAGGGCCTCCTCCAGGTTCTCCCTCATTAATTACCATACCACATACCCTTATAGGTCTGTTTAATGATTCTTTTAGAAATTGAAGTTTATATTTTTCCGAAAACTTATCAAAGTCCAATGGCAGTCTTACATTAAGTTGCTGTACCAAAAATTTCTTAATATCCTTAAGTTCGGCTTCTGATGGAATATTTTTATCAATAGCACTTAATATTCTAAAAACTTCATCTTGAATTTCAATTAATTTACCTGCCAGTACTTTTTTATACCCCGATACCTCATCCTGATATTTACGCACTACAACATTGTCAATGTTTTTAATATAAACGATATCTGCATCCAAATCGTTTAGATTTTCAATCAATGCTCCGTGTCCTCCTGGTCTGAATAATATCGAACCATCTTCCGTTCTAAACGGTTCATTATTTTTATCAACTGCTATAGTATCTGTTTCTGGTTTTTGAAAAGAATAGGTAATTATAAAATTAGTATCTGTTTTTTCTTCTACTTTTTTCTTAATCCTTTCGAATTCATCTTTAAATGCATCGAGATGCTCCTTAGAAATTGTAAAATGTAACTTAGAATCTCCAGTGACATTTTTGTTATATCCTGCGGCTTCAAACAAATGTTCTTCAAAAGAAGTGGATATACTATTTGTGTATTTATGAAAAGGCAATAATCCTTTTGGATATACCCCAAAATTTAACCCTTTTTCTTTTAGCATCATTTCTATAAAAATATAGAGCTGTCTTCCTTCTGATAAAGATTCAAAATTAGGATACGAAATCTTTATCCTTTGCATTACGATATCATAAAAAGGAAATTTTTCTAAGCCTATTAAAAAAAGTCGTATAGCATTTGCCTTTTCGTGATTGGTATACGAGTTTAAACTTTCTTTTTCATACTCATAATTATCTAAAAATTTAAATAACTCCTTAAACATTCGGGTAGCTGCACCGGAAGCCGGCACAAATTTGATCGTATCCAGGTTGGAAGATCTAGACTCATATAACTTAGTCAATTCGGTCTGGTAGTGATCAGAAAATTTTAAAATCCCATTATCAAGACTAGCAGCACTTCTTAATGCCACAAAAGGAATTTCATTTTTAAATGTCTCAATCTGTGCTAATACTTTTTCTACAGTTAAGCCTTTGGATGTAATTAGCTTAATATCTTTATCGGTAATATTCACGTTACTTCTCTATTAATTGATCAATAGTCTTTATTGCTTTTTTAAAACGAGATTCGGCATCTCCTTTTAATATAATATAATTACACTTATTTTCATCCAGAGATTCTTTAAAACGTAAAAACATTTCTTCTCTCTGATATGGTTTATCTCTTAGATCATCAGGAATCCAAGGTATGTCAATATAAGTTAAAAGATACAAATCGTAACTGTTTTTTAATGAAAATTTACGTATCATTTCGGGAACCGACCCATTATAATACGCTTCAGAATACACTTTGATTTCAAGAAGATTTGTATCGCAAAATAGTATTCCACCAGATTCTTTCATGATTTCATTTTCTAATTTCATTTGTCCCACAGCAATTGGAATCAAATCCTCATAAGTACATACTTTTTTATCAGTGTCCCATTTTTTCTGAAGATACTCTCGCATATATTCTGGTACCCATAAGGCATTGTAATGTTTAGCAAGTTGTTTAGATAGGGTGGTCTTACCCGTTGATTCAGGACCAAACAATACTATCTTTATACTGTTACTAGCGTTTTGTCTAAACTTTTCTTCCATGCTAAATACCCTTGAATTGCCATAATTGTGAAAATCAAATATTGAAAACTGGTAAACGTAAATCCTTTATAAAAATATAAGGGAATCGAAATAACATCCCCTATGATCCAAAAAATCCAATTTTCAATTTTTCTTTTAGCCATCAACCACATACCCACAAAAAAGATGGCTGTTGTCAATGTATCTACATATGCTGTCCAATCATTCCACTTATCAAATGTTTTATATACAATATAAACAAAAATTAATGTTGCAATAAAAATTATTATTTCTATGATTTTTTCCTTGGAACTTGTTCTAGAAATAGGAGTAGTATGCGTTTCGTCAATTTTTCTTGTCCAAATATACCAGCCATAAATACTCATTATAAAATAATAGGCATTTATCATCATATCACCTAATAAGGACCATTTTAAAAGTAAGTACACATAAATCGATGTACTTACCAAACCCGTAGGATATACCCATATTTTATTAAACCAAGCAAAGAAAACACTTGCTATTCCAAATAAAACTGCAGTAATTTCTAGAGAAATATCTAGTGTAGAATATTCTGTATATTGACCAAAGAGAAAATCAAAAATTTGGTTCATAGTCACTTCTATTGCTTTTTACCATTTTCATATATACTAACACGTGTTCCATATCGCCAAATGCCTTCTTAATTTCTTCCGTGAGAAAGGGCATCACCTTATCATACTCTCCATATATCTGAGTACTTAATGGATTTTCTAAGACGGCAAAATCAGAAGTTCGTAATCTTTTTATGAATCGAATAATGTGTTGCTCGAAATCATCTTGTAAAGGGGTAAGTGTTAATTCTATTGATATTTGCATATATATTTATTTCCAAGAATGTTTGTTATAAATCTATTCTTATTCATATGGAAGTGCATACACACAGGTAAAACCATCAAACTCAGTAAAAGTAATATCATAATGGCTAATACTATCCTTATGACTTATACTTCCGGCTGTAAATGGCATATTTAGATCAAATGGCATAATATGTATATTCTGCTCAAAACTCAATCCAGCAGTTCCATACAGTTTATACAACGATTCTTTGGCTCCCCAAATAACTGTTAATACACGTGTTTTTTCTTCTTCCTTATATTTACTTACAAATTCTTGTTCCGACTCCACAAATTTATGAGCAATCCGATGAATTTTTTCGCGCTGTTTCTCGATATCGATACCAACAAGTTTATCACTAACGATTATTCCTGCGTATTCATAAGAATGTGTTATCGAAATTTGTTTCCCATCTTTTAGGTGAGGTTTTCCAAAATCGTCATAATACAAATCATGATCTGTATACCCAAAAGTTGCTAATAAATGCCTAATACTCATAAAACCCCGCTTATGCATATCCGATTTCATGTTATCAACTCTGTTCTGACAATGATTCGTTAACTGAATCCCTTCAGATAGAACTTCAAAAGACTCTTCTATCTTCCAAATCAATATATTAGTACTTTGATCGACTGTTATAGTTTTGTAAAGAGGCATGTGAATTATTAAAGTTATTATGTACCTTTGCAAACTGAAAATCAGGAACCAGTAGCATGATTTTCAGTAGACGAATTTAGAATAATTTAGTGCGAAATACTAAAATTATTGCACTTCATAAACATAAAACAGATACTATGAGTACCAAAACAGTACCTTATGTTCCTTACAAGGTGAAAGACATTTCATTAGCTGCATGGGGAAGAAAAGAAATCGAACTAGCCGAAGCTGAAATGCCAGGTCTTATGTCACTTCGAGAAGAGTATAAAGATGAGCAACCTCTAAAAGGTTCTCGTATTGCAGGTTGTCTTCACATGACTATTCAAACTGCCGTGTTAATAGAAACATTACAGGCTCTTGGAGCAGAAGTAACCTGGAGTTCTTGTAACATATTTTCCACTCAAGATCAAGCAGCTGCTGCTATTGCAGATGCTGGTATACCAGTATATGCTTGGAAAGGTATGAACGAAGAAGAATTTGATTGGTGTATCGAACAAACGCTATTCTTTGGAGAAGATCGCAAACCATTAAACATGATTCTTGATGATGGTGGAGATTTAACCAATATGGTTTTAGATCGTTACCCGGAACTAGCTGATGGAATCAAAGGTTTATCAGAAGAAACTACTACAGGAGTTCACCGTTTATATGAGCGTGTGAAAAATGGAACCTTACCAATGCCTGCCATTAACGTTAATGATTCTGTTACCAAATCTAAATTTGACAATAAATACGGTTGTAAAGAAAGTGCTGTAGACGCTATTCGTCGTGCAACAGATATTATGTTAGCCGGAAAACGAGTAACTGTTTGTGGATACGGTGATGTTGGTAAAGGAACAGCTGCTTCTTTCAAAGGCGCAGGAAGTATCGTAACTGTAACTGAAATTGACCCTATTTGTGCTTTACAAGCTGCAATGGATGGTTTTGAAGTAAAGAAACTAGAAACTGTTATTGGAAATAGTGATATCGTAATTACTACGACTGGAAATAAAGATATCGTTCAAGGACATCATTTCGAAGCTTTAAAAGACAAAGCTATTGTATGTAATATTGGGCATTTTGATAACGAAATCGATATGGCATGGTTAAACAAAAATCATGGACATACTAAAGATACTATCAAACCTCAAGTTGATAAATATAATGTAAACGGAAATGATGTTATCATCCTTGCTGAAGGTCGTTTAGTGAACTTAGGTTGTGCAACAGGTCACCCAAGTTTTGTAATGAGTAACTCATTTACCAACCAAACGTTAGCACAAATTGAGCTTTGGAAAAACAGTGAAAAATATGATAATGAAGTGTATATGCTACCAAAACATTTAGATGAAAAAGTAGCAAAACTACACTTGGCTAAAATAGGAGTTGAACTTACGGAATTACGTAACGATCAAGCTGAATATATTGGTGTAACTGTAGATGGGCCATTTAAACCTGAGCATTACAGATACTAAATTAAGAACTACAGGGCGCTCTAGATTTTTAGATTGCTTCGCGCTCTTATAACATAGACAAAACCCTTACTAGTTTCTAGTAAGGGTTTTTATTTATTTCCGCTTCCTGAAAATATAACTCATCCATACCGGATCATTTTCTTCAGAAACTACCGATTGGCGATCCACAAACTCCCAATTAGCAGCATTCATATAATTTAGCAAATCAGAAGTTCCTTCTAAATCCTCCAGCTGCTTGATTGTTATCTGCTTTCCTTCTAATGATTTTTGTTCCTGAACTTTTATTCTTTTTACTCTTCCGCTGTTATTAGCTTTCTGTATCACAATAACCTCTATATAATCATATTTAGGTATATCCTGAGAGGTTACAGCTGTTGTCATCAATAAAAAAATTAAACAGCATGAAATTTTTATAATTTTACTCATGAAAAAAATATTTTTATTTGTTTAATTTAAACA